>JBILVO010000109.1:0-14379 GCA_044370415.1 Pirellulales bacterium
CCCGGGAACTGGGCTTGAGCCGGACCGCCGGATCGCCGACAGTCCGCCGCCGGCCCCGCCGTCCGTGGGCCGCCCCGCGGAATCTGCCATGGCCCGCTCGCCGACACTCTGCGCCGTCGCGCTCGCCGCCGCCGTCTGCGCCGCGGGCCGGACCGACGGGCAGGAGATCCTGCCGCCGCCGGGGGTCCCCGTCGCCCCACCCGCGGTCGTGGCCCAGCCCGACCCGTTCGCGCCGCTGCCGCAGGGAACGGTGATCGGCCCGGCCGGGCCCGTGCAGCCCGGCGCGGCGGCACCCCAGGCCGCCCGCAATTCCGTCGTCATCCCGCCGCTCGACGCGGAGCTCGTCTGGTCGCGGATGGTCGACGTAGCCGACGACTACTTCAAGGTGGCCGCGGAGCAGCGGGTGGTGTTCGCCAACGGCGTGCCCACCGAGGGACGGATAGACACCTTTCCGCAGACAGGCTCGACGCTCCTGGAGCCGTGGCGGGGCGACTCGGTGGGGTTTCGCGAGCGGCTCGAGGCCACGCTGCAGTCGATCCGGCGCCGGGGCACGATGAGGCTCATCCCCGATCCGGCCGGCTGGCGGATCGAGGCCGTGGTCCTCAAGGAGCTCGAGAACATGCCCCGGCCGATGCAGGCCACCACGGGCGGCGCCTCGTTCCGCAACGACGACTCGCTCTACCGCTACGGCACGCCGCTGCCCACGCTCGGCCAGCAGGTGGGCGACCAGCCCCGGCCCGTGGCGGCCCCCACGCCGAACCTCGGCTGGATCCCGCTCGGTCGCGATCCCCTCCTCGAGCAGCGGATGCTCTCGACGGTGCTCGCCAAGCTCGGCGTCGCACCGATGCCGCAGGCGGAGCCCTACTACCAGCCGCCGGATGGGGCGGCCGTTCCGGCGGCCCCCGGCGTGCCCGTGCGCGGCGCGCCGATTCTCCCGGAGCAGCTGCCCCCGGGCGCGGTGATCGCCCCGGGCCCGCCCGTGCCGATCGAGTCGCTGCCGATGCCGCGGTGAGCCGAGGCAACGTGGCCCGCCGAGCTGGCTACTCGTCGGTCACGCAGCCGCGTGACGCCGGCGCCACGCAGCGGATGTACTTGGCCAGGATGCCTCGCGAGGCCTTCAGCGGCGGCGCCCGCCACTCGCTGCGGCGACGGCGGAACTCCTCCTCCGACACCTCAGCGTCGATCGTGGCGGTGTCGGCGTCGATCACCACCGTGTCGCCGTCGCGGACCAGCGCGATCGGCCCGCCCTCCTGCGCCTCGGGCACGACGTGCCCCACGATGAACCCGTGCGACCCTCCGGAGAACCGGCCGTCGGTGATGAGCGCGACATCGTTGCCCAGCCCCGCTCCCACAAGCGCCGACGTGGGCGTGAGCATCTCGGGCATGCCCGGCCCCCCCTTGGGCCCCTCGTAGCGGATGATGACGACGTCGCCGCGGCGGATCGCCCCCTGCTCGAGCGCCGCCAGCATCGCCTCCTCGCTGTCGAACACCCGCGCCGGCCCGCGGAACCGCGAGCCCTCCTTGCCGGTGATCTTCGCCACAGCGCTGTCGGGGGCGAGATTGCCGTGCAGGATCGTGATGTGGCCGGTCGGCTTGATGGGGTGCTCCACCGGCTGAATGATCTTCTGGCCGGCCGACAGCCCGGCGCTCGAGGAGAGGTTTTCGCCGAGCGTCTTGCCGGTGACCGTCATGCAATCCCCGTCGAGCAGGCTCTTTTCCAGCAGATACTTCATCAGCCCGCTCGTGCCGCCGATGGAATGCAGGTCTTCCTGCACGAACTTTCCGCTCGGCTTCAGGTCGGCGATGTAGGGCACCCGCCGCGACACCCTCTGGAAGTCGGCCGGGCCGAGGTCGACGTTCACCGCCCGGGCCATCGCGATCAGGTGCAGCACGGCGTTCGTCGAGCCGCCGAGCGCCATCACGACCACCATCGCGTTCTCGAAAGCCCGACGCGTCATGATGTCGCGGGGTTTGAGATCGAGTTCGAGGAGCCGCCGCACGGCGGCTCCGGCCCGCCGGCACTCGTCGAGCTTGCCCGGGTGCTCGGCCGGCAGCGAGGCGCTGTCGGGCAGCGCCATGCCGAGCGCCTCGATCGCCGTGGCCATCGTGTTGGCCGTGTACATCCCGCCGCAGGCCCCTGCGCCGGGGCAGGAGTGTCGCACGATGTCGCCGCGCCGCGAGTCGTCGATCCGGCCGGCCACGTACTCGCCGTAGCACTGGAACGCCGAGACGATGTCGAGCACGGTGCCGTCGGCGAGGTGCCCGGGCCGGATCGTGCCGCCGTAGACCATCAGCGCGGGCCGGTTGAGCCGCCCCATCGCGATCAGGCAGCCCGGCATGTTCTTGTCGCAGCCGGGGATCGCCACGAGGCCGTCGTACCACTGCGCCTGCATCACGGTCTCGATCGAGTCGGCGATGATGTCGCGGGAGGGCAGGGAGAAGCTCATCCCGTCGGTGCCCATCGAGATGCCGTCGCTGACACCGATGGTGTTGAATCGCATGCCGACCATTCCGACCTCGGTCACGCCCTCGCGCACCCGCGCCGCCAGCTTGTCGAGGTGCATGTTGCACGTATTGCCCTCGTACCACATGCTGGCGATGCCGACCTGCGGCTTGTCGAGGTCGGCCGGCTGCAGTCCGGTGCCGAGCAGCATGGCCTGCGACGCCCCCTGGGAGCGGGGCTGCGTGATGCGGGCGCTGTACCGGTTCAGGCCGGACGTGGTCGGCGATGTCATGGTGGTTCGGCTCCTCGTGGGATGTCGAGCAGGATAGTTTCCCCGTCACGCCAGGGAAAGGTGCAGGTGAAACGTGCAGCAGCCGGTGCGTCCCGACTTCGTCTTCCTCGACATGGGCAACGTGCTCGTCTCGTTCGACATGCCGCGGGCCTTCCGCCAGATGGCCGAGGCGGGCCGCTGCGACGCCGCAGCCGTCCGGGCCGCCGTGGTGGAGGGGGGGCTGCAGGAGTCGCTTGAACGCGGCCGGATCGACTGGTCGGAATTCCATGCGGAACTGGCGCGGCGCACGGGCTGCAGCGCCGATAAGGCCGCGCTGGCGCACGCGGCGTCCGACATGTTCGCGCTCAACATCGAGATGCTCCCGGTGATCGCCGGGCTCGAGCGGACGGGCTGCGGCATCGGCATCCTCTCGAACACCTGCAGCCCGCACTGGGAGCACCTGCTCGCCCGCGGCTTCGCGGTGCTGCCGGGAAATTTCCGCGAGATCGTCCTCAGCCACGAGGTGCGGGCGATCAAGCCCGAACCGGAGATCTTCGCCACGGCCACGCGACGGGCGGGTGTTCCGCCTGAGCGGATCTTCTTCTGCGACGACGTGCCCGCCCACGTGGAAGCGGCGCAGCGGGCCGGCTGGCAGGCCGAGGTCTTCACGTCGGCGGCGGCACTCGCGGATGCGCTGGACCGGCGGGGGCTGAAGCTCGGGCTGTGAGGCCGTGGACCGCCCGGAGGACGTCCACCTCGTCGAATCGCCCCTCCAACACGACCACCCCGTCCACGACGAGGACCGGCACACGGTCACCGTACAGCCGCTCCAGCGACGGGTCGGCATCGACGTCGCAGGGGGTGATTTCCGCGGCCAGTCCGGGCGCCACCGCGGCGAGCATGTCGCGGGCGGCGTCGCAGAGGTGGCATCCGCGACGGGTGTAGAGCATACTTTTCATGGCGGGGGCGGCGAAAAGCCTCGACTTGCCATAGCATACTTCTCCGACGACCGCCCGCTGCGCCGGCAGTTTCTCATTCGCCCGCTCCATTCCGCGCCGCCCGCCGGGCACCCGCATGAGCGACTCCGCCGCACCCTCGCCGCCGCCCGTCGAGAACGCCGACGACTTCCTCGCCATCGCGCAGGCCAGCGGTCTCGTCTCCCAGTCGCGGCGTGGCGAGATCGAGGCGGCCGTCGCCCCGTGGCGGGCAGCCCCGGGAGCGATGCCGTCGGCGTGCCGCCACGCGCTCGTCGACGGCGGATTGCTGACGGACTGGCAGGTCCGCAAACTGCTGGAACGGGCCGGGCGGAACAAGTTCTTCCTCGACAAGTTCAAGCTGCTCAGGCCGTTGGGGCAGGGGGGCATGGGCAGCGTCTTTCTGGCGGAATACCGGGATCCGGATCTGAAGAAGGACGTGCGTGTCGCGATCAAGCTGCTGCCGAAGAAGCTGCAGGACAAGGGTCAGTACCTCAAGCGATTCACCCAGGAGAGCTGGGTCGCGGCGAGCCTGAACCACCCCAACATCGCCAGGGCGCAGTTCGACTTCGGCGACTCGGAGGAGGACTCTCCCTATCACTATTCGGTGATGGATTACATCGAGGGTGTCGATCTCGACCGGCTCGTGCGGAAGAAGGGCCCCCTCTCCGCCCAGTATGCCGCCGAGTGCACCATGCAGGCCGCCCTGGGGCTGCAGCACGCGCACGACCGCGGCCTCGTGCACCGCGACATCAAGCCCGCCAACCTCATGGTCGACGCCGCGGACGTGGTGAAGATTCTCGACTTCGGCCTCGTGCAGGAAGACACCGACACCGGCGACTCGCGCGTGCTGGCAAACCTGAAGGCACTGAAGGCCGACGAGCGCAAGAAGTCGCTGGGCACCCCCGACTACATGTCTCCCGAGCAGGCGGAGGCGAGGGCGGTCGACCGCCGGTCCGACATCTACTCCCTCGGCTGCACGCTCTATTTTCTGCTCACGGGACGAGCGCCCTTCGACAACGTGATGGGAGAGGAGGGGGGCAAGGGCACCCGCGTCGTGCGGATGGAGGCCCACATCACCACGCCGGCTCCCGACATCCTGGAGCGGCGGCCGAACCTGCCTGCGAAGCTTGTCGATCTGGTGCAGCGCATGATGGCGAAGTCCCCGGGGGCACGGCCGCAGTCCGCGCAGGACGTGGCCGACGAGCTCTTCGTCCTCCTCGCCGGCGACCAGCTGGAGGAGTTCGATCGGCAGGAGGCGGTCGCCGCCGCAGCGAGCGGGGCGGCCCCGCGGACCGCCGGCGCCGGCCCTATCGCGCCGTCGGCGATGGTCTCCGCGGCGGTTCCGACGCGCGGCACCGGTGCGGCGTCCGCCAGGCCGGGGAACTCCGCCGCCGGGACGGGAGGACAACGGCCCCAGTCCCAATCCCAATCCTCCGTCCGCCAGACAGACACGCCCCCGCGCGGGAGCGCGGCACGGTCGACGACCCGCATGCCGGCGGCGGGCCAGCCCGCCGGCACGCCGCCCCGGCCGCCGGCCTCCGCAGGCACCACCGCGGCACGGCCCGCGCCGGCGGTGCAGCGGCCTGCCACGGCGAGATCCAAGCCGCCGGCCCCTGAAGAGCGTTCCTCGTCAGGACCGGTGCTGTGGCATAGGGTCGGCGGCCTGCCCCTCGCGGGCTGGCTGGTGCTGGCGATCGCCCTGCTGGCCGCCCTTGCGGCCGTCGTGGTCCGGTCGGTCTCGGGCTGAAGACTCGCAGCCCCCCACGGCTGCGGGCCGGGCCGATCGAGCCCCGGTTTCCGCGTGCAGGTTTTCGGCAGGTGGGTAGGATTGATCACGCAGCCCACCGGACGTCCGCGCTCGCCCGCCTGCGGCCCGGGCAGGAGCCCCGCCGCCTGGCCCAAGGCTCTTCGTTCGACCGACACATGAGCGATTCCGTCCCCCCCACTCCCGCCCCGCCGCCGGTCCAGACGGCCGATGCTTTTTTGCGGCTGGTGCGGCTGAGCGGCCTCGTGGAACCTGCCCGGATGGGCGACGTGGAGGCGGCGCTCGCGTCCTGGCAGGGGGCCGACGGTCCCATGCCCGAGGCATGCAGCAAGGCGCTCATCGACGGCCGCCTGCTCTCGGAATGGCAGATCGGCAAGCTCTGCCTGGGGCGGAGCCGGGGCTTCTTCCTGGGCAAGTGCAAGCTCCTCCAGCCGCTGGGCAAGGGGGGCATGGGCAACGTCTACCTGGCGGAGCACACGACCCTCAAGGCCCGGGTGGCCGTCAAGGTCCTGCCCCAGAAGCAGGAAGACACGAAGAGCCCGGGACTCCAGGAGCGGTTCGAGGCCTACCTCCGCAGGTTCGAACGCGAGGCGCGGGCCGCGGCGGCGCTGAGCCACCCCAATATCGCCCGGGCCTTCGATCTCGATACCTCCGAACTCTCCAATCACTTCATCGTGATGGAGTACATCGACGGCACCGACCTCGAAAAGCGGGTCAAGGCCGATGGCCCGCTCGGCGTGCGCGATGCCGCAGACCTCGTCCGGCAGGCGGCCCTGGGCCTGGAGCGCGCCCACGAGGAGGGGCTCGTGCATCGCGACATCAAGCCGGCCAACCTGATGGTCGATTCCCGCGGCCAGTTGAAGATCCTCGACCTCGGGCTGGTCCAGGTCGACGCTCCGGAAGGCTCCGATGATCCGGACCTGGCGCAGGACGACCGTGACAAGATCATGGGCACGCCCGACTACATGTCACCGGAGCAGGTCCTCGCGCAGAAAGTCGACCGCCGGTCCGACATCTACTCGCTCGGATGCACCTTCTACTACCTCCTCACCGGGCATGCACCGTTCGAGAAGATGGCGACGGTGAAGCCCGGGGGTAACAAGCGGGCGGCGCGGATGCGGGCGCATTGCAAGCAGCCCGCACCGAATGTCCTGGACGCGCGGCCCGACACGCCGGTGGAAATCGTCGAACTGATCCTCCGGATGATGGAGAAGGCGCCGGAAGCCAGGCCGCAGTGGGCCCGGGAAGTGGCCGACTCGCTCACGGCGTGGCTGTCGACCAACGCCGCGACACCCCCGCGAGCCCAGCCCGGCCTCCGCCGGCGGGCCGCCTCGCGACAGTCGGCGCGAGATGATGGGGCACGCGCCGCGTTGAGCGACGCGTTGAGCGACGGCAGCCACTCCGGTGAGGCTGCACCGTCGAGCGGAACGTGGGCTGAATTCGACGTTCATGCGCCGTCGCAATCCGACATCCGACGGGCATCGGGCGGTGGACGACTGTCGGGGAGCATGCCCCCGGAAACCGTGCGCGGTTCAGTCGGGCCGACCGTCGGTGGCGATGATATCTCCTTCGACGCCGACGGCGACTCCGGTCCGCTCGCGGCCGTCCCGCGGCGCGAGCCCCGGGCCGCGCCGGTCGCCACCGGTGCGCCGGTCGCCACCGGTGGTCCCGCCCCGTCGACGGCGCACGGACGGCCGGCGACGCCTCCCTGGCTGTTTCGCCGTGTCGTCGGCCTGCCGTTGATGGTCTGGGCGTGCATCCTCGCCGCGACGCTCTCCGCCGCAGTCTGCGCCGGCGTCTGGTGGCTGATGAGCGGATCCTCCGGCGGCGAGGGAGAGGATGACGCGCCCATGCCCGCCGTGGAGGAAAAAGCCGTCACCCCGCCTCCTCGCAAGCAGAAGCCGGCTCCCCAGAATCCGGCCCAGCAGAAATCGCCCCAGCAGAAGCCGACGACGAAATCCCGAGAGAAACAGAGGCCGGTGTCCGGCGACGGAACCGAACCGAGCCCGCTCGACAGGATGCTCCAGCCCGCGAAGCCGACCGCCACGCCGGCGGAACCCGCGGCAGCGTCCGAGAAGCCCCAGTCCGAGAAAGCCCGGTCCGAGAAGACCCGGTGATCCCCGCCGTCGAACGGCGGAAGGCTCACGCCGAGCCGATCTGCCAGGGGCCTTCCGCCAGCGCCGCCAGGCTGCCGCGGTGCGTCAGATCGTAGTCGAGCGGCGTGAGCGTGACGTGGCCGGCCGCCAGCGCCGTGACGTCCGACTCGAGCGGTGAAGGGGGCGGCGGCGGATCGTTCGTCGCCCAGTAGTAGGATCGCCCCCGCGGGTCCACCCGCCGCTCGAACGCCTCTCCGTAGCGCGCGACGCTCATCGGCACCACCCGCAGCTCGGGCCTGCCGCGCAGGGCCTGCGCGGGGATGTTGACGTTGTAGAGGCTGCCCTGAGCCGGCCGACGCGCCAGCAGGCCGGTGAGCACGTCGCCGGCGATGGCCGCCGCGCGGTCGTAGTCGGCGTGCTCGTCCCACTCGAGCGACATCGCCACGCTCGTGATGCCGAAGAACGCCCCTTCGATCGCGGCCGCCACGGTGCCGGAGTAGAGCACGTTGATGCCGGCGTTGAGGCCGCTGTTGATGCCGCTGACGACCAGGTCGGGCCGCCGCGGGCAGAATTCACCGACGCCGAGCTTCACCGCGTCGGCCGGGCTGCCGTCCACGGCCCAGCCGCGGCTGCGGGCCCCGTCGAACACCTCCTTCGCCGTCAGCGGCGTGAGAAACGTGATCGCGTGCCCCACGCCACTCTGCTCCGTCGACGGAGCGACGACGCAGACCTCGCCGAGCCGCCGCAGGACCTTCTCCATGGCAGCCAGGCCCGGCGCGTAGATCCCGTCGTCGTTGGTCAGCAGGGTCAGCATGGCGAAGTCGCGGGGCGAGGCAGGATGGTCGCGGACGGGCGGCTGGCCCGCTGCCGGCCCACTATATCCGGGTCTTTCCGCGGCGAGCAGTGTCGCGACGGCCGGCGTTGGCCGGCCCGGCCCGGCGGGTGACGGATGGCTGTTGGTGCACAGCCGCCGGGCCCTATACTGTCGGGCTTTTCCGCCCCGCTTTTCCCCGGCCAGCCATGCCCGCACCAGCCAGTGCCGCCCCGTCCGCGACGTCTTCGAACCCGGCCACCGCGCAGCAGGCGGAGCGGGTGCTCGTGCTCGACTTCGGATCACAGTACGCGCAGCTGATCGCCCGCCGCGTCCGCGAGCAGCACGTCTACTGCGAGATCGTGCGGCACGACGTGACCGCCGAACGGATCCGCAGCCTCGCGCCCCGCGGCATCATCCTCTCGGGCGGGCCGTCGAGCGTGTACGAGGAGGGCGCGCCGCGGTGCGATCCCGGCCTCTTCCGGCTCGGCATCCCGGTGCTCGGCATCTGCTACGGCATGCAGCTGGCCTGCGACGCGCTCGGCGGCCACGTCGGCCGGGCCCATTCGCGGGAGTACGGCCGCGCCGCCTGCGAGGTGATCGAGCCCGACGGCCTCTTCGCCGGCGTGCCGGCCCACACCGAGGTGTGGATGAGCCACGGCGACCAGGTCGACTCGGTCTCGGCCGAGTTTCGCCCGCTCGCCCGCACCGCCACCTGCCCGGTGGCCGCGGTCCGCCACGCCTCGCTCCCCGTCTACGGCCTCCAGTTCCACCCCGAGGTGACGCACACGCCGGCCGGCGGCCTCATGCTCAAAAACTTCCTCACGCAGGCCTGCGGCTGCTCCGGCTCCTGGCGGCTGGAGGATTTCGCGCAGAGCGTGATCGCCGACCTGCGGCGGCGGGTCGGGAATGACCGCGTGATCTGCGGCCTCTCCGGCGGCGTCGATTCTGCCGTGGTGGCCGCACTGCTCTCGCGGGCGATCGGCGACCAGCTCTCCTGCATCCTCGTCGACAACGGCCTCTTGCGAAAGAACGAGGCTGCGGCGGTGATCGACGAGTTCCAGACGCACTTCAAGACCGACCTGCACGTCGTCCCCGCGGAGCAGAGGTTTCTCGACGTGCTCGCCGGAGTGACCGAGCCGCAGGAGAAGCGGCGGCGGATCGGCAAGGCCTTCGTCGAGTGCTTCTCGGACGAGGCGTCCAAAATCCGTGGCGCGAAGTACCTGGCGCAGGGTACGCTCTACCCCGACGTGATCGAGAGCGGGGCAGCCCCCGACGGCCCGGCCGCCACCATCAAACTGCACCACAACGTGGGCGGCCTGCCCGAGGACCTCGAGTTCGAGCTCATCGAGCCGCTGCGGGACCTCTTCAAGGACGAGGTCCGTAATCTGGGGCTGCAGCTCGGTCTGCCGGAGCGGATCGTCTGGCGGCATCCCTTCCCGGGCCCGGGCCTGGCGGTGCGCTGTCTTGGCGAGGTGACGAAACCGCGGCTGACCGTCCTCCGCGAGGCCGATGCCATCGTGCTCGAGGAGATCGAACGGGCGGGCCTGATGCGGAAGATCTCGCAGGCCTTCGCGGTGCTGCTGCCTGTGCAGAGCGTGGGCGTGATGGGCGACGCCCGCACCTACGACGACGTCCTGGCCGTGCGGGCCGTCGAGACCGAGGACTTCATGACGGCCGACTGGAGCCACCTGCCCTACGAGGTGCTCGCGAGGATCTCGACGCGGGTGATCAACGAAGTCCGCGGGATCAACCGCGTCGTCTACGACGTCTCGTCGAAGCCGCCCGCCACGATCGAGTGGGAGTGAGGGTGGGAGCTCACGAGCCCGCTGCGACGATCACGCACGCCGTTTGCGCGTGGCCATAGGGTGGCTCGACAGCGGGCGGTGCAACTCCAGCCCGACGACGGTGAGCGTGCGACCCTTGCGTGCGAACTCATCCTCCAGTTCGTGCAGCCCCTCCATGACGCTATGGTCGACAAGACGCGTGCCCTCCAGATTGACGACCACATCGACCCCTCGATCGAAGGCGATCTGCCGCAACTGCCTGCGAAATGGAATCCAGTTCGAAAACACCGCCGACCCTCGTGCGTCCACACGGACGGTGCCATCGTCGACCTCGACCACCTCGAGAAAAGGCTTGAACATGCTGCCCGGCGGCAGGCCGTTGAAAAGGTGCACTGCGAACTTCACCGCGACGCCGACGAGCACACCCACGAGCAAGTCCGTGGCCAGAACCCCCACGAGCGTGGAGGCGAATATCAGCAACTGTTCCCGGCCGACCCGATAGACGCTTACGAACTCGTTTGGCGACGCAAGGCGGGAGCCCGTATAGACGAGCATCGCAGCCAGAGCCGCCAGTGGTATCGAAGAGATCAGTCCTGGCGCGATCGCCACGAAGGCGAGAAGGAACACGGCGTGCCACAAGTCGGCGAACCTGGTGCAGCCACCGTTGTCGATGTTCGCCTTGCTACGCACGATCTCGGAGATCATCGGCAACCCCCCCAGAGACGCCGCTGCCACGTTCGCCACCCCAACCGCCAGCAGATCCCTGTCGAGTGTCGTCTTCCGCCTCCATGGATCGACGATGTCGATCGCCTTCGCGCTCAGCAGCGACTCGAGACTGCCCACGACGGCAAACATCACCACCCAGAGCGCGCCGAGCGATCGCGTGGCGGGATTCGCGAATACGGAGAAATCCGGTGTTGTAACCGCTGCCGCAATGCTGCTCGGCACGTTCACAAAAAATGATCGGCCGGTCGCGTATGACACTCCCGCGACGCTGCCATCGCAGCCATGCGCCAGCCCCAGCCAGTGCGCAAGCGAAACGGCCACCAGGAGCACGACCAGCTGTGCCGGCAGCTTTTTCAAAATGCCCACCCGCCGACACAAGTATGGCCAGCCGAAGAGAATCGCTAGGCTCAGAATTCCGACGAGTGAAACCGCCGGATTCGCCTTCGAGAACGTCTCCGGAAGATCGGCCAGAATCTCCAGCGGATCGCCCACCGCCTTCTGGCCGACCGCCACCGGCAACTGCTTGAGCATGATGATCACGCCAATGGCCGCCAGCATGCCGTGGACCACAGCCGTCGGAAAGAAATCGCCGAGTACTCCCGCCCTGAAGAGCCCGAAGAGCACCTGCACGACTCCGGCAAGGCAGCCCACGGCGAGCGTCATGCGGTAGGCCTGCATGTCGGCCCCAGCATCCCGACCGCCTGTGTAGCCGAACGCCTGCATCGAGCCGATCACGATGACGATGAGCCCGGCGGCTGGCCCCTTGATGGTCAGCTCCGAGTCGCTGATCCAGGTCGCGATGCCTCCTCCGACGATGGCCGTGAACACCCCGGCGATCGGGGGAAACCCAGATGCGACGGCGATCCCGAGGCACAGCGGCAACGCGACCAGGAAGACCAGGAATCCGGCCGGCATGTCCCGCATGAAGTAGCGGGCAAAACCCGCCCCTGTTCCGCGCGGCACCTCCGTCGAATCATCTCGAGCCTGCGTCCCCAGCGAATGCACTGCCCTACTCCTTCTCAGCCTGGGCCGCCGGACCGTACGGCCCGGAGATCGCTCCGCCTTCCAGACCAGCCGTGTCTCGCCATTGATCGCGCCGAGAGATTACCATGCTTGTAAGGTTCTCGGCATGACGTTGCGGAATTGAAAGCGTTGTGCTGCGGGCACGCTTCGTATTTTTACGTCCAGGTGCCCCATGCACGTCGCCATCGTCGAAGATGATCCCATCATCGCCAGGGCCGTGAGCACGGCCGTCCGCGAGGCCGGCCACCAGTGCACGTGGGTGGCTGATGGTGAATCAGCCATCCGTGACAAGACGCTCCTGTCGAGCGACATCGTCGTGCTCGACCTCATGCTCCCGAAGAAGAGCGGCCTCGACGTGCTCCGCGCGGCCCGGAGCGAGGGGGTGCGGACGCCCGTGATCGTCCTCACCGCCCGCGGCACGGTGCCCGACAAGCTCTCCGGCTTCGAGGCTGGTGCCGATGACTATCTCGTCAAGCCGTTCGCCGTCGACGAACTGCTGGCCCGGATCGAAGCGATCCACCGCCGCACTGCCCACAAGCCGGCGATGGAGATGGAGGCCGGTGGCCTGCGGCTGAGCCTGGCCGCGAAGCGGCTCATGATCGACGGCCGCACGATCGAGCTCACGCCCACCGAGTTCAGCATCCTCGAACTGCTCATGCGCTACAGCGGCCAGGTCGTGACGCGAAAGATGCTCTGCGAGCACGTCTGGGGCTTCGACTGGGACGGGCCGACGAACGTGATCGAGGTGCACATCAACCGCCTGCGCGGCAAGCTCGACAAGGACCGCGCCGACTCGGTCATCCGCACGATCCGGGGACGCGGCTATGCCCTCGCGGCTGGTTAGGCTGATTCCCTGGGCCACCCTCCGCGTCCGGCTCACGATCTGGAACTCGGCCGTCGTGCTCCTCGTGATGTTGGCGGCCCTGCTCGCCGTGCAGGTCGGCGCACGGGCCGCCCTCTATCGCGAGGCCGACGCCGTGCTCCGCGGCGAGGTCAACGAGACGGCGATCGCGCTCAAGGACCTCTACCCCAACACCGACGCCGTCGTCGACGAACTCCGCCGCAAGGCGCTGGCACACGAGGAGCGTGGCTGGTTCACCCAGTTGCTCACCGACGACGGCACGACGATCTGGAAAAGCGAGAGCTGCCCCGAGGAGATCGTGCGCTTTCCCATCAACCCACAGAGGATCGAGAACCTCGTCCAGGTCGGCCCCTACCGATTCGCCCGGCAGCGGATCACGGACCCCGCGGACTCGCCGTTCCACGTGCGGATCGGCATGGCCACCGAGTTTCTCGACGAGGACGTCCGCACCATCTCCAGGCTCCTGCTGCCGGTGGCGGCGGGCCTCTCGCTCCTCACTCCGCTGGTCGGCTACTGGCTCGCGGTCCGCGCCACCCACCCGGTGGCCGAAATCCTGCGGACCGCCGAGGGCCTCAGGCCCACGCGGCTGGGCGACCGGCTCGAGGTGCATGGCACCCGTGACGAGCTCGACCGCCTGTCGCTCACGATCAATCACCTGCTCGACGAGGTGGCGGGACACGTCGACCGGCAGCAGCAGTTCGTGGCGGACGCGGCCCACGAGCTCCGCGGGCCGCTCGCGGCGATGCAGAGCTCGCTGGAGGTGGCGATCTCGCAGGACCGTCCGGCGGAGCAATATCGCGACACGCTGGCCGACGTGCTCGACGAGGCGCGGCACCTCTCGAAGCTCGCCAACGACCTCCTGCTCCTCGCCGAGACGGGAGAAGAGGCTCCGCCACCACTCCATGAGCGGGTCGATCTCGTGGCGGTAACGCGGCAGACGGTGGCGATGTTCGCCGGGGCGGCCGAGGAGAGGTATGTCGGCCTCACGCTCGACGGGGTCGATGGCGTGACCGTGCCGGGCGACAAGTCGCAGCTGCGGCAGGTCTTCGGCAACCTGCTCGACAACGCGATCCGGTTCACGCCACCCGGAGGGCAGGTGGCGGTGGCAGTCGCCGTCGACGGTGACCGCCGTGAGGCCGTGGCGACCATCGCCGACACCGGCTGCGGCATCCCTCCCGATCACATCGGCCGCGTCTTCGACCGTTTCTACAAGACCGATACGTCGCGAACCCGCGGCGACGTGGCCCGCGGCGGCGGGCTGGGCCTGGCGATCTGCCGCTCCATCGTCGAGCGGCACGGCGGCGGCATCTCGGTCGCCAGCCCGGCCGGCAGCGGCACGACGTTCACCGTGCGGCTGCCGCTGGCTCGCGAGCGGGCCTGAACCTCCTCCCTGACGGCTGGCCCGCCTCTGGCCCGGCCTGCCATAGCTCGATCGCGCCATTCCCCCCATCCCCCCGGGTCGCGGCCGAGGGCTTCCTGAATCCTTTCGATTCACCACTCAAGCTCCGCAGGGGTCAAGGCTTGCCAGCGATCGTGACGATCATGCCGGTGGCGTGCCCTTGGAGGAGCTTGCGATGCGTGCGGGGTGGAAAGACTGCGGAGGCTATGCCTGCGCTGC
>JBILVO010000001.1:0-87437 GCA_044370415.1 Pirellulales bacterium
CAGCCCGACGGCCGTGGCCGCGCCGCGGCCCGCAGCGGTGGCCGCCCCGGCCACCGTCGCCCGCCGTCCGGCCCGACCCATCCCCGAGGTCATCGCGAAGGCGAAGCGTTTCAGCGTCGCCGTCGTCGAGTCCGCGCCGGACGCCAGCGCCGCCGTGGCGACGTCGGCCGCCGCCGCCCACACCGCCGACGGCCAGTTCGCGCCCCGTCGGATCGAGCACGAGACCGACGGCCACGCGGCGGACGTGGCCGGGATCGGCGGCATGATCAGGAGCTATCTGCAGGCGTTCAACCGCCACGACGCGACATCGCTGGCCGCACACTGGAGCACCGTGGGGGAGAACCTCGACCTCGATTCGGGTGAGACCACGAGCGGCCGCGAGGCGGTCCGCGAGGTGTTCGCCGCGCTCTTCGAGGAGGATGCCGGCGCTACCATCGGCATCGACCTGAAATCGATCCGTCCGCTGCGCGACGACGTCGCGGTCGTGGACGGTGTCTCACGGATCACGTTCACGGATGGCACCGCCTCGAGCAGCCGCTTCTCGGCCGTCGTCGTGAGGCAGGCCGGAAAGTGGATGCTCGACACCGTGCGGGAGGCGAGCGTGCCGCTGCAGGCGGACGCCACCAGCCCGCTCGACGACCTGGCCTGGCTGCTCGGCTCCTGGGAGGACGTCAGCGACGGCGTCACGGCGAGCACGCACTGCTTCTGGTCGGCGAACAGGTCGTTCCTCGTGCGGAGCCACGTCGTCACCGACGGCCCCGCACTCGCGCCGCGGCCTCTCCCGGGCGACGACCGGATTCCCGGGCTCCTGCCGCCGGGCGGCGGCGGCAGCCGCGAGATCACCGAGATCATCGGCTGGGATCCCGACCGTCGGCAGATCCGCTCCTGGCTGTTCACCTCGGGCGGCAGGTTCGCCGAGGGCTCTTGGTCGCGGGAGGGCGACGCCTGGACCGTGCAGCTCGACGCGGGCACCGCCGGCGACTGCGTCTATACGCTGTCCCGCCTCGGCGCCGACGACCTCTCCTGCCGCTGCAGCGTCGACGGGCTCGGCGAGATCATGCCGCCGGCGTGCGATTTCGTGCGGACGGCCCGGGCCGCGCCGCCGCCGGACGCGGACGCCCCCTGAGCCGTCTTTGGCCCGGCTGTTCCGCGCGAGACACGGCCCTGCTCAGCGCTTCCTGGCCGGCTGGGCCGTCGCCATCTGCCGCTTGATGAAGTAGACCTTGGGATCGTCGACCACCCACGGCGTGCTCCACGTCTTGCCGTCGTCCTGCGTGCAGACGTTGTAGAAGAACGTCTTCAAGAATTCGGTGCGGTAGCCGTAGGGGTATTGCGACGTGATGTGATCGTCCATCGTCAGCTCGTCCACGCCTGGGCTGGCGAAGTAGTGCACCATCCCGTCGGGCGAGAACGACAGGCCGAGCGTCCACCAGCCGTTCTGATCGAGCTGCGGTCCGCGGATCTCGCCGCCGTTGCGGCCGCCACGGATACGGAGGTAGGCGGAGTCCTGCGTCTTCTTCCGGGGATTCGCCGGCTCGAAGCAGATGAACATGCCCGGCCAGTATTCCTCGAGCCCGAACTTCCCCTTGTCGGGGTGGTCCTCGCCCGTGATGATCGCGTGCGTGTAGCAGCCGGCGCGGAAGCCGAACGTGGGTCCGTTCCGCCGCTCCCACTGCTCGAACGGCGGCACGTACACGCGGGTCACTACGCTCGGGCTGTCGCCCACGGACATGCCCCTGCCTGTCACCTTCTGCATGTTGTAGATCAGGTCGTCCTGCTGCATCTGGTAGGTCGTCCGCCCCGGGATGCCGGCGTGGAGCGTGGCGATCAGCATGCCGTGCGTGCTCCCCTCGAGGCCCGGCGACGGCAGCTCGATCCGCTTGACGACGTCGGGAGTGCCGCGCTTCGGCCCCTCGAACCAGCGGCCGTTGACGCTTCTGCCCATCGGGCTCCGCATCCGCTTGTCCTGCTCCTCGGAGCTCTTGGGGTGGTTGTAGTTCCACTTCCACGCCTCGTCCTCGAAGTCGTCGCCGACACCCTTGACGAGGCTGCCGGTGCCGGGGACGAGCACGGGCTTCTTTGCCGGACGGGCCGGCGCGGGCGCCGGTGCCACGGGGCCTGCCGTGGCGGCGGCCTGCGGCGTTGCGGTGGTCTCAGCCTTCGTGACTGACTCGGCCTTCGTGGCAGGCTCAGCCTTCGTGGCTGACTCGGTCTGCGTGGTGGTCTCGGCCTCCGCTGTCGTCCCGGCCTCGGCGGTGGTCTGGGGCTTCGCGGCAGCATCCGTCTCCGTGGGTGCGGGCTCCGCTGCCGTCGCCTCTGCCTCCACTGCCGACGTCGTCTCCGTGTCCGTCAGGGTGATGGCCTCGTCCTCGGCCACGACGAAGGATGCGCACGACATCCCGCCGAGGCAGACGATGGCTCCCACGGCCAGAAACTCGCGAATCGACATGATGACAGTCCCCCGTCACGAGGCATGCGGCAACACCGGGAAGTGGTATCGGCGGCCGCGGTGCCTCGTGCCGAGCGACTCTGACGGCGGCGGTGGCAACGACGGTCTCCTGCCGCGGCCCTCCCGCTTGCCGCCGCGCACCACGCACCCCATCTCCTGCCGCTTGCCCAACTTCCATGCGGCAGCCGGCCCCGTGAAAGTCCGTCTGGCAGCGGAGCCGGGAAATCGTCACATACCTCGTCCGGACACACCGCCGCCCCCGCCGACACCAACCATGAACGCATCCCGCGCTGCACGCGTCGCCCTTCCGCCGCTCCTGCTGCTGGTCGTGGCGGCCTGCCCGCCCGCGATCCGCTGTCATGCCGCCGACACCGGAGCCACGGCCGCCGAGACCGCACGCGAGCAGCAGCCGGCGACCCGACGATCGCACATCCAGCCGGTGGG
Source organism: Pirellulales bacterium (assembly GCA_044370415.1). Lineage (GTDB taxonomy): Bacteria > Planctomycetota > Planctomycetia > Pirellulales > UBA1268 > CAMCQY01. The sequence continues at coordinate 2,894 of JBILVO010000001.1, forward strand.
CGAGATGGCCGCCGCGGGCCGCAACGCCGACACGCTCGGCCTGCGACTCTCCCGCGCGTCGGAGGTGCTCCGCCAGCAGCTCGCGCTCGCCCGCGGCGCCGGGCTCGTCGTCGAGGAAGTGATCGAGGGCTCGGTCGCCGACAAGGCCGGCTTCAAGCGCTACGACGTGCTGGTGCTCCTGGACGACCAGATGCTGCTTCTTCCCGAGCAGCTGGCCGCCCTGCTCGAAGCCTCAGACAGTGGCACCGCTCCGGAGTGCACGCTGCTCCGTGGGGGCGTCAAGGTGACGATCCCGCTGGCCCAGCCGGGCCAGGTGACGCAGCCGCGGATGACGCGCCGTGCATCGGCCGGCACGCAGCCCGTCTCGGGAGCGTTCCCCACATCCGCAGCCGAGCCACCCGCGGCCGTGCGGCAGATGGCCGCGAAGCCGGCCACGCAGTCGCGACTGCGGCCCGCGGCATCCACGCTCTCGCTCGTGCAGCCGAGGCCGGCCGCCGCCCCGGCGAAAGCCCCGGCGGCAGCCGGATCCGCCGACGCCGAAACGCTCGTGCGTCAGGACTCCGACTGCCAGCTCCGCATCTCCCGGGGCGCCGAGACGCGGCTGGTGGTCACCGACCTCAAAGGCCGGGTGCTCTTCGACCGGGAGATCGACTCGTCGGAGAGCCGCGGGCTGATCCCCGAGGCTGTCCTCGAGCGCGTCGAGGAGATGGAGCGGGCGCTCGAGTCGCCGACGCGGCCCGCCGTCGAGGTCGGCCGGCTCGAGGTCGCGCCGATCGAGATCCGCTGACGTCGGGCGTCCGGCCTACCACCCGCTCTGCGCGGTGTTGCTCGACCAGTTCGAGCCGGCCGACCGCGACGACGGCGGGGGCGACACCGACGGCCCGTGCACCGTCCGCCAGGGATCGGGACCGCTGAACGTGCCCCCGGGGAGCTGGATCACCCACGGGCCGAAGCCGCGTGACATCCGCGAGAACGACTCCTCGAGCTGCCGCTGCTGAATCTGTGCCTGCCGCCGACGCCGCCGGCGTTCCGCCTCGGCCGTGGCCAGCGCATAGGCCTCGCGGGCCAGGCGTGCCGCCTCGGACGAACTCTTCAGCGAGTCCTCGTACCGCTGCCGCGTGAGCAGGGACTTGGCGGCGTCGACGGCCGCCGCCGCGGGCCGCACGTCGGGAGAGATGCCTTCTGCATAGTACGCGGCGACCCGCCGCACGAGGCCGTCGGCCTCCTCGAGGTCGTCGAACGCCTGGCGGGCGAGCCGCTCGTCCTCCGCCGCCAGCTCCTCGCCACGGGCGGCCGCAGTATCGGCGGCCTCGAGCACCTGACCGACCTGCCGCAGGTCGGGACGCTGCACGCGGAACCCTTCCTCGGCCACTTCGAGGAGGCGGCCGGCCTCGCGGGCCCGCTCGTTGGCCCGCACGCGGTCGGTGCGCTGCCGCTCGAGGCCGCGCAGCAGGCCGTCCACCCGGCCCCGCACGTTCTCGCGCCGCTTCGGCAGGCTGGCCCGCAGCTCGTCGAGCTCGGCGCGGCGGTCCATGATCGCCCCGTAGAGTCCCTCGACCCAATCTTCCTGGCGGATCGCCTCCTCGACCAGCGCCACCGCGCGGAAGTAGTGCTGCCGCGACTGCTCCGCGGCCACCTGCGCCTCGGCCACCAGCGTGCGGACGCGGGCCAGCCCCTCGTCGGCGCGGGCGACGTTGTCTGCCAGGTCGCCCCACGAGCTGTCGGCGTAGGCGGCGGCGATCTCCTCGAGCGATCGCACGGCCTGACCGCGCCGGCCGGTCAGCGCCTCGAGCCTGGCGACGCAGGACGGCAGCAGGTCGTCCACCTTGGCCTTGGCGGCGACGATGCTCTCCAGCAGGGCCAGCGCCTCGGCGTTGGCCTTCTCGGCCCGCTCCACGTGCGCCCGCGCCCCGGCGGTCTCGCCGGCGTCGAGCAGTTGGGCGGCCAATTCCACCTCGTGGCGGCCGACGGCGATGTTCTCGTCGGGGTTGGCACCGGGCTCGGCGAGCAGCCAGCCCTCGGCCCGCTTTGTGCGCACCTTCTGCGCCACGTCTTCCGCCTGTGCCAACGTCTTGCCGCGGCGGTCGTCGACCGCCTCGTACGCCTCGACGCGTTCGACCGTGCGGGCCAGCGCCGCCGCGTGCTCTTCCAGGCGGCCGCGGGCGGCGACGGGATCGCTCTCGAGGTCCTGGCGGGCGAGCGCGACGCCGCGCGACACCTCCGCCATCGGCCCCTGGAACGCGGCGTTCGAACGGCCCCGGGCGGCGAGCTTCTCCAGCCGCTGCGCCGCGGCGGCGGCGTCCGCCTCGAGCGTCGCCGCGAGTTCGCGGGCCTTCTCGTGGGCCGATTCCAGGGCGTCGAGCGGCGCCCGACACTCCCCGGCGACGTCGGCCAGAGGGGGGCGGGCCTCGGCGGAATCGAGCATCCTGATCGCCTCGTCCACCTGCGACGTGCCGAGGAAGGTCTCCTTGCCGATCCGCTCCTCCGCCTTCTCCCAGACGTCCATCAGCGACAGCCACCGCTCACGGTAGCGCCGCAGGGCGGCCTGCACGTTGTCGTAGGCCGACCGGGTCAGTCCCTGCATCGGCGTGCGGAAGTCGGGGTCGCTGTGGGGCAGCATGCGGTGCCGCTCCTGCTGGCCGTCGAGCAGGTCGGACAGTGCCACCACCTCGCCCTTGAACGCGGCGAGCTTGCGGCGGGCCTCGGCCAGCCGACGCTCGTGCCGCGCCCATCTGGCCAGGAGCGTCCCGAGCAGACCGAGGCCAAGGAGCGACGCCAGGCCCAGGGGCAGCGTCCGGGTGCGGAACACCCGCATCGCCTCGGCCCGCGCCCGCGTGCGGTCCTCACGGGCCTTCACCCAGCGCTCGGTCGCGGTGACCAGATCGGCGAGTCCCTCGTCGTACCGCTCGTCCTTGGCGCAGGGGACGAACACCTTGTCGATCAGTTCGGTCCTGATGGTCTCCGGATCGAGCCCGCTCGACACCTCGAGCCCCCACGGCGCCCGCATCGCGATCTGCCGGTCCTTGACGTCGAGCACGATCGTCACGTCGCGCGACGGGTCGAACGCCCCGGCGCCGCCGCCCGGCCGCGCGTCGCCCGACTCCTGACGCCACCGTTCGATCAGGCCCTCGAGCATCCGTGTCGACGCGTCCTGGCCGCCGCCGGCGTCGCCGACGACGATCACGCGATAGTCGCGGCCGCTCTCCAGCTTCGCCTTCTCGATCGCCGCCCGCACCTTGTCGAACGATCCGGCCACGCCGGCCACGAACACCCGCTGCGGATCCGCGGCCGAGGCCTCGATGGGTGGCTGCTCGCCACGGACGGTCCCGCACCATGCGCCGGCCGCGAGCAACAGGGCGGCGGAGGCGACGCGGACGGCAGAGGGGCGCGAGCTGACGGACGGCATGATGGCTCCTGGACGTGCATGGACTGGCGGCAGACCCATCGGGATTCTAGCTGGCTCTGGAGAAAGCCCTCCCTGGCCTTTTTCCACGAGGGCGAGCGGCGAAAAAGCCGAGGTTTTTCGACGCTCGCTGCCGCCGCCTCCAGCGGCGGATGACTTTATCCACGGCCTCCTCGCGGGCAACAGACGCCGCCTCCACGGCCAGGATTCGCCACGGCGGCCGCCCGTCACCACTCACCGCGGCCCCGTCACAGCCGCCCGCAGCACCCCGCGCTGCACCGGTCCCCAGTGCCTCGAATCGCGGCTGCCGGAGGGGAAGTCGCCGAGGACGAAAAACTCGTCGCGACCGAGCCGCCACTCGTCGCGGCCGTCCGCGGCAGGGCGATGGAGCACGTCCCGCCACAGGCTGCACGACACGATCTCGCCCGCCCGTGGGTCGCAGTCGCGGCCCTCGTCGTCCCACCCGGGCGTCGCGGGGCAGCCGATCCAGACTCCGCAGGGTCCCGCCCACGGGTCGCCCGGCTCCGCCGCGGACGCGGGCCACGGGCGGACCACCTGCCAGTCCTCCGGGATCCCCGGCGGCAGGCGTTCGCGCGGGCCGGCGTTGCGGCACTCGGCGGTGGAAACCTGCCAGCAGGCGGCGACGAACCGGCCGTCGAGCCGGCCGGCCACCGCGGCGAATGCTCCCGCGGACGGCAGCCGCCACGCCACGACGGCTGCACCGACCCGCATCCGCAGCCGCGGCGCTGCAGCGGAATGCCCGTGCGCGCGGACCAGCGCGGCCAGACCGACGTCGCGGACCGGCAGCAGCAGTCGCCGCTCCTCGGGCGCGAAGTCGATGTCGTCGAGGACGACACGGGCCGCGACCGTGCGGTGGCAGTGATCCGCGGCCGAGGCCGCGTCATCCGTCGCGGCAGCCGGCGGCACGGTCACCGCGGTCTCCGCAAGGACCCGTGGAGGTGTGACGACGATGCTTCCGTCCACGGCGAGGTCGCCGTCGACGAGCGCGATCGTCTCTCCCGGCAGGCCGACCACCCGCTTGATCGCGTCGCCCCCGCCGGGCGGCACGAGGAGCCAGCGTTCGAACCGGCGCGGGCCTCGGAGGCCCGTCACCGCTGGAAACGCGGACGTGGCGACGACGTCTCCCGGCATCAGGCCGGGCGCCATCGAGACGCCCTCCACCTCGTAGCGCAGCGGCCTGGCGACGGCCCACACCGCCACGCCGGCAGCGAGGGCGGCGGCCGCGACCAGCCCGACCCCGGACGACGTCATGCGTCGGCCCGCCGCGAACGCCCACGGCGGATGCGGCGCTACACGTTCACCCACTGGTGGCTCTTGGCGCTCTTGAGCACGGCGTCGCACACCTTCTGGGTCTCGAGCGCGTCGCGGAACGTCGGGTGGGCCGGCTGCTTCTTCGCGTAGGCCTCGAGGAAGTCGGCCACCTGGTGGACGAAACTGTGCTCGTAGCCGATCGCCAGCCCCGGCACCCACCACTTGTCCATGTAGGGGTGGTCGCCGTCGGTGACGTGGACGCTCTTCCAGCCCCGCATCGGTCCGGCGTCCTTGTAGTCGAACACCTGCAGGCGATGGAGATCGTGCAGGTCCCACTTCAGGCTCATGTTCTCGCCGTTGATCTCGAACGTGTAGAGGGCCTTGTGGCCGCGGGCGTACCGCGTGCTCTCGAAGAGCCCCAGCGAGCCGTTCTTGAAGTGGCAGAGGAACGAGCAGGCGTCGTCGATCTCCACCGGCTCGACCTTGCCGGTGAGCTGGTGCGTCCGCTCCTTCACGAACGTCTCGGTCATGGCGGTGACGTCGCTCACCGAGCCGTTGAGCCAGATGGCCGTGTCGATGCAGTGGGCCAGCAGGTCGCCCGTCACGCCGCTGCCGGCCGCCTTGGCGTCGAGCCGCCAGAGGGCCGCGCCCCCCTGCGGCAGGTCGGCGCTGATCGTCCAGTCCTGAAGGAACTCGGCCCGGTAGTGGAAGATCCGGCCGAGCTTGCCCGAGTCGATGATCTGCTTGGCGAACGTGACGGCCGGGATGCGGCGGTAGTTGTACCAGACGGTGTTGGGCACCCCCGCCTTCTCGACGGCGGCGACCATCTTCTCCCCCTCGGCCGTGTCCATCGACAGCGGCTTCTCGCAGAGGATCGCCTTGCCGTGCTTGGCCGCCTCGATGGCGATCTCGGCGTGGAGGTTGTTGGGCGTGCAGATGTCGATGGCGTCGATGTCATCGGCGGCGACGAGCTTGCGCCAGTCGCTCTCCACCCGCTTGTAGCCCCAGCGGTCGGCGAACGCCTTCGCCTTGTCGGCGTCGCGGGCCGCGACGGCCTGGAGCACCGGCAGGTATTCGAGGTCGAAGAAGTCCTTGACGCGGTTGTAGCCGTTGGAGTGGGCGCGGCCCATGAAGCCGTAGCCGATCATGCCGATGCGCAGGGGCTTGGACATTGGTGTGGTCCTTGATGATGGGGAAGTGGCGGGGAGTCTTGGGGAATGGTCCGCTGCGGGACGGTGGAAGTCTCGTCGCGGATGAGCTCGCTCCTTCCACGACCTGTGGCAGTTCAATCCTCAGAAGGTCGCACTCTCATAAGCTCCTCGAGATTCCACCGATCCCTCCGCTCGCCGAATGACGGGCCTGCCGAAGCCGGCACGTTCCTCAAGCCCAGCCGTGGGCGTCGCGGACGGCGATCATGGTCTTGAGGATCGTGTTCCAGGTGGCAGGGTTCTCGAGGGTCGCGTTGGGGAACATGCAGCCGTCCCAGCAGATGTGCCTGATGCCCCGCTTCTCGGCGCCCTCGAGCCAGGAGCCCGCGCATTTGACGATGTCGAGCTTGCCATTGGGGTCGTCGGCCGGGCAGTGCTTGCCGGTCTTGTCGTGCGCGCCGGCTCCGTGAACATGGCCGTCGTTTTGGGCCACGTGGAAGTCGATCGTCCACGGCCGGAGCTTGGCGACCATCTTCTCGTAGGCCGGCCAGAACTCGGCGTCGGTGTAGCCGGGCTTGACCAGCGCGTGCTCCGGCGCGTTGTAGCCGAGCAGGTAGAGGTAGGTGTGGGCGAGGTCGGCCTGGAAGCCGAGCGTCTCGGGCATGCCCACCTCCTCGAGCAGGTCGAGCATGTCCTTCCAGGAGTGCATGCCCGCCCAACAGATCTCCCCCTCGGCCGCGAGCCGCTGGCCGTTGTCCTTCGCGATCTTCGCCGCCTCGCGGAAGGTCTCCGCGATCTTGGCGGTGCTGGCCCGGGGATTCTCCCGCCACTTGGCCACGCCGAACTCGGCGGAGTCGATGCGGATCACGCCGTACTTCCGCACGCCGTGCTTCTCGAACACCTTCGCGATCCGGCAGGCCATCTTCACGGCCGAAAGAAACTTCTCCCGCGCCACGGCGTCGCCCATCGCCGAGTCGCCCACGGTGCCCGGCCAGACCGGCGCGACCAGCGACCCCACCGTGAACCCGTGTTTGGCGATCGTGTCGGCGATCTTCGTGAGCTCGGCGTCGCTGGCCTCGGGATTGGTGTGCGGCAGGAAGAGGAAGTAGTCGATGCCGTCGAACTTCTGGCCGCCGACGTTCGCCGCGGCGGTGAGCTCGAGCATGCGGTCGAGGCTGATCGGCGGCTCCTGTCCCGGATCGGTGCCCTTGCCGACGAGGCCGGGCCACATGGCGTTGTGGAGCTTGGGGGCGGAGTGGGTGGGCATGATGCGGATGTCCTCGCTAGGTCGCGATAGGGAAAGATTCAGAAGTCGGGAATGTTGGCCGGGGCAGCCCCTCGCGAAACTGTGGGGGCGGCCGCCGACACGACGGATTGAGGTGTCGAGTTACGCCTTCCTTCCGTGCTTGGGCAGGTCGGTGTGGACGTCGGGGCCGAAGTAGCGGAGCGACACGAGCGGGCCCGGGCCGGTGTTCTCCACCGTGTAGCCAGCCGCGGCGGCGTCGGCCGAGATGAAGAGCTCGTCGCTGGTCATCTCGCCGAAGCGGATGAGCGTCGGGGTCGCCACGTCGTGCACGCCGACGCGGCCCTCGCCCTGCACCGTGATCCACCCGCTGGCGCCGGCATCCTGCACCGTGATCTTCGCGCCCGGCTCGAGGGTGAGCTCCTTCGCGCTGAAGAGCTGCCTGCCGTCGACCTGGCCGTAGACGATCCAGCGATCGTGCACCCCCTTGTCCGACCGCTTCTCGTCGAGGATCGGCTCGAGGTAGTTGCTCTCCTTGAAGTGGGTGTCGACGTTCTTCTCCCAGTCGAGTTGGCCGATGATGAAGTCGAGGTCCTTGTGCTTCTCCTTCGGCATGTCCTTGACGAGCAGGCTCCAGGGCACCGCACGCCCCTCGACGAGCGACTGGAACATCGCGAACACGTCACTGCCCCACTGCGGCTCGTAGGTGAGCAGCGAGCCCGGGGCGTGCAGCACGCCGGGCGGAATCAGCCAGCCGGTGCCCCGCTTCAGGCGGTAGGCCTTGGCGAGGTCGATGATGCCGTTGTCGCCACGGTTCCAGTTCTCCAGGCACTTCCGCACGTCGGCCTTCGTGGTGCCGGGCTCGAGGCCCATGAAGGTGTAGGGGAAGTTGTTGTCGCAGTTGTTGTATTGCGGCGGGAAGTAGTAGCTCTCCGGCTTGCCCTCCTGGCCCACCAGCTTGGCGTCGTCGAACGACTGGTGCATGTGATGGGGGATCGGCCCCATGTTGTCGAAGAACTTCGAGTAGACCGGCCACTTCTTGTAGCGATCCCAGATCGCCTTGCCGACGAGCGTGCCCTTCCCCTCGGCCACGGCATCCCGCAGCATGAACCGCTCACCCTCGAAGACGGCCCACGACAACCCCTCGTCGGGCACGCGGCCCTCGTTGGCAGCCTCGGTCGTGCTGGCGAACCACCGCTCGTCGATGCCGCCGCGGTCGAGGCCGTAGGCGTAGTAGTCGTCGGGATGGAGCCGGACCCGCTTGCCCGGATGGAGGAAGCTGCGCGGCACCCAGGTGGGCGAGAGCCGCAGGATTCCCTTGCCGGCGGACATCGCCCGCTCGAGGGCGGCGCCGGCGTTCTTGGCTTCGGGCAGACGGGCGGAGGTGCGGGTAGCGGTCGCCATGGAAAACCCCTTTCGATGAGAACACGTGCCGGCAACGACGCAGGAGCCGCGCACGAGCCGGAAGAGAAGGAGACCGAACTGGGATCAGCCGGACTGGAGCCAGAACGGAAGTTGTACGGCCCCTCAAAAAGCCCCGCAAGGAGCCGCAGAAGGCGGCCGCCACAGCCGGCGATCAGGATCCGCCGTCGGGCCTGCCGCCTACGATTTCCTCGGCGAGCCGCCGCACCGACAGCGGGGCCGAACCCTCTGCCTTGTTGTTGATCGTGATGAAGGCGTCGCGGCCGGCCGCGGCGGCCGCCCTGGCGATCGCGGCCACCGCACGCCGCGTGGGCAGATCCTCCTCGACGAGCCGGTCGAAGGGAAAGTAGCCCGCCTTGGCGTCCTCGTAGCCGCGGCCGGCATGGAGATTCCAGCGGGCGACGACCGGCTGCCGTGCATCGGGCCGCACGAGCCCGTAGGCGTCGGCCTGCTCGTCGGCCGGCGGCATCCGCGCATGGATCGCCAGGCAGGCCGCGCAGCCGGCATCGCCGATCGCCGCCGCGAATCCCGGCGTCACCAGCTGCGGGTCGCGAACCTCGACGGCGTAGAGCGGGCGACCCGCACGGCCGTCGGGCAGGCTCCGCGGCAGCATCGTGAAAAATGCGGCGAGCCGCGCGGTGAGCCGCGCCGGATCGGCGAGCAGGCGGCGGCCGAACGGCGGAAACTGGAAGACGAGCGGGCCCGCCCGGTCGCCGAGTCCGGCGAGCGCCGGCCGCACGAACGTGTCGACCGCCAGCCGGGCGTCGAGGAACGTCGGATTGTCGCGGGCAGCTTCGCCGGAGCCCGGCTTCCGCACCACGGGGTCGGTGATCGCCGCCGGCGCCTTGACCACGAACCGGAAGTCGGCCGGCACGTGCGCCGCATACGCGGCGAACTCCGCAGCCGCCAGCGGCGCGTAGAACGTGCGGTCGAGGCTCACGGTGCGGAAGAGCGGATGCCGCGCATAGGCTGCGAGCCCGGCGCGGGCGAGCACCTGCTCGCTCGGCTGACTGTCCCGCCCTCCCGGTCCGCCGCTCCGGGCCGCATAGACCAGCCCCGTCCAGCCCGGGAACGACCAGCTCGACGTGCCCAGGTGGATCCGGCCGGGCAGCGTCGTGCCGAGATCGACCAGCGCCGCGTCGAAATCAGCCGGGTCGACGGCGTCGACGTCGCCGAAAAGCGGCAGCTGTCCCGGTGTCTGGCGTGCCAAGAATCACCCTGTGCAGGTTCGCGTCCAGGTTCGTGACCAGGTTCGTGCGCGCATCCCGCGGCATGGTAGCAGCCCCCGGACGCGCGGCGTTGCAGGCAGCCTTTCACGTCGAAGTGCGACGTGCGACACTGCCGCGGCTGCGCCGAGGACTTTTCCCATGGCCACCACAACCTCCGCCGACCGACTCGCTCCGGCGCTGCGTGGGCTCGCTGCGCATCTCGAGGGCGAACTCCTCGTCGACGACCTCACCCGGACCGTCTATTCCACCGACGCCTCCGAATACCAGGAGCGGCCGCTGGCCGTGGCGCTGCCCGCCGCGGAGAAGGACGTCCGCGAACTGGTGCGGTTCGCCGCGGCGCAGCGGGTCGGGCTGATACCCCGCGCGGCCGGCACGTCGCTGGCGGGCCAGGTGGTCGGCGGCGGCATCGTCGTCGACATGGGCCGCCACCTGAGTCGGATCGTCTCGCTGGACGTGGAGCGGCGCCGTGTGCGGGTGCAGCCGGGCGTCGTCCGCAACGAACTCAACAGGTTCCTCGCGCCGCACGGGCTCTTCTTCGGCCCCGAAACCTCCACCGCCTCCTGGGCCATGATCGGCGGGATGGTAGGCAACAACTCCTGCGGATCGAACTCGATCGCCTACGGCTCGACCCGCGACCATCTCGTTTCCGCCCGCGGGTTCCTGGCGGACGGCTCGGAGGCCACGTTCGGCCCGTGCTCGCCCGAGGAGTTCGCCGCGAAGTGCGCCGGCCCCGAGTCGCTCGAGGCCCGGATCCACCGCGCGCTCGGCGACCTCCTCTCCGACGCGGCCACCCGCCGCCTCATCCGCGACTCCTTCCCGCGGCCTGAGGTCACGCGCCGCAACACCGGCTACGCGCTCGACGCCCTCATGGACGCCTCCTGCTTCGATCCGGCGTCGACACGGCCGTTCAATCTCTGCCGGCTCCTCGCCGGCTCCGAGGGAACGCTCTTCATCGGCGTGGAGTACGAGCTCGGCCTGATCCCGCTGCCGCCGCCGGGGGCGCTGCTCTGCGTGCACTGCAGCGACGTCGACGAGGCGCTGCGGGCGACGCTCGTCGTGATGCGGCACCGGCCGGCCGAGGCTGAGGATGCGTGCCAGCTCACCGGCTGCGAGCTGATCGACCGGAAGATCCTCGACTGCACGCGGAACAACGCGGCGCAGGCCCGCAACCGCGCGTTCGTCGTGGGCGATCCGGGCGCGGTGCTGGTCGTGGAGGTGAAGCACGCCGACCCTGGCGCGGTGGCCGCGACGCTGCGGCGGATCGAGGACGACCTGCGCGGCGCGGGCCTCGGCTACGCCTACCCGGTGCTCGTCGGCACGGAGGGGGACAAGGTCTGGGAGCTGCGCCGCGCCGGCCAGGGGCTCGTCAACAACCTGCCGGGCGACGCCAAGCCGCGGGAGATCGTCGAGGACACGGCGGTCGCCGTCGCCGACCTCCCGGCCTACATCGCCGACTTCGACCGGCTACTCGCGGAGAAGTACGGCATCGATTGCATCCACTACGCCCACGCCGGCGCGGGCGAGCTCCACCTGCGGCCGCTCTTCGACCTGCGTTCGCCGGCAGGGCTCGCGATGTTCCGCGCCGTGGCCACCGACGTGGCGGCGCTCGTGAAGCGCTACCGCGGCAGCCTGAGCGGCGAGCACGGCGACGGCCGGCTGCGCGGCGAGTTCATCCGCACGATGGTGGGCGACGACTGCTACCGGCTCTTCGCGCGGGTGAAGCGGGCGTTCGACCCGCAGGGCATCTTGAATCCCGGCAAGATCATCGACACGCCGCCGATGGACACCTCGCTGCGGATCCTGCCGGGGGAGCCCGAGCCGGTCTACGACACCGTCTTCCGCTTCGCCGACACCGGCGGCGTGCTTCGCGCGGCGGAGAAGTGCACCGGCGTGGGGCAGTGCCGCAAGTCGGCCGTGATCGGGGGCACGATGTGCCCGAGCTACATGGCGACGCGGGACGAGCGGCACACCACGCGGGCCCGGGCCAACGTGCTGCGGCAGGCGCTCTCCGGGCCGCCGGCCGCGGCGGACCCCTGGACGCAGCCGGAGATCGCCGCGTGCATGGACCTCTGCCTCTCCTGCAAGGCCTGCAAGAGCGAGTGCCCCTCCAACGTCGACATGGCCCGGCTCAAGGCCGAGTGGGAGCAGCACAGGCACGACGCGCGCGGCGTGCCGCTGCGCACCCGGCTCGTCGCGGGCTCGGCAGCCGCGATGCGGCTGGCCATGCCGGTGGCCTGGGCCTACAACCTCGCGGTGACCGCGCCGGGCCTCTCGAGTCTGGTGAAGCGGGCGGTCGGCTTCGCGGCTGGGCGGTCGCTGCCGCGGCTGCACAGCACGTCGCTCACGACGTGGCTCGCGCGGCGGCGGCGCGACGGCCCACGTTCCGCGCCGCTGGGCCGCGTGCACCTGTTCGTCGACGAGTTCACCGACACGCTCGACGTGCCCGTGGGCATGCGGACCGTCGAACTGCTCGAGGCGCTCGGCTACGAGGTGGTGGTGCCTAGGCACGTCGACAGCGGCCGGGCGCAGATCTCGAAGGGGCTCCTGCGGGAGGCCCGCGGCCTCGCCGCCCGCAACGTCGAGCTGCTCGATCCGATCATCGACGACGACGCTCCGCTCGTGGGCGTCGAGCCCTCGGCGATCCTCGGCTTCCGTGACGAGTATCCCGACCTCGTGCCGCAGCCGCTGGCCGCGGCGGCGACGCGGCTGGCGGGCCGCACGCTCCTCGTCGACGAGTTTCTCGCCCGCGAGGCCGACCGCGGCCGGATCGGCGCCGACGCCTTCACCGACGCGGCCCGGCGGATCCATCTGCACGGCCACTGCCACCAGAAGGCGCTCGCCTCGCTCGACGCCACCGTCCGCATGCTGTCGCTGCCGCGGCAGTGGTCGGTCGAGGTGATCCCCAGCGGCTGCTGCGGCATGGCCGGCTCGTTCGGCTACGAGCGGGAGCATTTCGAGCTCTCGATGGCGATCGGCGAGATGGTGCTCTTTCCCGCCGTGCGCGCTGCCTCGACGGACGATGCGATCGCGGCGGCGGGCACCAGCTGCCGCCACCAGATCAAGGACGGCACGGGACGCACGGCACTGCACCCGATCGAGGTGCTCCACGCGGGCCTGCGACGGAACGCTGCCGCTCGGCAGTGACGGCGCCGACGACGGCTCGTCAGGGCGTCATCACGGCCGGCTGGAACCGCCCATCCTCGCGGTCGGCGGCAGGCCGGACGTGCGTCGGCGACGCTCCAGCGGCGATGCGGCCCGTCCACACCTCGTGCACGTGCCCGCCGACGCGAAGGTCGATCGTCCGCAGCGGAGCCGACGGGTGACGGGGGCCCAGCAGCCGTTCGCACGCGGCCATGACGTCCGCCACGCCGATGTCGAGCATCGTGGCGGTGCCGAGGGGCCAGCGTGTCTGCTCGGGCGGCTGCCCGCGCCGCAGCGTTGCCCGTGACGGCAGCACCCGTTCCGATCGCACCACGACGGCTCGCTCGCTGCGGGGATGCCACTGATTCGGGTCGGTGGGGCCGAAGAGCACGGCGACTGGAACACCCAGCGACGCGGCGACATGCGGCAGGCCGCTGTCGATCCCGACGCAGAGGTCCATCCGCGACAAAAGCGCGGTCACCTGGCGCAGCGGCACGCGGGACGAATGGTCGTGGACGTGCTCCGCGATCGGCGCGTCGAGGCCGGCCACGATCTGCCCGTGCATCTCGCGATCGGCGGGGCCCCCGCAGAAAAACACCTCGCAGCCGCGGTCCCGAACGAGCCGGTCCACGAGCTCCGTCCAGCGGGCCGCGGGCCAGTGCTTCTCGCTGTTCGTCGAGCAGACGGCGAGAAAGACCCGCGGCTGCCCGTCTGGCGCGTCGGTGAGGGCCGCCTCGGCGACGGCGGCGGCGGCGGCCGGCACCCAGTTCTCGTTGTGTCCGTCATCCACGTCGCCGCCGTCGGCGCGGAGCAGATCGAGGTAGGACTCCGTCTGGTGACGGCCGGGCCGCAGGGGGATGCCGCGCGACAGGAGCCAGCCGCGGCCGTCCGTCACATGGCCGACCCGCCGGGGAATGCCCGCCAGCCAGGCGAGCACGCCGCTGGAGAACGACCGCTTGAGGAGGTAGGCCCGATCGTAGCCGCGGGACCGCAGCCACCGCGCCTGGGCATGGATCTTCGCGATGGCGGACGGCATGAAGCGTCGCGACCGCGGCGGCCGCGGCCAGCCGACGAGCGCGTCGTGGTACGGGCAGTCGGCCAGCATCGCGGCGGCGTGCGGCTCGACGAGCACGTCGATCACCGCGCGGGGAAACCGCCGGCGGAGGTTCCGCAGGAACGGAATCGCGAGCACGGTGTCGCCCAGGAATGCGTTGCCCACCACGAGGATGCGTTCACCGTCCGCGGATGCTGCTGGCATGGCTGCGTGCGGGCGATCCGCCCGCCCCTCGTGTCTTCCGTGCGCCGGCTACCTGGCGAAGCCGACGAAGAAGCTGAAGAGCTGCTTGCTGTCGTACGGGGCGTAGACGACCGGGAAGGCGAAGTCGAGCGCGATCGGCGCCGGCCCCATGGCCGGGAGCGTGATCCGCAGGCCCACGCCGGGGGCCACGCGCATGTTGCTGATGGAGACGTTCGACTCGACCGTGCCGAAGTCGGTGAAGACCACGCCCCGCAACGAGTCGTCGGCCGTGATCGGAAACATGTACTCCACGGTGTTGAGCCACTCGAACGGGCCGCCGATCACCGCCGCGGCCTGGGCCGAGCTCGTGGGCGAGGCGCCGGCCGGGGTCTGCCGCGGGCTCGCCCCGCGGAACGTGAAGCCGCGGATCGTGTTGTAGCCGCCCGCGAAGAAGTTGTCGTAGGCCGGCGTGTTGGGACCCGACATGCCGAGCACCGAGCCGATCGAGAGCACGTGCCTCCCGGAGCCGTCGGGCCGCTCGTTGAGCAGGAAGTACTGCCGTCCCTCGAGGATGCCGCGCGGGTAGACGAACGTGCCGATCACCTGCTCGAACTCGAAGGTGGCCAAGTGTCCCTGCGTCGGCAGGAACGGGCTGTCGCGGGTGTCGTGGATGAGACCGCCGCTGAAGCCGTAGACCGAGTTGGTGCCGAGCATGTTTTGGATGGCGGGGGTGATCAGACGCGGGTTGTAGACGTCGACGCTCTCGCCACGGAAGCCGGTGTTCACGGAGAGATTGGGGGCGAAGGCGAACTGATAGCCCAGGCCGACACGGCCGCCGACCCGGCCTTCCGCCCAGTCGTAGAAGTAGCGTGTGTAGTAGGAGGCGCTCGTCGACAGGCCGATGCGGGTGTCGAAGAGGTAGGGCTCCTGGAAGGTCGCTGTGTAGCGCTGCAACTGCGTGCCGGGAGCCGCCTCGAGGCGGAAACGCTGGCCGGCGCCGCGGAAGGCCGTGCCGTTGCGGATGTCATCCCAGCTGGTGGGCAGCCGCGTGATGTCGAAGTTCTGCTCGTCGATGACGATGTTGCCCACGAGCCCGGCGTTGGAGTTCACGCCGGCACCGATCATGAGCCGGCCGGTCTGCGTCTCCTCGGCGTCGACGTCGACGACCACGTAGGGATCGTTGCCCGGAAACACCTGCAGCGGTTCGGCACCGAAGTTCGGCACCATGCCAGGCTGCGCCACACCGGGCTGCATCATGCCAGGCTGCATCATGCCAGGTTGCATCATGCCAGGCTGCGCCATGCCAGGCTGCATCATGCCCGGCTGCGCCGCTCCGGGCTGCATGCCCGGCTGGAACTGCACCGGCGCCACGAAGCCCTGCCCCTGGGGCTGCGCCACGGGCTGGCCGAACGCGGGCGCCGGCTGCTGCTGGGCCACGTAGACCGGCTGCCGCGGCGCGGGCGCGACGGTGCGGGAATAGTCGACGGCATCCGGGCCCGTCGGCGCCAGCGCCGCACCGCCCCACGCCGGCTGCTGGGCCACCGGCTGCGGCTGCGGAAACGCGGGCTGGCCCACCGGGCTCTGGCCGCGCCACACCGGCTGCGCCGCCACGGCCTCCTCGCGGGCCGCCTCGCCGTCAGGATTCCATTCCCCCTCGAGCACGAGGTCGAGCACGGCCTCCTCGTCGTCGGGGCTCTGGCCGCGGAACCCGGGCCGCTTCGGATCGCGGGCGATCTGGGTGTCGCTCTCCTCGGGTTTGCTGAACACGATCCGCGGCGCCTGCCCCTTGGAGGCATCGGCCATGAAGAGGCTGCTGGCCTTGAGCCGCCGCTCGTCGTCGCGGAGCTTGCGGATGTCGAGAATGTCCCCCGGCCGCAGCGACAGGCGGTTGAGCACGGTGCTGTGCCGGGTGTGCGGATGCTCGCCACGGATGCGGACGTTGATCTTGCCCACGCGGTACCGCAGGCCCTCCTCGACGTTGTAGACGAGGTCGAGCTGCCCCGGCTCCTCGAGGAACCGCGGATCGGCGCGAATGTCGGCGAAGACGAAGCCGCGCCCGCCGTAGATGTCGCGGATCATCCCCAGGTCGGCATCCATCTTCGACTGGTTGAAGGGCTGGCCGCTGGTGAGCTTGAGGTCCCGCGCGATGAACTCGCTCTTGAACTTGCTGTTGCCCATGAAGGAGACGTTGCGCACGGTGTACCGCGGCCCCTCATTGATCACGAACGTGAGCATCGTCCAGTCGCGGTTGCCGCCGTTCACCACCTGCACCTCGCGGCCGACCTTGGCCTGGAAGAAGCCGAGGCTGCGGTAGTAGGCGGTGAGCGCCTCGATGTCGGCGTCGATCTTCGTGCGGTCGACGTCGCCGCCGAGCAGCCAGAGCACGCCCGGCTTCGACTTGATCTGCGTGAGCAGGCGGGCGTCGGTGGCGATCGTGTTGCCGACGAATCCCGTCCACAGCGACTTTCGGCTGCGGCCCTCGTCGATGAGGAACACCGCCCCCTTGTCGCCCGGCTTGCTCCCTTCGAGCGTCGTCACTTTCGCGCCGTCGTAGCCCTTCTCATGGTAGTAGGACTCGATCCTGCGGCGGGCCTCCTCCACGACGTAGGCGTCCATCGAGTCCCCCACCTCGATCTCGGCCTTCTTGCGGATCGTGCGGGTCGGCACCCGCTGGTTGCCCACGTAGGTGACGTGGCGGAGCATCGGACGCTCGACCACCTGGAAGATCACGACCACGCCCTCCTTCACCCGCACGTACTTGGGATGGACGTCGACGAACTTGCGGCAGCGATGCAGCGTGCGCACGTCCTCCTCGATCGCCTGGGCGTCGAAGATCTGGCCGGCCCGCGTCACGAGCTTCGGCAGCTTCGAGACATCTGTGGCGTGGTTGCCCTCGATCCGCACCTCGACGATCCGATTCGACTCGTCCACAGGCGCCACGGTCGCAACCTGTGCCGGCGCCGCTCCGGGCATGACTCCCGGCACTGCTCCCGGCACTGCGCCCGGCACTGCGCCCGGTGCGACCCCCGGCAGCTGGCCCGGCATGGCGGCGGCGGGCGGAGCCGGCGGTGCGGCCGGCGGCAGCGGCTGCTGCGCGGCGGATGGCCCGCCGAGCAGCAGGCATGTCGTCAGCGCGACGGCGCACGCGAGGCCCCGATGGGCCGGGAATGGCGCGTGGCGTCGGGGGAGACGAGCGACGGCGGAGAGGTGCTCGCGCAGGGACATCGAGGCTGCCGATCGGGTGAGGTGCTGCGGCCGGGGCGGGAGAGATACCTACTCCACCTCGGGTGTCACAAGGCGAATCACGGCCGGTTCCGTGCCGGCGAGCGGGTTCCCGTCGGTCCCCGCGCGGCTCGCCCGTCCTGCCCAGACGCCGATCCTTGACTGCCCCCGGCAAACCCCGATACTTCTAGAGGTTTCCGCCGGTTTTCCCCGATTTCTCCCCCGGGCCGGGCCTGCCGGGGGCATGGCTCTCCCAGTCGATGGCCCCGCCCATGCCGCCCACGGTCATCGATCTGCGCCGGACCGACGACGTCCGTGACGTCGTGCATCGGGCGGTGCAGGCGCTGGCCGAGGGATGGGCGGTCTCCTTCCCGACCGAGACCGACTACGTGGTGGCCGCCAGCGCCCGCCACGCGACGGCGATCGAGAGGCTGGCGGCGCTGACACCCGAGCAGCCGCGACAGCCGCGGCTGTCGCTGGCGCTGAAGAGCGCGGAGGAGGCGCTCGACTGGGCTCCGCGGCTGAGCCCGATCGGCCGTCGGATCGCGCGGCGGTGCTGGCCCGGCCCCGTGACGATCCTCGTGCCCGACGACCACCCCGAGAGCCTCGTGCACAGGCTGCCGCCCGCCGCGCGGGCCGGCATCGTCGGCGACGGCCGGCTGCGGCTGCGGGTGCCGGGCCATCCGATGCTCGCCGACTGCATGCGGATGCTGGCCGGCCCGATCGTGCTCGCGGAACCCGGCGGCCCGACACCCGCCGTGACGGCCGCCGACGTGCTCGATCGCGTCGCCGGCACGACAGCGCCGCTGGCCCTGGTGATCGACGACGGCCGCGCCCGCTATGCGCAGCCGGCGTCGATGATCGAGGTCGACGACACGGGCTTCCGCATGGTGCAGCCGGGAATCGTCTCCGAGGAGACGCTGCGGCGACTGTCGAGCCTGATGGTGCTGTTCGTCTGCACCGGCAACACCTGCCGCAGCCCGATGGCGGAAACAATCTTCCGGCTGCTGGTGGCCGAGCGGCTCGGCTGCCGCCCCGACGAGATCGAGCGGCACGGCGTCGTGGTCGCCAGCGCCGGCATCGCCGCCTGGGGGGGTGGCAAGGCGAGCACGGGGGCGATCGAGGCGATGCGCGAGGCCGGCGGGGATCTTTCCGGCCACGCCAGCCAGCCGGTCACCGAGAACCTGATCCGCCAGGCCGACGTGATCTGGACGATGACAGCATCCCACCGGGCCGCGCTGCTGGCCCAGTTTCCCGAGGCCGGCGGCCGGGTGGCCCTGCTCTCACCCGACAGGATCGACGTCATCGATCCGATCGGCGGCACGCTCGAAACCTACCGGAAATGTGCGGCCGACATCCGCAAGCATTTGGCGGGCCGAGTGGATACACTTCTGCAGGAGGCGCTCGGGATCGCTTAGGACCCGCGCAGCGGGATGTTTTGCGGGAAGCAGCCATGCGGATTGCCATCGGAAGCGACCATCGCGGGGTGTCACAGAAACACCGCCTGGTCGGGTTTCTCGAGCGGCAGGGGCACCAGGTCGTCGATTGCGGCTGTCACGGTGACAACGCCGTCGATTATCCGGACATCGCCGCCGACGTGGCCCGCCGCGTCAGCGACGGCCACGTCGACCGCGGCATCCTGTTGTGCTGCACCGGCGTGGGCATGGCGATCGCCGCCAACAAACTGCCGGGCGTCCGTGCGGCGACCTGCCACGACGAGGTCACGGCGGAGATGAGCCGGCGGCACAACGATCTCAACGTGCTCTGCCTGTCGGCGGAAATGATCGGGCCGGAGGTCCAGGAGAAGCTGATCCAGACCTGGATCGACACGCCGTTCGAGGGGGGCCGCCATGCCCGGCGGGTCGCGAAGATCGCGGCGCTCGAGCCGGGTGAGCCCCCGCGGCGTCCCGCCGGCGGAGAGCCGCGGTAGCTGGCCGTGGAAATAGCCCTCACTGGCCTTTTTCCACGAGGGCGAGCGGAAAAAAACCGAGGTTTTTCGCCGCTCGCTGCCGCCGCCTCCAGCGGCGGATGACTTTATCCACGGCCTCCTGGCCGATCGCGGGACGGCCCGGCCGCCGTGTTTCCGCGTCGCCGCCGCAGACACGTTCCGTCGCTCCATACCGCCCTGGGGCCGGCACCGCCGGGCTGCCGTTCGCCCCCGCCCGACGCGCCTGCCGGCCGCGTTGGGCAGGAAAACGGGGCTGATCCGGGAGCCGGCGAAAAGTAGTGGCGTCGTAGCGGTCGTACCGCCGCGAGGCCGAAAAAACGGGGGGGAAAACGCCCGCCGGTTCGTTGAACCGCCTCGTGGCGTTGGTATCGTCGAGTCCGTACACGGGGCCGCCGGCACGAGACGGCGGCCCGCCCCGGCGACCCGCAGGAATCCGCACGGCATGCCTCTCGCGCACCATCCTGAACCGGACGAAGTGGAGTGCATCATCCGCAACGGCGAGTTGCGCGACGCGATCGAGCCGTACCTGGACGAGGCGATCTGGGAGATCGATTTCCGCTCGCTGCCCACGGCCGTCGAGAATCGGTTCCTCGAGTCGATGCTCGCCTGGGAGCGGGCGCCGCTGGTGCCGATCGCCCGCTGGTTCGAGCCGCCGCTGGCCCTGCAGCCTGCCTGCACCCTGGACGACGAGCAGGTCCGCGACCGCCTCTGGGAGACGGTCGAGCGGCTCTACTCGCAGCGGGTCGTGCTCGACTTCACCGACCACCTCTCCGACCGCGAGCTCTACACACTCATCCGCCGCGACATCCTGCCGGCGACGGTGAAGCGGGTCGATCTGCCCGACAACTTTTTCAATTGGGACTGCAGCGCCTGCGACCCGGGCGACGACTCGATCTGGCTCACCTACTACGCCTCCGACGAGGAGCGGCGGGAATGGAGCCTCGAGGAGGGCCGCGAGCCGCCGCCGCGGGCGGTGCCTCCCTACCCGCGGGCCCTGCCCACGGCGCCGGTGTGACGCGGGTTGCCCGCCGCTTCCTCCCGGCCGTAGGCTTCCCCGGGTCGCCGTACCGACACGAGGAGCCGCCTGCCATGCCCGCCCGCCCGCCGTCCCGACGGCAGTGGTTGTTTGTCCGTCCACGCAGCCTCCTGGCGGCCGTCGCGCTGGCGGCGCTGCTCGTGCCGCCCGCGGCCCGCGGCGCCGACGAGGCGGCCGTCCGCGCCGCCATCGCCCGGGCCTCTGCGTTCCTCACCGAGCAGGGGCAGGCCGCGGACGGCAGCTTCTCTGCGCAGGCGGGGCCGGCCGTCACAGCGCTGGCAGTGACGGCACTGCTGAAGACGGGCACGCCCCCCGACGCCCCCGTGGTGCAGCGCGGCATCGCCTCACTGCTGGCGTTTCGCCAGGAGGACGGCGGCATCCATCCCCCCGACTCGGCCGTCGCCAATTACGAGACGTCGATCGCGCTGGTGGCCCTGGCCGCCTGCAACCATGACGGCCGCCACGACGACGTCATCAAGGCCGGGCAGGCGTTCGTGAGAGGACTGCAGTGGGACGACGGCGAGGGCCGGGGCGTGGCCGACCCCGCGTACGGCGGCGCCGGCTACGGCCGCAAGAAGCGTCCCGACCTGTCGAACACCGCCTTCCTCGTCGAGGCGCTGCGCGAGCTCGGTGCGGGCCCCGACGACCCGGCGATCCAGCGGGCGCTGGTGTTCGTGTCACGGACCCAGAACCTGGAAGGCCCCCACAACGCGCTCCCCTTTCCCGCAAAGAACCCCGACGGCGGCTTCTACTACACGCCGGCGGCGGGCGGCGAGAGCCAGGCAGGCACGACGCCCGAGGGCGGCCTGCGCAGCTACGGCTCGATGACCTACGCGGGGCTCAAGAGCATGATCTTCGCGGGCCTCACGCGGGACGATCCCCGCGTGAAGGCGGCCGTCGAGTGGCTGGCGAAGCGCTACACGTTCGCGGAGAACCCGGGGCTGGGGGATGCGGGCCTCTACTACTACTTCCACACGGCGGCCAAGGCGCTCGACGCGCTGGGGGAGGATTCGTTCACCGACGCGTCCGGGACGAGGCACGCGTGGCGGAGCGAACTGGCCGACGCCCTCATCGCCCGGCAGCAGGCCGACGGGTCGTGGGTGAACGAGAACCCGCGCTGGATGGAGGGCGACCCCAACCTCGTCACGAGCTACGCGCTGCTCGCCCTGGCGCCGTGCCTGCCGCAGCAGCCGGCCAGGCCGTAGCGGGCCGTGACGACAGTCGTCCAACGCCGGAGGCGGCGCGGCGACCATCCGCATCACCCCCGCCGTGCGGCGACGGCAAGCAGGTCGGCCTCGGCCTGGGGATGGTCGGTGAGGATCCGGCGGAAGTCCTCGCGATCGAGCACCAGGAGGTCGCACGGCGTCACCGCCCGCACCGTCGCGCTCCGCGGCCGGTCGAGCAGCAGCGCCATCTCGCCGAAGCACTCGCCGGAACGCATGACGCCGAGTCGTTCGCCATTCGCCCCGAGCGCCTCCGCCTCGCCCCGGCAGATGACATAGAACTCGGCCGTCGTGTCGCCGCGCGCGACGACCGTCGCGCCGGCCTCGACCGCCAGCGGTCGAAACGACATCACCAGCGTGTTGAGCAGCACCGGCGGGGCCGACGCGAAGAGCTCGCTGCGGCCGAGGATCTCGCGGCCGAGGCACTCGTGCCAGCGCCGGCCGTCCCGCGCGAGCAGCGCGCTCGCGGCCCGCGGGCCCCAGGTGCCCGCCATGTAGTTCGGGAAATCGGCCGCCGGCGTCGTCCGCCAGACGTCGAGCACCGGCTGCATGATCCGCCACGAGGACTCCACGAAGTCGGTCCGCGAGAAGAGCGTCGGATCGCCCGCCAGCGCGCTGTAGAGCAGCACCTCGTAGCCCGTCCCCCGCGACGCCTCGAAGGTCTCGGCGTAGTCGAACCGCATGCCTGCCCGCTGCAGCTGGAAGGTCGGCCCGGGCCGCTTCGCCTGCATGCGGATCTCGACCCCCTGGTGGGGCTGGATGTGGAAGATCAACAGGTTCGGCTCGTCCTCGCCCTTGAACTGCACCACGATCTCGGTGCCGCGCTTCCACAGCGCCTTGCCCGACCGCAGGTAGACCGGCATCCCCGCCCAGCGGTCGTTGTCGATGTGCAGCCTCACGGCGGCGAAGGTCGGCGTGTTCGACTGCGGATCGACGTGGGACTCCTGCCGATAGCCCACCGCAGCGCTGCCGTCCGCCCGCGTGCCGGGCCCGTACTGGCCGCGGACGCAGCAGCCCGCGACGTCGTCCGGGCCGAACAGCCGCACCGACTCCAGCAGCCGCGACTTCGCCTCACGAACCGCCCCCGGGTCGAACGACGCCGGCGGCTCCATGCAGACGTAGGCCAGCATCTGCAGCAGGTGGTTCTGCAGCATGTCGCGGACCACGCCGGTCTTGTCGTAATACTCGCCGCGGGTCTCCACGCCCACGGTCTCCGTCGCGGAGATCTGGATGTGGTCGATGTGCGCCGCGTTCCAGAGCGGGGTGAACATCCCGTTGGCCATCCGGAAGGCCAGCAGGTTCTGCACGGTCTCCTTGCCCAGGTAGTGGTCGATGCGATAGATCTCGTCCTCGCGCCATTTCGCGAGCAGCGCGCGGTTGAGGGCCACGGCGGAGTCGAGGTCCTTGCCGAAGGGCTTCTCGACGATGATCCGCCTTCGGCCCGGAAGCCGCGTGAATCCGGCGGCGTCGAGCTGATCGTTGACGACGTGGAAAAAATCCGGGGAGATCGCCAGGTAGAGCAGCGTGTTGTCGGCGGCCGCCGTGCCGGCGGCGACGTCCCGCACCATGTCCCGCAGCCCCGCGTACGAGGCCGGGTCGGCGAAGTCTCCGCCCATGTAGTGGAGCCGCGACTCGAGCCACCGCCAGCGGTCGTCGTCGAACGACTTCCGCGTGCTGAATCCGCGGATGTCCCGCCGCTGCTGCTCGCGGAACTCCGCGGTCGTCATCTCCTTGCGGGCCATGCCGACGACGGCGAACTCCTCGGGCAAGAGCCCGTCGCAGGCCAGGTTGTAGAGCGCCGGCATCAGGAGCCGCTTGGTGAGGTCGCCGCTGGCTCCGAGGATGACGAGCACCCCCGGCGCCGCGACCGCCGATCCACTCTTCGACTCCGGTTCGCCCCGCATGAACTGCCTCCTGCCCGCGTGTCCGGACCGACTCCGGGCCCGATGATGGCGGCTGGTGCGGCGGCGTTCAATCCTTCAGGTCGAAAAGCCGCTTCAGGGCGTCGAGCAGCCCGTGCGGCGGACCGGCCCGGCTCGCGCTGCGCAGCGAGGCCAGCGGCGAGTGGAGCAGCTTGGCTGCATAGCGGTCGAATGCCTGGCGGATCTCGGCGCGGGACGCGTCGTCGAGCTGCGGCAGGCGACGGAAGAGCCGCTCGAGCTCCGCGTCGCCGGTCTCGGTCCAGCCGGCTCGCAGCCGCTCGATCACCGGCGCCGTCGACCGGTGGTGCATGTCGCCCATGAATCGCCGCGTCTCCTCGTCGACGATCGCCAACGCGGCGGGCAGTTCGCGATGACGGCTGCGCCGATTCGCCTCGCAGGCCGCGCCGAGGTCGTCCACGGAATAGAGCCAGACGCCCGGCCGCTGGCCGATCGCGGGATCGAAGTCGCGCGGCACGGCGAGGTCGAGCACGACCAGCGGCCGGCCCGCCCGCAGCGGCTCCACTCGGGCATAGTCCGCCGCGGACACGACCGGCTCGGTCGCTCCGGTCGTGCTCACCACGAGGTCGGCGGCCGCCAGCTCCGCCGCCAGGTCCTCCATGCGGCCGGCCCGGCCGCCGAGCCTGTCGGCGAGCTCTCCGGCGCGGCCGGCGGTGCGGTTGACGACCACCACGTCCCGTGCGCCGGCCTGCCGCAGGTAGCGAAGCGTCTCGGCCGCCATCTTGCCGGCGCCGATGAGCAGCACCCGCTTGTCGTCGAACCGCTCGAAGACCCCGCTGGCGAAATCGGCCACCGCCACGCTCGGGATCGACAGCCGTTCGCGGCCGATGGCCGTCTCGGTCGCCACCCGCTTCGCGGTGCGCAGCGCCGCCTGGAACATCTCGCCGGTGAGCGGTCCGGCGGTGCGGCTCTCCTGGGCCAGCGACCATGCCTGCTTCACCTGCGCGACGATCTGCGGCTCCCCCAGCACCATGCTGTCGAGGCCCGCCGCCACGCCGAAGAGATGCCGCACGACGGCCTCGTCGCGGTCGCCGGTGAGCACGGGCCGCAGCAGCTGCGCGTCGATGCCGCGGCAGTCCGCCAGGAACGAGACGAGTTCGTCGGTGGGTGGCGGGTCGGCCGCCTGCTCGCCCGCCGCATAGAACTCGACGCGGTTGCAGGTCGACAGGAGCACGCCCTCCCGGCCCGGGACCCGCTCCCGGAACCGCGCGAGCGCCTCGGTCGCCTGCTCGGCGGAGAAGGCCAGCCGCTCGCGGAGCGCGAGCGGCACGGTGCGATGGGTCCCGCCCACGAACGCCAGCATCATGTGGCCGCCTCGTGTGGGGCCGCCTCGTGCCGCGGGGCGGGAGCCACCGGCGGCACGCCGTGCCGCGTCGCGCCGAAGAGCCCCCAGAGGATCGACCCGGTGAGCACGGCGAGGCTCGCCAGTGCCAGCCAGGCGGCCGTCCGCGGACCATCGGCGCGGCGGCTCGTGGCCCGGGTCGCGACGGCGGCCGTCAGCAGCCACGCCACCACCGCCGCCATCCGCAGCACGACGGGGTCGTTCCAGGGCACGGTCTCGAGCAGGCCGCGCTGCCGGTTCACGGCGTTGAGCACGATGCCGGAGAGGAAGCCGGCGGCCGCCAATCCGGCCGCGAAGGCCGGCACGCGACCGGTGGTGTGCTCCAGCCGCTCGAGGCTTGGCAGCCGCAGGCCGCCCAGCGGCGCCTGTTTCCTGGCCAGGCGGCCCGCCTGGATGAGCCACATGAGCCCCGCGATCGCGGCAATCGCCACCGCCACGCAGGACGCGAGGTTGAAGCTGCCGTGCACCGCGCCCCAGATCTGGGTGGCCGGGCTCTGCGGGAACGGCACACGGCTGGAGAGCTGCGCGGCGCCGATGAGCCCGAGCACGATCGGCAGCATGAACAGCCCGACGGGCGTCCGCGGGTTGGCGATCGTGCGCCACAGCGAACCACCGGCCAGCACCCACGCGGCCAGCAGGTACCAGTCGAACGCGCTGGAGAGCGGGACGGCCGCCTCGTGTGTCGCCCGCCAGCCCAAGAACAGCGTGTGCGCCACGAGCCCGGCGGCCGCGAACGCGACCATGGCCGCCCCCCGCACGCCCGACCGGAACACGAGCCGCGACGCCTCGCAGGCGAAGGCGACGGCATAGCTGGCCGCGAAGCAGACGACGGAGATTCCGGAGACGAATTCGACCATGCTGAACGCCTGCGGGGTGCCGTGGGGTATTGTAGTCTGCAGTCCGCCTTCCGCCCGCCGAGTGCCAGATGCCCGACTCCGCCTCGCCCCTGTCGATGCCCCCATCCGGCGGCCTCTCCGCTGCGCAGCGGCGCAACGAGGCGCTCCTGATGCGTGCCTGCCGGCGCGAGCCGGTGCCCCGCCCCCCCGTGTGGCTCATGCGACAGGCTGGCCGTTACCTGCCGGAATACCGGCGCGTGCGGGCGGACGTCGACTTCCTCGGCCTGGTGAAGAACCCGCGGCTGGCGGCGGAGGTGATGCTCGCCACCGTGCACCGCCTCGGCGTGGATGCGGCGATCATCTTCAGCGACCTGCTCCCGATCCTCGAGCCGATGGGCATGGACCTGGAGTTCAGCGCGGGCGAGGGGCCGGTGATCCACAATCCCGTGCGCGAGCCCGCCGATGTCGCGCGGCTCGTGGAACTGGAGGACCTCGACCAGCTCGGCTACGTCATGGAGTGCGTGCAGGCGACGCGGGCCGGGCTCGACGACGCGATCCCGGTGATCGGCTTCGCCGGCGCGCCGTTCACGCTCGCGGGCTACTGCATCGAGGGTGGCACCAGCCGGGCGTGGCTGCACACCAAGACGCTGATGTACACGCACGAGGCCGCCTGGCACGACCTCATGGGGAGGCTCGCCCGCGCCGTGAGCCGATATCTCGTGGCGCAGCTCGACGCGGGCGCGCAGCTCGTGCAGCTCTTCGACAGCTGGGTGGGCTGCCTCTCGCCGGACGACTACCGCCGCTACGTGCTGCCCCACAGCCGCACGGCGCTGGCCGAGGCCGCGCGGCGTGCGCCGGTGATCCACTTCGCCACGGGCAACCCGGCGCTGCTGCCACTCCTGGCCGAGGCCGGCGGCTCCGTGATCGGAGTCGACTGGCGGATCGGGCTGGCCGAGGCCTGGCGGATGGTCGGCCATGACCGGGCCGTGCAGGGCAACCTCGACCCGGCCGTGCTGCTCGCCGACCGCGACACGGTGCGCCGGCGGACGCTCGAGGTGCTGGCGGAGGCGGCCGGCCGGCCCGGGCACATCTTCAA
The DNA here is from genome assembly GCA_044370415.1 of Pirellulales bacterium. Classification (GTDB taxonomy): domain Bacteria; phylum Planctomycetota; class Planctomycetia; order Pirellulales; family UBA1268; genus CAMCQY01. The sequence goes on from JBILVO010000001.1 coordinate 29,632, forward strand.
CCTCGGCCACGGCATCCTGCCGCAGACGCCCGTGGAAAACGTGCTCGAACTGATCGCCACGGTGAAGGGCGGCTGACGGCTCGTCCGCGGCCCTCGCCAGTCGGCCGCCCGGCGGGGTACAACAGCGTGTTGCGCCCGACGGCCCCGTGGCCGTCACGCCGCGCGCAGCAGGCGAGGCGTCGGCGATCGGCGGAACATGCCCCGATCACCGACACATCGTCGACCGCCGCCCCGGGCCGCAGGCCCCGGGGCAGAGAACCCCCAGGGTCCGCTGCCGCATGACCAGCCTCGAGCACAGACTTTTTCATCTCTTCGAACCGGCCGACATCGCGAAGGCCCGGGTTCTCGTCCCCAAGCGCGTGACCTGCCCGCGTGTCGGCCACGTGCATGCCGTCGTCGTCGCGGATGACGGCACCGCGCACGACGTGCACCTCGAGCTCTCCGCCCGGCGGAAGGGCGGCATGATGCTCGAGACCCGCAGTTCGAGCGACGCTGGCCGGGCCGGGAGGCCCTGCGCGGCCCTGGCCGCAGCGATCCTCGAGATCGATCGCCGCAGGCTCTTCTCCAACCTGCACGACCACACGCCGCTGGCGCTGGAGATCCTGGCGGAGGAGGGTGCCGAGGACGAGGAATCGCAGGTGGAGACGGCCGAGCCGGTCGACGAGGATCCGGTCGACGACGCTCCTGCACGGCCCGCGGTGCCGGTGCCCGCTGCTGCGGCCCAGAGGCGGCCGGGCGGCCGGCTGCCGCCGTGGGCGGCCGAGCTCGATGAACGGCGTCGGCTCGTCGAGCCCGCCGTCAGCGACCGCAGGGTGGCCATCGGCGACGCCCGCCGATCGGCCGGAGCGCTCGTCTTCCTGCTCGATCTGGCCGCCAGCGCCGACGCGCGGGCGGTGGTGCTGGTGCCGGGACGCATGCAGCTCGACGTCGCCGGCAACGCGACCGGACGGCCGCGACCGCTCGTCATCGGTCCCGGCGAGGTGGAGATCGACCAGCTCGACCCGCTGGAGCGGTCGATCCTCGCCCAGCTCGTCGGCGCGGCGACCGTGGGGGAGACGGGCCTGCCGGAGCCGCTGGAGCGCCGGAGCATCGCCCGGGTGGTCGTCAGTCCGCAGTCGTCGGCCACGCACCTTGCGCTGTTGTGCGAGCACGGCCGGCTCGTCCTGCAGCCCGAGCCGCGGCGGAACCCCGAGCTCATCGTGCCGCTCGTGTGGGATGGCGGCCGCCCCTGGGAGTTCGCGCTGGTCGTCGAGCCGGACGATGCGGTCAGCACCCGCGGCGAGTCGCTCGCGGAACTGTCGGAAGCCACGCCGCCGCCGCGGCCGGCGCGGGCCACGCTGCGCGGCATGCTGGTCCGCGGCAGCGAGCGCAAGGACCTGCGCACGCCGCGGGCGATCCTGCGGTCGGGCCTGATCGTGTTCGAGGACCGTCTCGCCCGGCTGGCGGTGGCGGAGGCGGCGGCCACGAGCGGGGCGGTCGGCCGCGTCGCCGCGGCCGGCTGGCTCGACCAGTTCGAGCGCCGCGGCCCGATCGAGTTCGCCGGCGGGCAGATCGACGGCATGATCGACAGGATCGCCACGTTCGCCGACCTGCCGCGGCTCGAGCTGCCGGGCTGGACGGGCTGGCGGATCGAATCCGGGGTGCCGCGGCCGAAGCTCGTCCTCGACGATTCGCCGACGGTCACGCTCGACGGCGACGAACCCGACGATCCCGACCTCGTCGCCGATCGCGGCGGGCGGCCGTCCCGCCGTCGCACGACGCCCCGCGTGCAGCTGGCAGGCCGCATCTGGTTCGACTACGCGGGCATCCTCGTCGCGGCCGACGAGCCGGCGGGGGGCGCCGCCGACCTCGAACGACGCATCCTCGTCCGCCGTGACCGCGGCGCGGAACGCGATGCGATCGCGATGCTCCCGCGCTACGGAGCAACGCCTCCCCGGCTCACGGACGACGACGACGCCGCCGGCCACCATGTGGAGATTCCGCGCGCGCGGCTCGACGCCTCCGTCTCGCAGCTGGCCGGCGCCGGCTGGACGGTCGAGGTCTCGGGCCGCCGCTATCGCCCGGCCGGCAGCGTGGCCTGGAACGTGACCAGCGGCATCGACTGGTTCGAGCTGTCGGCCGCGATCGACTTCGGCGGCGTGACGGCGGAACTCCCGGCGCTCTTGGAGGCCCTGGCGAAGGGCAGCCGGTCCGTCGAGCTCTCCGACGGCTCGATGGGGATCCTGCCCGAGGAGCTGGCGACACAGATCGAGCCGATGGCGGCCCTGGCGCAGCGGCACGACGGCCGGCTGCGGTACGGACGCATCCAGATGGCGCTCCTCGACGCGCTGCTGGCGGGCCAGCCGCAGGCCCGTGTCGACGAGGCCTTCGAGCGGATCCGCGAGGAGTTGGCCCGCGGGGAGCGGCCGGAGGCGGAGGACGAACCGGAGGGGTTCCAGGGCACGCTGCGGCACTACCAGCGCGAGGGGCTCGGCTGGCTGTCGTTCCTCGAGAGGATGGGGCTCGGCGGCTGCCTCGCCGACGACATGGGCCTCGGCAAGACGATCCAGGTGCTGGCGATGTTCGCGCGGCGCAAGCAGATGCTGGGCGACGGCGGCGTGGCCCACAGGCCCTCGCTGGTCGTCGTGCCGAAAAGCCTGGTCTTCAACTGGATCGAGGAGGCCCGCCGTTTCGCCCCCATGCTGCGGGTGCTCAACTACACCGGCAACGCCCGGCTGGACGACGCCGCCGCGCTCGCCGACCACGACCTCGTGCTCACCACCTACGGCACGCTGCGGCGCGACATCGTCGCCCACCGCGAGTCGGAGTTCGATTACGTGGTGCTCGACGAGGCGCAGTCGATCAAGAACGCCGCCAGCCAGGCCGCGAAGGCCTGCCGCCTGCTGCGGGCCCGGCACCGCCTGGCGCTCACCGGCACACCGGTGGAGAATCACATCGGCGAGCTGTGGAGCATCTTCGAGTTCCTCAATCCCGGCCAGCTCGGCAGCGCCGCCAGGCTGAAGCGGTTTCTCACCGGCGGCCGCACCAGCGCCGAGGTCGTGGCCCGCGCCGTCCGGCCGTACCTGCTGCGCCGCACGAAGGCGCAGGTGCTCTCCGACCTGCCCGAGAAGACTGAGCAGACGCTCTTCTGCGAGCTTGGCGATGAGCAGCGGAAGGCCTACGACGAGCTGCGCGAGCACTACCGTCTCGAGCTCTCCGGCCGCATCGGCCGCATGGGGATCGGGCGGTCGCGGATCGCGGTGCTCGAGGCGCTCCTGCGGCTGCGGCAGACGGCCTGCCACCCCGGGCTCGTCGACCCCGCCAGGATCGACGATCCGGCGGCCAAGCTCGACACGCTCCTCGACCAGCTCGACGAGGTGCTCGACGAGGGGCACAAGGTGCTCGTGTTCAGCCAGTTCACCAGCTTCCTCGCGATCCTGCGCCGGCGGCTCGACGAGCGGTCGCTCACCTACGAGTACCTCGACGGCAAGACGACCGACCGGCAGTCGCGGGTGCAGCGGTTCCAGGAGGACGCCGACTGCCGCCTGTTCCTCGTGAGCCTCAAGGCGGGCGGCCAGGGTCTCAATCTCACCGCCGCCGACTACATTTACATCCTCGATCCCTGGTGGAACCCCGCCGTCGAGGCGCAGGCGGTCGACCGGGCGCACCGCATCGGCCAGACCCGCCGCGTGTTCGCCTACCGCCTCATCGCCCGCGACACGGTGGAGGAGAAGATCGTCGCCCTGCAGGACCGCAAGCGGGAACTCGCCGAATCGATCGTGCGGGCCGACGAGGGCATGGTCGCCAGCCTCACCGCCGAGGACGTCGAACTGCTGCTTTCGTGACGGCCCGCAGGCCGCCTGCTCCTCACGAAACCCTCATCGACGGCATGTATACCTGTCGACCGGTCGATCCCGCCGCCGCACGCTGAGCCCGCCGTTCATGCACCCCGTGGCCCCCCCCGACCGCATGAAGCCCGCCTCGTCCAAGCCGAAGCCCGCCACACCGGCGGCCGCCCCGCAGATCCTCGTCGTCGACGACGAGCAGGATCTGCTCGAACTGCTTCGCTACAGCCTCACGAAGGAGGGCTACGCGGTGCAGGGCGTGGGCAGCGGTGAAGACGCCCTCAAGGCGACGCGGGCGCAGCCGCCCGACCTGATCGTGCTCGACTGGATGCTGCCCGCGGTCGACGGCCTCGAGGTCTGCCGCCGGCTCAAGAACGACCCGAAGACCCGCGACATCCCGGTCATCATGCTCACCGCGAAGGGGGAGGAGGCCGACATGATCGCCGGCCTCGAGCGGGGCGCCGACGACTACATCGCCAAGCCCTTCAGCCCGCGGGTGCTGGCGGCGCGGGTCAAGGCGCTCCTGCGTCGCAAGGAGACGGCCGCGCAGGCGGAGGCCGAGACCACGATCGACGTGCACGAGCTGTCGATCCACCCCGGCCGGCACGAGGTGACCCTGGCCGGCACCCGGGTGGACCTGACGTACACGGAGTTCGCGCTGCTGCAATTCCTGGCCCGTCGGCCGGGCTGGGCGTTCACGCGGTCCCAGATCGTCGACGCCGTCAAGGGCGAGGACTATCCTGTGACGGAGCGGTCGGTCGACGTCCAGGTTGCCGGCTTGCGCAAAAAGCTCGGGTCGTTCGGGTCCTACATCGAGACCGTCCGCGGCGTGGGATACCGATTCCGGGCGTGAAGCACCGTCCCGGCGCGAGCCCATCCGATGGCCCGTTCGCGATTCTCCAGGCACCTGTTCGCGTGCGTCTGCGCGCTCATCGCGGCGCTGCTGACGGGCTGCTTCCTGCTGGCAAGCGTGCAGCTGGCGCGGCTCTCCGAATCGGCCCAGCTCGACCGCGTGGCCGCCGTCGCCACGGGACTCGCCGACGTGCTGGCGCGGCGGGACGGCGGCATCGCTCCGGACGAGTTCGCCGCCGAGACGCGGAGGATGGCCGTGGCCACGGGCACGCGGGTCGATCTCCTGACGCTCGATGGCGGGCTCCTGGCAGGTTCCGCCGCCGCCGACGCCTCGACCGAGCGGACCGCGGCCGGCGACACGCTGCTCGAGGAGGCCCGCACCGGCCGGATCGCCCGGACAAGCAGCTACGACGCGCGGACGGGCAAGCGCATGCTCTGCGTGGCGGCGCCGGTGGGCCCCGTGGGCCGACCCACGGCCATCGTTCGCGTCACCGCCGACACGGCTGCCTCCGACGCGAAGCTGTCGCGATCGCAACGCTGGCTGCTCCTGGGATTCCTCGCCTGCGCCGCCGGGGGCCTCGCAGCCGCCGGTGTCCTCGCCGATCGCCTCGCCCGGCCGGTCGTCGACATCTCCGCCTCCGCGGCCCGCCTCGCCCGCGGCGATGTCGACGCCCCCATCCCCACCGCGGAGCTCGACGAGCTCGCCCGGCTGGCGGAGGCGGTGGCGGCGATCCGCGAGCAGCTCGTCGAGCGCGGGCTCACCATCGGCCGCCAGGGCACGCAGCAGGAGGCCGTGCTCGGCAGCATGATCGAGGGCGTCCTGGCCATCGACGCCCGGCAGCGGATCGTCGGGATCAACCGCGCCGCCGCCGCGCTCATCGCCGTCGACCCGGCGCGGGCGATCCGCCGGCCACTGCAGGAGGTCGTGCGGAACCCCGACCTCCGCCGGTTCGCCCTGCGGGCGATCGACTGTCGCGACCCCGTGGAGGACGACCTGCTGCTCCGCGGCGCCCGCGATCGCACGATCCGGCTGCGGGGCACCGCCCTGCGCGACGACTCCGGGGACGGCGGGGCCGTGATCGTGCTCAACGACGTCACCGAGATGCAGCGGCTGGAGACGATCCGACGCGATTTCGTCGCGAACGTGTCGCACGAGCTGAAGACGCCGATCGCCTCGATCAAGGGCTTCGTCGAGGCGCTCGTCGACGGTGCCGCGGAGGATCCGCACGACCGGAAACGGTTCCTCGAGATCATCGCCCGGCAGGCCGACCGGCTGGAATCGATCATCGAGGACCTGCTGGCGCTCTCGCGGATCGAACAGAGCGAGGGCTCGGGCAACCTTCCCCGGGAGCCGGAGCGGATCGCCGACCTCTTGGCGACCGTGGTCGGCGACTGCAGGCCGCGGGCCGACGACCGCTCGATCCGCGTCGACGTCGAGTGCGACGCGGGGCTGGTGGCGGAGGTCAACGCACCGCTCCTCGAGCAGGCGCTCATCAACCTGGTCGACAACGCGGTCAAGTACAGCGGTCCCGGCAGCGTTGTGCGGGTGACCGCCTCCGCCGCGGAGGGCGGTGTGCGGATCGCGATCCGCGACGAAGGCTGCGGCATCGAGGCCGAACATCTGCCGCGGCTGTTTGAGCGGTTCTATCGCGTCGACAAGGCCCGCAGCCGCCAGCTCGGCGGCACCGGCCTGGGGCTGTCGATCGTCAAGCACATCGTGCAGGCCCACGGCGGCACCGTGACGGTGGCGAGCGAGCCCGGCGTGGGCAGCACCTTCACGGTGCTTCTGCCCGCAACGCGTCCGCCGCAGGCATGACCGCCGGCCGCATCAGCCGACGCCGTCCGCGGCCAGGCAGGTGCCGCTGGCCGACTCGTCTTCCAGGAGCGACAGGATGGCCCGGACCGCGCGGTCGTGCCCCGTCCCCGCGGGGAATTCCCCGGCAACCACGCAGTTGACCCGCACCCGCGGATGCCGCGCCGCGCATTCGACCGCCAGGCACCGCGCCATGTGCGGGATCGCACCCTGGCTGAGTGCCGCCGCCAGCCGCTCCGCCGGCGCCGCCTCCCGCAGCGCCGCCCCCACGAGCACGATGCCGCCACCCGAGGCCTGACCGGCCATCAGTGCGGCCGCCTCCTGCGCGGCCACGAACGCGCCGACGCAGTTCACGTCGAAGTGCATCCGCAGGTCGTCGGCGGTCGCATCCTCGAGCCGGCAGGGGCGGGCGACCGCGGCACAGGTGACCAGGGCGTCGAGCCTGCCGAAATGATCAGCCACGCGGTGCACGACCGTCCGCACCGGCCCGTCCTCGCGGAGATCCGCCGTGAGGGCGAGGCTCGGCACGCCGGCGCCGGCGAGCTCCTCCGCGAGCTCTCGGGCCTGATGGAGCGCGGCATGGGCATGGATCGCCACGGCGTGGCCCGTCGCCGCCAGCGCCCGCACCACCGCCGCCCCCAGGCCGCTCTCGCCCCCCGTGACGAGCGCCACCCTGCCCGTCGGCGCCACGCTTCCGGAGGAGTCCGGCACGGCTCTGCTCTCCACGCTCTGCTCTCCAGGAATCGTGCGAGTCGCAGCGGGTCCGCTGCTCGGGGCCCGCGGCCCGTCAGGCCGGTGCAGCCGGGTGGGCCGCGTGGAAGTCGAGGATCTGCTGCCAGGTCTCCTCGGGCGTCTCCGCGTACGTGAAGAGATCGAGGTGCGCATCCTGGATCACGCCGCTGTCGGCGAGGAACTGGAAGTCGATCACCTTCGACCAGTAGTCACGGCCGAAGAGGATGATCGGCACCGGCTGCATCCGGTGCGTCTGGCGCAGCGTCAGCGTCTCGAACATCTCGTCGAGCGTGCCGAAGCCGCCGGGAAAGAGCACGACGGCCGCAGCCCGCAGGATGAAGTGAAACTTCCGCATCGCGAAGTACTTGAACTGGAAGCAGAGCTCCGGCGTGATGAACGGGTTGGGCTGCTGCTCGGCCGGCAGCTTGATGTTCAGGCCGATCGACTTGCAGCCGACGTCGAACGCACCGCGGTTGGCCGCCTCCATGATGCCGGGGCCGCCGCCGGTGATGACCACGTAGTCCCGCTTGTCGTCGCACTGGTTGTCGATCGACACCAGGCGGGCGAACTCGCGGGCCGCGTCGTAGTAGCGGGAATAGGAGAGCAGTCGTTCGGACCGCTGCAGTTCGCGGGTGAGTTTCGCATCGGGCGGCTGTGGCCCGCGGGCGATCGCCCGCCGTGCCTCGGAGAGCCGCCGTTCGGCCGCGGTCCGATCGACGATCTGCGTGCCGCCGAAGACGATGACCGTGGAGGTGATGCTGTCAGCTTGGAAGGCGAGTTCGGGCTTGCCCAGCTCGAGCAGCATCCGCACGCCGCGCATCTCGGGCCGCTCCAGGAGCGAACGATCCTCCTGCGCCAGGCAGTAGCTCGGCGAATTGAGAATCTGCTCCATGTTTTCGGCCACGAGCGCCACGTCGTCGCCGAGCGTCGTGTCAGGGAGGATGCTGCAGGCCTTGGGCCGCGGCTCCGCCTGCGGCGCCGGCACGGCGGCCGGCTTTGCGGCGGCGGAACGATCTTTCTGTTTTCGTGCCATCTTCACCTCCACTGCGCCGGCCGCGCCGCCCGCCCACGTCCGCCTGATCAGGAATCGAGCCGGGCGGTGACGCCGATGGCGGCCACCTCGACGTCCCAGCCGCGTGTCTCCTTCAGGAAGTCTTGCATGCCGCGGGCGGCCGGGGGCTCGCCGTGCACCAAAAACGTCTTTTTCGGGGCGGGCATGCCCGCCAGCCAGCGGCCGATCTCGTGCCGATCGGCGTGGCCCGAGAGCGCGTCAACCCGCCGCACCGCCGCCCTCACGGGCACGTCGCGGCCGTGGATCCGCAGGTATTTGGCCCCGTCGATCAGGCTGCGGCCCCGCGTGCCGATCGCCTGGAAGCCGGCCACGAGCACCGTCGTTTTCGGGTCCGGGAGCCGCTGGGCGAGGTGGTGGAGGATCCGGCCGCCGTTCATCATGCCGCTGGAGGCGATCACGATGCCCGGCCCCTTGTGCGCGTTGATCGCCTTCGATTCCTCGGCCGTCTTCGCCATCCGCACGAAGGGCGACGCCAGCGCCTCGGCCACGCCGGCCATCTTCGCCTCCGCGAAGTCGTGCTCTTCGGCGTGCCGGCGAAACACGTTCGTCGCCTCGACCGCCATCGGCGAATCGATCCAGACGGGCACCTCGGGAAGGCGGCCCGAGGCCATCAGCGTGCGCAGCAGGTAGACCAGCTGCTGGCAGCGGCCGACCGCGAACGAGGCGACCAGCATCATGCCGCCGCGGGCGAGCGACTCCTTCACCGCCGCCTCGAGGTCGTCCAGCGGCTGGCTCGGCGGATGGTCCCGATCGCCGTAGGTGCTCTCGCAGACCAGATAGTCGCAGGCGGGCGGCGGCACGGGATCGTGGTAGAGCGGGGCGTCGAACCGGCCGATGTCGCCCGAAAACACGATCCGGCGAGGGCCGGCGACAGTGGCCAGCTCCATCTCCACGAACGAGCTGCCGAGCATGTGGCCGGCGTCGTGGAACCGGCACCGGACGCTCCCGGCCGGCTCGAACCAGCCGCCCCTGGCCACGGGCTTCACCAGCCGCAGGGTGCGATCCACGTCCCGCTCGTCATAGAGCGGCAGCGCCGGCTGGTGCTTCGAGTAGCCCTTGCGATTGGCGTAGGCGGCATCCTCATCCTGGCACTTCGCCGAATCGTAGAGGAGCAGCCCGAGCAGGTCCGCCGTGGGCGGCGAGGTGAGGATCGGGCCCTTGAAGCCCTCCCGCACCAGTCGCGGCAGCCAGCCCGAGTGGTCGATGTGGCCATGGGTGAGCACCACCGCGTCGATCGATCCGGCGGCGACGGGAAAGCGGTCCCAGTTCCGTTCCCGCAGCTGCTTCTCCCCCTGGAAGAGCCCGCAGTCGACGAGCACGCGGGAGCCGCCGGCCTCCACGAGATGCCGCGACCCCGAGACCATTCCCGCGGCCCCGAGGAACGTGAGCTGTGCCACCGACGCCGCGGGTGACGTTCGCTGTGCTGGCTGCTTGTCCATGCGGCTCTCCACCAGGAGGGTTGGGGCGGGAAACGAGTGCGAGCGGTCCCGAACGAATGTCCCGACAGTGGTACCGGCTGACGGGACATCGGTCGATCAGGCCCCCGGGCGGCCGCGGAATTCCGGCCTCGGCGACACGCGCAGGCCGCCTCAGGGGGCGGGCGAGCCACTGCCGGGGCCGACCGGGGCCCGCACCGCCGAGGCGGTGCTGCCGGCCACGATCAACTCGCCGTCGACGAGCGCCAGCGTCTCGATGCTGGGCCGGGCCTCGGCGGCACCCCGCGGCGCGGGCAGGTGCGCCACCAGCACCAGGCGGCCATCCAGCCGGCGCAGGTCGGTCGCGATGCCGAGCCTCCCGAGCCGGCCGGCCATCGCGCGCACGATCGCGTCGCGGGGCAGGGGAATCGCGCCGAGGCTGGCCCGCTCGACCACGATGCCGATCTGGCCGACGTCCCGCAGCACGATCTCGAGGTCGAGCGCCGCGACCGCCGACACGGGGCCGTAGCCGACCCGGGCGGCAACCTCGGCGTGCCTCCGTTGAAAGCCGACCCGCGGCGCCGTCACGCCACGGGGCAGCCAGGTGGGGTGGCTGCGCGGCAGGTCGATCGCCAGCCAGGCATTGAGCTCCTCGGCACCGATCGCCGCCTCCCAGCGGCCGGCCTCGCCGTCGCGGCGGGCCGGCGGCCGCGACAGGGCTGCATGCAGTGCCGAAACCTTCGTGACCAGCCGGCGCGCCCGGGCCTCGCCCTCGGGCCCGCCGGTTCCTGCCGCGATGGCCCGCCGATAGAACGGCGGCTGTCCGGCCAGCAGGATTGCCACCACCGCCACGACCAGGACGACGGCTACGGCCACGCCGATCACCACGCGCCGCAGCCGCCGCCAAGCCGATGTCTTCACGACACTTCAGCCGGCCCGCGGCCGGTCAGCCCGTCAGGCCCAGCAGTCGCGGGATCGGCAGCTCGTCCGCGACGTCGAGCGTGACCTCTCCCAGCGTTTCCGGCTCCAGTTCATCCCGCAGCACTCGCACGTTCGGCGGTGCCTCGATCCCGATCCGCACCTTGTCACCGCTCACCCGGACGATCGTGACGACCACCGAATCACCGACCCGAATCCGTTCGTTCTGCTTCCGTGACAAGACCAGCATGAGTACCTCCGTGCGCTCGTGATGTGGAGATGAATATAGCGGCACTGCTATACAAATGTCAATCTGCCATCGCCGGCGGAATTGACCGGCCATAGTCCGGTCGACGCGCCGCACCCGACCGGTCGCCCCGGCCGCTTGGGCAAGCTGTGCCACGCAGGAAACATCGTCCGATGGCGGCGACTTTCTTGGGGGCTTCCCCACGGCGCACCGGCTGCGCGCATTGTGCGGCCTGCGTGAGGCGCGTGCTGATCGACCACAGTCCGTCGGCGGCAGCGGCCCGGGACGACACCGCCGGCAGCGCGCAGCGGGCGGTCAGTCGTCCGCCTGCGGAGCCGCGACAAACTCGGCGAGATCGACCGCCGTGGCGGCCGCCACCCGGCTCTCCGCCTCCTCGATCCGCGAGAGGTCGGAGGAGAGCAGCCGCGGGTGGAAACGATGCGTGCACCGCAGCCGCGCCGCCCGGCCCGTGAATGCCGCCATGCCGGGGTCGATCTCGAGAGCGACGCTCGTGGGGATGCCGCCGGCGGCGGCCACACGGCGGTTGATCGCCATGCGGGGGAAGGGCGGCAGGCCGCCGGGCCTCATGAGCCCCTTGAGCAGGATGGCCGTGTCGGCGAACTGCCGGTACGAGTCGGCCTCGTCGGCGGAGGGTGTGATCGCATACTCCACTGCGTAGCGGACCCGCGGACCGGCCAGCTCCACCATGTCGGCGGTCTCCTTCATGCCGTCAGCGAAGTCGGGCCCGCCGGCCCAGCGGACGAGCCGGTCGTCGGACCGACGGGCCCATGCCGCCAGCGACGCGCTGAGACGCTCCAGCCGGATCGCGTCGACCTGGGTCTTCATGTTGCGGACCGGATCGACGACTACCACGCGCTCCCGCGCCGGATCGTGGAGCACGATTTCCGTCACCGCGGCGACTGCCTGTGGCCGATCACTCACGGCGGACGGCACCGTCTCGATGAAGTCCCAGGCGATCCGCCCGCGGAACAGCGTGAGCGTCCGCGCGACCGGCTCCTGGGCACCGTTGGCGTAGACCTCGCTCTCCACGCGAAAGCCCTCGGCGACTGCGTCGGCAGCCGGCGCGGAAACGCACCAGCCGCACGCCAGCGCGATCACGATCCAGACGAGCCCGCCACTCGCAGGCCCACTGCCGGTATGCCCGCCACTCGTATGCATGGTCGACCTGCTGGGTGAGGTGCCGTGCCGCGGTCAGCCCGCGTGCCCGGGAGGCGGACGGTAGCAGGAGCCCCGCGGCGGACCAAGTGCGGCCGAAGGCGGGGGCCGCCGGCCGCGATCTGGATCACGCGATGGCGACCACCGGGCCGCCGCGGCCTGCGCAGCCCCCCCGTTTTTGCCCGCGGCCGATGCAGGGGGATCGGTCACCTGGCGGCTGTCTGGGCGGCCATCACGGGAGGCCAGACAGACCGGACACGTCCGTGGGGTCCGCAAAGACCTGCAGCATGCCGCCCGGCAGCCGGCGGGCGAGCCGGTCGAGCCGGCCCTGCACCTTATGCCGCGCATGCCGACCGGCCACGCGACGGATGGCCACGGCCGCGACCTGCCGCGGGTGGCGACGCGCGATCGCGGCGTAGACCTCCGGGTCCCGTTCGCCCGAGTCGCCCACCAGCAGGAACCTGCGGCCGGGAAAGTCGGCCATGATCTGCTCGATGATCCGCCGCTTCGAGTGCTTGCGGGACGGCAGCCGCCGCAACGGCGTCGAATCCTTGAGACGAAAGAGCTTGAGATGCATCGAGCCGAAGGGGAGCTGCTCGTCCCGCAGGAAGCCGCACAGGCACCTGGCCAGCTGCCACGGGCTCGCAGACACGTAGTGGAACACGGCCCCCTCACGCTCCCAGCCCCGGTAGACGTCCGCCATACCCGGCACGGCGGCGAATTCCCGCAGCAGCGTGTTGGCGAGCAGTTCCCTGCGGTCTGCGACGTTGGTCACCTTCACCGTGTCGTCGATGTCCGACACGACGGAAAGCCCCTGCTCGTCGATCATCTGGATGCGGCCGCTCGCGGACGGCGACGCGGCTCCGGGAGGGGCCGGCCACGCCGCTGCGGCGTCGGGCTCGACGATCGCCTCGTAGGACAGCCAGCGCGAGCCGCCAGCGGGGCCCCCGGCCAGGGCGTCGACCTCCGCCTCGTCGAGGTCGATGGTCCGCTGGAAATGCCCCACGCGGTCGGACGCCCCCGCCTCCACAAGCCGGTCGCCGACGCGGATCCGCACGGGCTCACCCGCCACCCGCTGGAAGAGGAAGGCGTCCGCCCGGCGCTGGAAGATGTCTGACTGCAGGTGGGCGTCGTCGAGTTCGAGCAGTCGCTTGATGACGCCGATAGCGAGCGTGCGGCGGCGGCTTTTCGGCGGCAGCGGCCGTAAGATCATGCCGGCGACATGAGCCCGCCAGCGGCTCTCGCCGGGAATCCGCCGTGCATAGGTGGGGAATGGGATGATCATGCCACCGAGGGGACGGCAGTGAGGCAGCGGTCGGGGCGATCCCCCGTGGTCTCGTCGCGACGCCATCGTGGCCGGTGCTTGCAGAGACGCGGAACCCATCTTACAACCTCTGCCGCGACCAGTTCGGTCGCCACCTGGAGGAACGCATGGGAGTCAAGAAAACGGGCAAGGGCCGCCGCAAGCTGGGCCAGAAGAAGCGGCGGATGCGGGCCAAGATCCGCCACCGCAAGGGCTGACGGCTGCCGCGTCCGACGGCAGGACGGCAGCCGCCCTTGGCGCCTCTGGAGCATGTCGGCCCGCGGAAGACATCGGACCGCGGAGAACATCCGCTGCCGCGTGCGGCGGCGCGCCGGACCCGCGGTGCGGCGCACGTCCGCCGACCGTGCCGCAGATCTCCCGTGCCGGTCGTCTCGTCACGATCCGCACAGCTTCACGACCGCGACGTGATGGATGCGGCAGAGGTCGTCGCTTTTTCTTGCCGCGCCTCAGGCGTGGGGTAGTTTTGCGTGGAGTCCGGGCGTCGTCCCGTGACCCGCGGTGAGAAACCCCGGCCAGGAGATCCGTTCGATGCGTGCCGATTCATGGTGTCGCGCCACGGCGCGGTGCATGCCGCTGGTGGTGCTGGCGGCGGCCGCCAGCCTTTCCGGATGCAAGACGCTCAGCGAGCGGTACATCGCGCTGGAGGTCTGGAAGTACGAAAAATGCTTCGGACATCTCCCCCCCGGCTTCGTGCCCCCCGGCACTGTGGCCGCGGCAGCCCCGATGGCCGCAGCGGCACCGCCGATGCAGCCGTGCGGACAGGCCTCCGCCTGCCCGCCAGCCGCGTGCGGCGGCGAGGCCGTGGGCGGCATGGCCGGCAACTGCGGCGGCTGTCAGGGCGGGATCGTCGAGGGCGGCCTGCCTGCCGGTGCCGTCGTGTCGCCAGGTGTCATGTCGTCAGGTGTGCCGTCCGGTCCCGGCGGGTCGCCGGGCGCGGGCATCCCGACGCCGGCGTCCGTCACCAGCAGCCGGCCCGTCGTGATCTCGGACGAGGTCGTGCTGCCGTAGCACCGGGGCGGCAGTTCCGTGGCTGTGGAAAAAGCCCTCCCTGGCCTTTTTCCCCGAAGGGCGAGCGGCAAAAAGCCGAGGTTTTTCTGCGCTCGCTGCCCCCGCCTCCAGCGGCGGATGACTTTATCCACGGCCTCCTACCCCAGCGTCTCGCCGGGCCCGGGAAAGGACCGCTCCTCCACGTCGCGGCGCCAGCGGGCGACCGCGTCGCGAATCGTGCCGCCAACGTCGGCGTAGGACCGCACGAACCGCGGCACCCGGTCGAGCGACAGCCCGACCAGGTCGTGCATCACGAGCACCTGTCCGTCGCAGTGCGGCCCGGCGCCGATGCCGATCGTGGGCACGTCGAGCGAGCGTGTGATCCGCGCCGCCACGTCCTGCGGAATGCACTCCAACAGCACGGCACAGGCGCCCGCATGGGCCGCCGCCTCCGCGTCGGCCAGCAGTTGGTCGACGTCCCGCTGCATGCGGTAGCCGCCGAGCTGGTGCACGGCCTGCGGCCGCAGGCCCACGTGCCCGATCACGGGGATGCCGGCGGCGGCGATGCCGGCGATGACGTCGGCCTGCCCGGCGGTGCCCTCGAGCTTGACGGCCTGGCAGTCGGTCTCCTTCAGCAGTCGCGCGGAGGCCTCGACGGCGGTCCGCACCCCGAGGTGCTGCAGTGGGAACGGCAGATCAACCACCACGAACGCCCGCGACACCGCCCGGCCCACAATCTCGCCGTGATAGATCATCTGCTCGAGAGTGGCCGGGATCGTCGACGACCGGCCAGCCACCACCATGGCGACGCTGTCCCCCACGAGCACGCAATCGACGCCCGCCTCGTCAGCCAGCCGCCCCGTGGGCCAGTCGTAGGCCGTCACCATCGTCAGGGGCCGACCGGCACGCTTGGCGGCGGCCAGATCGCGCACGGTGACCCGGCGGGCTCCGGGCGGCGGCGATGCGGGAGTGGTCATGGTGCGACCGCGGGCGGGCGTTGGGATCGGACTCGCCGCCGGACGGACGGCTGGCGCGTTCACGTTCATTATACGATTTCACTATAGTAATCGGGCGGTGCGACCGCCGCCGCTGCGTGTCGTGCGGCAGGCGGGATGGCCCGATGGCGACCGAGACGGGAAGGGGTGTTTCCATGATGCCGCGACCGGTGACGACGCGACGGGGTGGTCGATCGTGGGCGACGTGGGGCATGACGCTGTCGGCCTGCCAGCTGTGGGCCGCCGCCGTCGAGGCGCAGCAGTGGCAGCCGCTCCCGCCGGAGGAGCGAAACGGCGTGATCATGGAGGTGGTCGGTCCCGCCATGCTGCAGGTGCGGCTGCCGAAGGAGGGGGCGACGATCTGGACCGTGGTGCCCGCGCCCAACATCCGCGTCGAGATCACCGGCGCGGCCAGCCGGGAGATGCTGCAGCCGGGCCAGTTCGTGACGGCGAGCGTGTCGATCGACGAGAAGGGGGCGGTGACCGAGCCGATTTCACGGCTGGTGTTTCCCGGAGGCGGCGTGCCCGGCGTGATCGCTCCCGGCATCGGCGACCAGGGGGGGAAGCGGCTCCCGGGCCGGCGGCCGGCCGGCACGTATCTCGTGTCGGGAACCATCAAGAAGGTCGAAGGCGACGTGGTCACCATCCAGGCCGGCAAGGACAAGTTCGACGTGCCCGTGCCGGAGACGGCCGAACTCGTCGTCAACACCACCGACATGTCGCTGGTCCGACAGGGCGACTCCGTGGACGTGGAAGGCCGGTTCATCCAGCGGGGCCAGCTGCAGGCGTCGTCCCTGGCGGTCAAGCTTGCCAACCCGGTCACCCCGCCGCCCCAGAAGGGCTCGCGGCGGCCCGAAAAGGCCGCCAAGTGACGCGTCGGCCGCTGGGCCGCCGGCTCCGCGGTCCTGCTTTCGATCGTGCTGCACCGCTCGCGGCCTGCCCGTGATGCCGCACAACCTTCCGCCCCCGCAAAAAACCCAGCCTTCCCCGCCGGGTGACCTTGCGGCGACCCCCGGCCACCCTATAATTCCGGGTTCCCTGACGGTTTTCGCGGGTTCCAATCCCGGATCCTGCGACGCCGTCGGAAACCGCCCGCGGGTGTAGCTCAGTTGGTAGAGCACCACGTTGCCAACGTGGTTGTCGTGGGTTCGAATCCCATCACCCGCTTCCGAGCCGCATGTTCCCCGGCGCCCCCGCCCGGGCCGTCTTCCTGGTGAGCCCTCGGGGCTGGCCGAGGGGCGCGGCCCGGCCGGCCGGGCGACCGCGGATCTGCCGCGGCACAAGTGTCCCGTTCCCTCCGTCGGCCCTCGGAAACACCCATGTCTGCTCCCGCCAGCCCCACGTCCGCCCCCGGCTCCCCCGTTTCCGGCGACGAGTCGGCGACGCAGCCCCTGAAGCTCGAGGTGGCGATCGACAAGGTCTCCGCGTGCGAACGCCGCGTGCGGGTGACGGTGCCACGGGAGGACATCGATCGCTACCGCGACCTGGCGCTGGGCGACATGATGCCGGCCGCCATGCTGCCCGGCTTCCGTCCCGGTCGGGCGCCGCGCCGCCTGGTCAGCAGCCGGTTCAAGTCGGAATTGTCGGATCAGATCCGCAGCAAGCTCCTCGCCGACGCGATGACGCAGGTGTCGGAGCAGGAGAAGCTGTCGCCCATCAGCGAGCCCGATCTCGACGTCAACGCCGTCATCATGCCGGACGACGGCGCGATGACGTTCGAGTTCACCATCGAGGTGCGGCCGGAGTTCGACCTGCCGGACTGGAAGGGCCTGTCGATCCGCCGCCCCTCGCGAACGATCTCGGACGCCGACGTCGAGGAGTCGCTGACGAACCTGCTTCGCGAGCGGGCACGATTCGTGCCCCACGACGGCCCCGCGGCCGCCGGCGACCTCGTCGTCGCCACCCTGCGGTTCCTCGACGGCGACACGCTGCTGTCCGAGGCGACCGACCTGGAGATGATCGTCCGCCCCCGACTGTCGTTCGCCGACGCGGAGGTGGAGGGGTTCGACAAGCTCGTCGCCAAGGCCCGCCCAGGCACGACCGTCACGACGGCCGTGCGGGTGTCGGACGAGGCGGCCGTGGAATCACTCCGCGGTAAGGACGTGACGATGGAGGTCGTGATCGCCGACGTCAAGACGCTCGAGCTGCCCGAGCTCGGTGCCGAACTGCTGGAGGAGCTGGGCGGCTTCGCGTCTGCAGACGATCTCCGCTCCGCGGTCCGCAAGCAGCTCGAGGGCCAGCTGGAGTGGCATCAACGCCGCCAGGTCCGCCAGCAGGTGTCCAGCGCCCTCACCGCCTCGGCCGGCTGGGACCTGCCCCCCGACCTGCTGCGGCGCCAGAGCCTCCGCGAGCTCGAGCGGGCCATCCTCGAACTGCGTCGCAGCGGCTTCGACGACGACGCGATCCGGCAGCACGTCAACGAACTCCGTCAGACGGTCATGGGAAGCACGGCCCGCGCGCTCAAGGAGCACTTCATCCTGGAGCGGATCGCGGAGGACCAGTCGATCGCCGACACCGCGGCCGACTACGACGAGGAGATCCGCGCCATCGCCGCCCAGTCGGGCGAATCGCCGCGCCGCGTGCGCGCCAACCTCGAGAAGCGCGGGCTCATGGACGTGCTCCGCAACCAGATCATCGAGCGGAAGACGATCGACCTCGTGACATCGCACGCGAAGTTCACCGACGTACCGTTCGAGTTCCAGAAACGCGATGCGGAGGCCGTGGACCATGCCGTCTGCGGCGCCATCGTCGGCGAGGAGGAGATTCCGACGGCGACCCACCCGGAGCCCGCCGCGCCACGCCGCTCCTGAGCGCGGCCAATCCCCGGCTCCAGCGCCCCCCGCCACCCGTCCCATCCGTCATCCGAGACATCCCATGCACGATCGCGCATTCGTCCCGCACGCCTCCAGCGCCTACCGCGACTACCAGCGTCAGCGGCAGATGACGCTGGGCGACCTGCTCCTGGAAAACAGGATCATCCTGCTTCAGGGCGAGATCTACGACGGCAACGCCAACGAAGTGGTCATGAAGTTGCTCTACCTGCAGAGCGAGAACCGCCGCAAGGACATCCACTTCTACATCAACTCGCCGGGCGGCAGCGTGACGGCCACCATGGCGATCTACGACACGATGCAGATCCTCTCCTGCCCCGTGGCCACCTACTGCGTGGGGCTCGCCGCCAGCGGCGGCGCGGTGCTGCTCGCCGGCGGCGCGAAGGGGAAGCGTTTCGTGCTGCCGCACGCCAAGGTGATGATCCACCAGCCCTACGGGCAGGTCGGCGGGCAGGTCAGCGACATCGAGATCCAGGCGGACGAGATCATCAAGACCCGGGCGATCCTCAACGAGATTCTCGCCCGCCACACCGGCCAGCCCATCGAGCGGATCGCGAAGGACACCGACCGCGACCGCTACCTGACCGCCACCGAGGCGAAGGAATACAGGCTCGTCGACGAAGTGCTCACGAAGCCGCCGGCGGCGCCGGAGGACGAGGGCAAGGATTGAGCCCGCCAGCGTTCCCGTTCCGATCCACGAGCATCCCTCCAGCCCCGCCGAGACGCCGTCCATGCCCCTGATTCCCTACGTGATCGAGAAGAGCGGCCGCGAAGAGCGGGCGATGGACATCTACAGCCGGCTCCTCAAGGACCGGATCGTGTTCCTCGGCTCGCAGGTCAACGACGAGGTCGCCAACGCGATCGTGGCGCAACTTCTGTTCCTGCAGTCGGACGACCCGAAGGCGGACATCCATCTCTACATCAATTCGCCGGGCGGCAGCGTCACGGCGGGTCTGGCCATCTACGACACGATGCAGTTCGTGACCTGCGACGTGGCGACCTACTGCATCGGCCAGTGCGCCTCGATGGGCGCGGTCCTGCTCACCGCCGGAGCCAAGGGGAAGCGGCGGGCGCTGCCGAACGCCCGCATCATGATCCACCAGCCCCTGGCCGGCATGGAAGGCACGGCGGAGGAGATCATGATCCACGCCAAGGAA
Organism: Pirellulales bacterium; assembly: GCA_044370415.1. Classification (GTDB taxonomy): domain Bacteria; phylum Planctomycetota; class Planctomycetia; order Pirellulales; family UBA1268; genus CAMCQY01. The sequence continues at coordinate 48,975 of JBILVO010000001.1, forward strand.
TTCAAGAACATCAAGCACAAGCTCAACGCGATCCTGCTCAAGCACACCGGCCACCCGCTGGAGAAGATCGAGCAGGACACCGATCGCGACCGCTTCATGTCGGCGCACGAGGCGATGGAGTATCGGCTCATCGACGAGGTGATCGACCGGATGCCGACCGCCGGCAAGGTGGAGCCGAAGGGCGGTTGACGCACGCAGGAGGCGGGGCGGCGGCTGCAAGCGAGGAGCGTGGGCAGGGAGGACGGGCGGACAGGAACGACGGTCGGCTGAAGACGCCCCGCGAGGGGCCGTGAGGCGCAAGGAGGCGCGTCATGACACGATCACTGTGCCGGATGTTCGAGTGTGCTCCGACGGCCCTCCGCGGCCGCCTCGCAGCCGTCCTGTCGCTGCGTGCGGCCGGGGCGTCGGTGGCGACACGGGCGGCTCTCCTGGCCGCGGCGCTGTGCGCCGGCTGCAAGAGCGACCTGAGCCAGCAGCTGCTCGAGCGCGAGCTGCGGATGCAAGAGGATCAGATCTATCAGCTGCAGGACGAGCTGGAGGCGAAGTGCGCCCGGCTCGAACGGGTCGCCGGCGAGAACACGAGCCTGCGCCGCCAGCTCGGGTTCGCCGACAGCGACGTCGCGGCCCCCGCGCCGCGGTCGCTGCCCACGCCCCGCACACTGCCCACGCCCTCCTCCGGGCAGCCCACGCTCGTGCCGCCGCCGTTGACCATCCCAGGCGGCCCCGCATCGGGCGGCGGCGGCGGGCGGCTGCCACCGCCGATCTCGATCCCGTCGGCACCCGGCGGTGTCGCCCCGCCGAAGCTCGAGGGCGTGCCGCCGCTGCCGAGCGAGCCACGGCTGCCGGGGGCCGCCGCTCCGGCGGCCGCGACCGTGCTGCCGGCCGCCGCAGCCATGCCCGCCGCCGCCGACGTCGATCCCGGCGCCCGCCCCATCGCCCCGGCTCCCGCGACCGACGCCCAGCCACCCGCCGGCAAGCAGCTCTCCCACGAGGAGAGCCTTGCCGAGGCCGGGAAGATCACACACCTCGTCATCAATCAGTCCCGCACCGAGTGTTTCGACGGCACTGGCGACGGGCTCAGCGACGGAATCGCGCTGGTCATCGAGCCTCGCGATGACGACGAGCGTCTCGTGGCCGCCGCCGGCGACGTGGTGATCGCCGTCATCGACGACCGCGGCGGCCCGGTGGCACGCTGGGACATTCCGGCCCAGGAAGCGTTCACACACTTCCGGCGGACCTCCCGAAACCGTGGACTGCACTTCGTGCTCCGCTGGCCCGGGCAACCGCCGCAGGGCACGGCCGTCCGGCTGCTGGTGAAGCTCACCTGCTTCGACGGCGCGTCGTTCGAGACGGACTGCACGGTCGCGACGCAGCCCAACGGGATGGCCGGCGGACCTCGATAGGCCGCTTTGCGCAGCCGCGGAGCGGCGATCGAACGGAGTCGGGAGGCGGCCCACCGTCCCGCGATTTCCGGGAAAAACCGCCTCCGCGATCCCGGCGACCCGGTCCGTGCATTCCCGAAAAGCCCGCGTAGACTAGGGCTGCACGCGGATGGCGATGAGTGTGGTGGCCGTTGCCGCCCGCTCCGCGTCCGCGAACTTCGAGGAGCCGCGCGTGCGCCAGTCGACGTTGGGTCTTTTTCGCAATCGCAACCGCCGCACCGCCCGCCACCGCGACACCCGGGAGCGCCGGTTCGAACGGCTCGAGAGCCGCGCCGTGCTGGCCACGTTCACCGTGAGCAGCCTCGCCGATGCCGGGCAGGGATCGCTGCGGCAGGCGGTGCTCGACGCGAACGCCACCCGTGATGCCGACGTGATCGAATTCGAGGTGTCGGGCACGATCACCCTGAAGACGGCGCTGCCGGCCGTGACGGCACCCCTCGCAATCGATGGCACGACGGCGCCCGAGTTCAATGAAGCGCCGCTGGTGGCCGTCGATTTCGGCAGACGTGCCGGCCTGCAGTTCGCCCCGGGCAGCGACGGATCGGTCGTGCAGTCGCTCTACCTGTCGAACGCTGCCGGCGCCGGGGTCACGCTCAACGCCTCACGGATCACGCTCACCGACAACTTCATCTTTGGCAACACCGGCGACGGCGTGCGGATCAACCCCAAATCCGTCGGCAACACCATCGGCAACGTCGATCCGGTCCGCGCCATCGATTACTTCACCGCGGACGGCGTCTCGATCGGTACTGAAAAGGTCGCGGTCGCCGCCTGGCAAGGGATCACACTCTCGGAAACCGACGGCCAGTATCTGCTCGCCGGCACCCTGGCATCCAGCACCGACGGCATCGTCTACGACGGGCCGATCGACGACATGACCGGCACCGGCTACCGCGTCAGCCTGCCGGGCGAGGCGAAGAAAGCAAACGTTTTCGACGTGGATCGCCTCGAGACCGGCGACGTGCGGGTGGTGGGCGGCGGCACGTTGTTGTTGGTCGAGACGCGCGGATTCTTCTACGAGGGGCCTCTGTCCGAGGAAGGCTTCGCGGATGCCGACAACTACCGCGACCTGGTGCTGCCGGGCGACCCGAAGTTCGTCACCGCATACGGCACGGGCGGCAATCTGATCGTGGGCGACTACGGCGCCAGCCCGACGTTCACCGGCGCGAGCCGGGCATTCATCTACGACGTTGCCGACGTCGCCCAGGCCGTATACGTGACCGATGTCGCCTATCCGGGGGCCGTCAGCACGGCGGTCCGCGGCATCTGGCACAACGGCGACAGCAGCTACACGATCTGCGGCAGCTACTCGGCGCAGGCGACCAACAACTTCCGCGACAACAGCACCCCGCTCGGACAGGCCTTCCTGGTCGACTACGATTCCGAAACCGGCCTGTTCTCCAACTGGCAGACGTTCGCCAACCCGGCTGACACCAGCGCAGCCGCGCAATTCCAGTCGATCAGCAGCGTCGAGACCGGCTGTTACACGATCGGCGCGACCTCCGTCGCCGCAGCGGCCGGTTCGAACCTCTCAGGCGCTTTCGTGACCGTCAGCCGCAATGCCGACGGCACGTTCGGCGACGCGACATGGACGACCATCGCGGACCCCGACGCCACGAAGGGCACCGCCGCCATGGCGGTCTACGGCAACCAGGTCGTCGGATCCGCGAACGACGGCGGGCTGATCAACTACGCCTACCAGGCGACGGTCGACCTGGGTTTCCAGCGGTCGAACGTGATCTCCGGCAACGGGGGCAACGGCATCAGCATCTACGGCTCCGTCGACAACCGGATCGCGATGAACTTCATCGGCACCGACGCGACCGGCCTGCGTGCCGAGCCCAACAAGCTCAACGGCATTTTAGTGACGTCACGGGCGGCCCGGAACATCATCGGCGGCGAGGTTTCGGCCGGGAACGATCCGACGCAGGCCAGCGGCTTCGTGCGGCCGGCGCTGTCCAACCTGATCTCCGGCAACAAGCAAAACGGCGTCCTCATCACCGGCGGAGCCACAGCCACCACCCTCAGCGGCAACTTCATCGGCACCGACGTGTCCGGCAACGCGCCGCAGGGGAACGGCCTGGACGGCGTGGCGATCGTGGGTGCCAATGGCAATCGGCTGATCGGCAGCGGCGCACGGCAGAACGCGTTCGCCTTCTTCAACGTCATCGGCGGCAACGCGGGCAACGGCCTGCGGATCACCAACTCGAACAACACCACGGTTCAGGGCAACTTCCTCGGCCTCGGCGCGAACAACAAGTCGGACGTGGGCAACGGCGGTGATGGCCTGCTCATTTCGGGCCGGTCGACGAACACGCAGGTGGGCGGCGCGGGTTCGAACCCCGTCGCCGCGGGCATCCCCGACGAGGTCGACAGCCTGCTGCTGGGCCCGCTCACCAACGTCACCTCCGGCAACAACCGGCATGGCATCGAGGTGCGGGACCGATCCGGTGGAGTGGTCATCACCAACCTGTTCAGCGGCACGCAGGCCTTCGGCCCGACCGCGGTGCCCAACAACCTCGACGGCATCCTCGTCACGGCAACCGGCGGCAACATCCTCGTGTTCGGCGCCATCATCGGCGGCAATCTTGCCAATGGCATCGAGATCACCGGCGTCGCGAGCGGCGTGCAGGTGCTGAACGCCGCGATCGGCACCACCGTCGACTTCGACACCTATGAGACCGATGTCGCCGTTCCCAACGCCCGCAGCGGCATCCTGATCAGCAGCCGAGCCCGCGGCAACGCCATCGGCGGCTTCCAGCCCGCTGAAAATGGCGACGTGTATGTCTCCGGCAACGGCCGCTACGGCATCGAGATCATTGGGCGGGCGAACAACAACCGCATCGTCAACAGCACGATCGGCGCGGGCATCCTCGGGGAGACCGTGGCCAACGGCCTCGGCGGCATCTCCCTCGCCGCCGGCACGGCCAGCACCACGATCGGCGGCGAACCGGCGGACCCGGTCGCGTCACCGCAGGTGCTGGCAAACAAGATTTCCGGAAACCAGGGCGCCGGGATCACGGTGATCTCGTCACGCGGCAACAGGATCCTGGGGAACCAGATCTTCCAAAACACCGCGGCGGGGATCGTGCTCAGCGGCGCCCTGAACAACCAGGTCGGTTCCGCGACGGGCGGCAACACGATCTATGGCAACCAGACCAGCGGCGTCTTCGTGACGGGAAATTCCCAGGGCACGACGATCGCCGGCAACTCGATCCAGTCGAACGGTCAAAACGGCCTGATGCTCAGCGCGGCCACCCGGGCCGTCTGCGGCGGAACAACCGACCAGTCGATCAACACCGTGGTCACGAACGGGGGCTTCGGCATCTACGCGGTCGGGAACTGCGCGGGCACGAAGCTGCTGCGGAACGTGGTCGCGGCCAACAAGCTGGGCCAGGTTTCCCTCGGCTCGGCGTCCGGCATCATCCAGGCCGGATGATCGGAGCGACCGGGCCGACCCCCGCGCCGCATGCGGGAACCCGGATGCGTCCTGGCAATGCGTCCTCGCAGGCCGTGGAAGGCTTTTTCCAAAAGCCAGTGAGAGACCCCTGTCTAGATCGCATTCGACGTACGTTTAGTACCGGCTCGGAGGCGGCAAAAGTCTCGTCGCGTGGGCCGCGGCGGCCCACAGCTCCTCGAGCCCCTTTTCTAGAGCCTCTTTTTTAGAGCCCCTTGTCCTCGAGGAAGTTCAGGAGGTCGGCGACGCGGTTGGAGTAGCCCCACTCGTTGTCGTACCAGCTGACTACCTTGACGAAGTTGCCCAGGCCGATCGTGTCGACGGCCGAGAAGATGGAGCTGTGCGGATCCCCCTTGAGGTCGGTCGAGACCAGCTCCTTGTCGGTGTAGCGCAGGATGCCCTTGAGCGGCCCCTCGGCCGCCTTCTTCATGGCGGCGTTGATGTCGGCGGGCGAAGCCTCCTTGTTGAGCAGCGCCGTGAAGTCGACGACGCTCACGGTGGACACCGGCACGCGGAACGCCATCCCGGTGAACTTCCCCTGGAGCTCCGGGATCACGAGGCCCACAGCCCTCGCGGCACCGGTGCTGCTCGGCACGATGTTCAGCGCCGCGGCCCGGGCGTCGCGCAGGTCCTTCGCGGCGGTGTCGACCGTCTTCTGGGAGTTCGTGTAGGCATGCACGGTGGTCAGCAGGCCCCGATCGATGCCGAAGGTCTCGTGCAGCACCTTGGCGACGGGCGCCAGCCCGTTGGTCGTGCAGGAGGCGTTCGAGATCACGTGGTGCTTCTTGGGGTCGTACATCGTGTCGTTGACGCCGAGGACGAGCGTCAGGTCCTCGTTCTTCGCGGGCGCCGAGATCACCACCTTCTTGACGCTGTCGCGTTTGTGGGCGACCGCCTTCGTGGCATCGGTGAAGAAGCCCGTGGCCTCCACGACGATCTGCACGCCCTGCGAGCCCCACGGGATCGCCCCGGGGTCCTTCTCGGCGAACACGTGGATCTTGTGGCCGTCGACGACGAGGTCGTTGCCCTCGTAGCCGACCTTGCCCTTGAAGGGGCCGTAGTTGGAGTCGAACTCCAGGAGGTGGGCATTGGTCTTCGCGTCCGTCAGGTCGTTGAGCGCCACCACCTGCACGTCGCCGTTGAGGCCGTACTTCTCGTAGATGGCCCGGTAGGTGAGGCGACCAATGCGACCGAAACCGTTGATGCCGACGCGAATGGCCACGGGGAATCTCCTGGGGAGTAACTCTGGGGAGTAAAGCTGGGGCGTGTGTCTGCTGCGTGAATCTGGGGCGTGAATACGGACGTGCGGTGCGGCCCGGGGCGAGACGACTCCCGCGACGGGCGGACGCTCGACTGACGCTCCGGGCGGCGGAATATACACCGCCCAGCCACGGCCGCTCAAACATCGGTCTGAAAAGCCGGTTTTGACTGCGAGCGGCCGGCGTGGGCTACGATGCATACTGTGATTCGCACCCCGCTGCCCCAGTCGTGATGCCCGCCCCCGTCATCGAACTCGTCGATGTCCGCAAGTCGTTCGCCATGCCGGGAGGCGAGCGGGTCGACATCCTCGACGTCCCGGCCTTCAGCCTGGCCGCCGGCGAGCACTGCGCGCTGGAGGGACGCAGCGGGTCTGGCAAGTCGACGCTCCTGAACGTCGTGTCGGGCATCATGCGGCCGGACTCCGGCCGCGTGCTCATCGACGGGATCGACGTCACCCGCCTCGACGAGCCGCGCCGCGATCGCGTGCGGGCCGACAAGCTGGGGCTGGTGTTCCAACAGTTCAACCTGCTGCCGGGATTCACGGCCCTCGAGAACGTGCTCGTGGCGATGTCGTTCGGCTCCGGCCGCCCCGACCGCCGGCGGGCGGAGCGGCTGCTCGAGGCCGTCGGCCTGGGCCACAGGCTCGACCACAAGCCGGCGGCCCTGAGCGTGGGCCAGCAACAGCGGGTGGCCGTGGCGCGGGCCCTGGCCAACAGCCCGCGGGCGGTCCTCGCCGACGAGCCGACCGCGAGCATCGACCCGGCCCACCAGCAGCAGGTGATCGACCTGCTGCGGAACACCTGCACGGAGCAGGGGGTGGCGCTGCTGGTCGTCACGCACGACGACGACGTCGCGGGGCAGTTTCCGCGGCGGGTGCGGCTGGAGGACTTCAACCGCGCCGCCAGGGTCTGATACGGCTCGTACACGGATACCATGTGAACCTCACGTATCGGAGATCCCTGATACCACCATCGAGGCAGGGGTGGCCCAGGCCCGCAGGGCCGGAGCGAACGTCAAGCGACGGGGCATGGGCCACCCCGGCCCCCCCGTCGAGCACCTGCAAACCGTTTTCAGTGATCACGAAACGAAGCGGTGCCAGGTCGTCTGCTTGATGAACCACACATAAAACCCAGCCAGATCAACCACACCCACCCCGCCATGACAGTCCTCCCATGACCCTCCTCGGCATCGCCTGGCGCAACATCCGGCAGCGGCTGCTCACCAGCGGGCTGACCGCGCTCTCGCTGGCGCTGGGCGTCGCGCTCGTCGTGGCCACACTCGTCACGGCCGGCATCGTCAAGCAGGCCTTCGAGTCGGGCTCGGGCCTCGGCTACAACATGATCATCGGGGCGAAGGGGAGCCCGCTGCAGCTGGTCCTCAACAGCGTCTATCTGATCAGCAAGCCGATCGAGAACATCTCCTGGGACTTCTACCAGCAGTTCCTGCCGGCGGCGGCACGGCCCGACGGCACCGACGGCACCTACGCCTCCAGCACGAAGACGGCCGTGCCGATCTGCATGGGGGACTATTTCCGCGGCTTCCGCGTGATCGGCACCAACGCCTCCTACTTCGACCGGCTCACCGTCGGCGACGGACGGCCGTTCGCGTTCTCAGCGGGCCGCAACTTCCGCGATGACGAGTTCTTCGGCGGCGTGCTCGGCGCGACCGTGGCAACGCGGCTGGGCCTGCGGGCCGGCGACTCCTTCGCGCCCACCCACGGCGCCGACGACGGCAAGGTGCACGACCCCTTTACCGTCATCGGGATCCTGGCCCGCACCGACACGCCCGTCGACCGCGGCGTCTTCGTGAACATGGAGGGCTTCTATCTGCAGGATGGCCACGCGAAGCCGGTGGAAGGGGCGGAGGACGCTCCGACGCCGGCCGCAGGCGGGCAGCCGTCCGCCTCGGGCCACGTGCCGCTGCCGTTCGCGCAGCGCGAGGTCACGGCGATCCTCGTGGAGACAGCGTCGCTGCCGGGGATGCCCGGCATGCCCGACCTGCCCGCGGAGCTCACCGCCATGGGCCTGCGGACCGCCATCAACGAGGGCCGCGACGGCCAGGCCGCGGAACCCGTCCGCGAGATCCGCCAGCTGCTGGATCTCTTCGTGCGGCCCATGGAGCTCCTGCTGCTGCTGGTGACGGCGCTGGTCGTCGTGGTCTCGGCGATCGGCATCCTCGTGAGCATGGTGGGCTCGTCGCTGGAGCGCAGTCGGGACGTGGCCATCATGCGGGCGCTCGGTGCCCGGCGGTCGCACGTGCTCGCCGTGGTGCTCATCGAGGCGGTGCTCCTGGCGGTGGGGGGCGGCCTCGCCGGATGGCTGCTCGGGCACCTGCTGGTGGGGGCTATCTCGCCGCTGATCACGACCAACGCCGGCGTCTCGGCCAGCGTGCTCTCTGCGGCGCCGGGGGCCGAGCTGCTCCTGGTGCCGTTCCTCGTGGCACTGGCGATTCTCGCCGCCCTCCTCCCGGCCGTGGTGGCCTATAGGACCGACGTCGCCAAGTGGCTCCAGGGCGGGTCGTGAGCCGTCGCGAACGCCGGCGTGCCAGCCGCTACAATGCCGGGATGCACACACAGCTGCCACGCCGCCGCCTGCCGCCGCTCTCCTTCCGGTTCCGGGCCGTGCTCACAGTGGCGACCGTCGCGGCGGTCGCGGCCGGGCGGATGGAGCCGCTGGCGGCCTGTCCGTTCTGCTCGGCCGTGTCGCTGACGTTCGCGCAGGAGATTGCCCAGAGCCAGACGGCCGTCATCGGCAGGCTCGTCGAGCAGCCGCCGGCCGGCTCGCTGTCGCCGCGGGCGGAGGGGCCGTTGCCGAAGGGCAAGTTCGCCGTGGTCGAGGTACTCAAGGGTGCGGACCTGGTCGCCGAGGCCGGCCATACGGCCGACGGGCCGCCGATCGAGACGATCCTCCTGGAGAACAAGCCCGTCGGCTCGCTCTTCCTGCTCCTGGGCATCGAGCCGCCGAAGCTCATCTGGTCGAGCCCGATCCCGGTGAGCGACCGCGCCGTCGAGTATCTCAGGAAGCTCGGGCCGCTTCCCGAGAAGGGGCCCGACCGCCTGGCCTTCTTCCAGCAGCACCTCGAGGATCCCGACGAGACGCTCGCCCGGGACGCCTACGACGAGTTCGCCGTCGCGCCCTACAGCGACGTTCGCGGGCTCGCCGACCGCATGGATCCCTCGCAACTCCTGGCCTGGATCGAGAACCCGAAGGTGCAGGCGAACCGGCGCAGGCTCTACGCCACGATGCTCGGGGCCTGCGGCACCAAGGCCGACGCCGATCGCATCGGCAGGATCCTGGCCAACACCGATCCCGGGCCGGAGAAGAACGAGGTCCGCAGCGGCCTCGACGCGCTCATCGCCTGCTACGTGACGCTCCGCGGGCCCGAGGGCCTCGACCTCGTCGACGAGCTGTTCCTCGACCGGCGCGGCCGGGACGTCCCGTTCACGGAGACCTACGCGGCGGTGATGGCGCTGCGGTTCCTCGGCGAGGAGTCGGACAGCGTGCCACGCGACCGCGTGCTCCGGTCGCTGCGGCTGTTGCTGGCCGAGCCGAAGCTCGCCGACCTCGTGATCGCGGACCTGGCACGCTGGCAGGACTGGTCGGTGATCGACCGGCTCGTCGAGCTCTTCGAGAAGGCCGAGGCCGACAACATCTTCGTCCGCGAGCCGATCGTGAACTACCTGCGGGCCTGCCCGCTGCCGGCGGCGGCGGCGGCGATCACGAAGCTGGAGAAGGTCGACCCCGAGGCGGTCCGCCGCGCAGCGACCCTGGCGGCGTTCTCCGGGGCGATCGGTCCCAAACCCGCCGGCACCACGGCGGCCGCACCGCAGGACGCAGACCCCGGCGATCCGGCCGCGGTGGCGCCCGCCACGCCGCCCGCCACGCCGCCCGCCGCGGCCCAGGGCACGCCCCCCGCGGCAACGCCGGAGGAGATGGCCGTCGCAGCGAGAATCCCCGCGGTACTCGCCGACGAGGAGGCGACCGACGAGACCCCGGGCATCGACCCGTCGCGGCCTGCGGCCACCGCGAAGGCCGCCCCGGCGGAGCCGCGCGGAGCGAGCGGAATCAGGTGGGCCATCTGGGCGGCGATCGTCCTCGCGATCGGGCTGTGTTCCCGCGCGGCCCTGCGGGCGGGTGGCGCGGGCTCGTTGGGCCGCTAGGAGCCTGCGGTGGACACAGGGACTTCTCGCATGGCCGCAGGACTCTCCGATCCCGTCCACGATGCGGCCGGCGAGGCTCCCGAGGACCGCTACCGCGCGGTCGCCGGGGCGGCGATCGCGGCCGCCGCTGCGGCCCTGCTCTCCCCGCTGGCCTTCATCGACTTCGCCCTGGCGGCGGTGCCGCTGCTCGGCGTCGTGCTCGGGCTGGTGGCGCTACGGACGATCGCCAGCCGGCCCGACGAGCTCATCGGCCGCGGTCTCGCGATCGCGGCGATCGCGGTGTCGGCGGTGTCGCTCGTGGCGGGGCTCGGCACCGTCTCGCTCCGCTACGCCCGCGAGCTTCCCGAGGGCTACGAGCGGATCGATTACGGGCTCCTGCAGCCGCTGGCCGGGGACCCGGCCGACGCCATCCCCGATACGGCCCGGGAACTCGACGGTCGCAGCGTGCTGCTCAAGGGCTACATGTATCCCGGCAAGCAGCAGCACGGGATCACGCAGTTCCTGCTCGTGCGGGACCAGGGCGACTGCTGCTTCGGCGGCAATCCCAAGATCACCGATCGCGTGCTCGTGCAGCTCGACGATCCCGCCCACCCCAAGGGCATCGACTTCTCGCCGCGGCTCACGAAGATCGCCGGGAAATTCGTCGTCCGTCCCACGATCTCCCCGGGGCTCGACGGCGGCGTGCTCTATCACCTCGAGGCCGCTTTTGTCCGCTAGCGCTCGAGCCATTGCTTCCCGAGGTCCCACCGCCCGTGCATGCCGCGGCCGAACGCTCCTCCTGATCGCCGGCGGCTGCATCGTCGGCTGTGGTGCGCCGGCCGTTCCAGTGAAGACGCAGCCAGTGAAGACGCAGCCAGCGAAGACGCAGCCAGCCAACACGCAGCCAGCCGAGCCACGGCCCGCTACGCGTGCCCCGTCGGAGTCCTCCGCGCCGGCCGTGGCCGCGCCGAAGCCGGCCGCCACCACCGCCCCGGCGGCCCGCGCGACCAGCGTGCGCGACATCTCCTTTGACGACGTCAAGCTCGAGATGCAAAAGGGAGACCCGTTCACACGGGACCTGCTGCCCGCGCGGGTGACGTCGCTGGAGAACACCCGCGTGCGGATCCGCGGCTACATCCTGCCGAGCTTCCAGCAGACGGGCCTCACGCAGTTCGTATTGGTGCGCGACAACATGGAGTGCTGCTTCGGCCCCGGCGCCGCCCTGCACGACTGCGTCGTGGTGCGGATGGTGCCGGGCAGGACGGCCGACTTCTCGATCCGCCCCGTGGCCGTGGCCGGCACGTTCCGCGTCGAGGAACTGCGGGGGCCAGACGGCCGCCATCTCGCGATCTATGCACTGGACGGCGAAAACGTGCAGTGACCCCGGGGCGTTGGTAGTATCGGCCCGGCAGCCCAAAAACCGCGGCCGCCCCCTCCTGTGGGGTGGTGCCCCGGAGCGGCCAGCCGAGGCAGGCGACCATGAGCCACGACTTCAGCCACGACTTCTTCTGGATTTACGACATCCCGCCGAATGAGCTGGCGCTCCTCATCATCGCGCTGTTCGTCGGCGTCTACTGGGCCGGCGCGATCCTCGTGCGGCCGATCCTGCGGCAGTTCGTCAAGAACACGCCGGGGGCCAACGATATCGTCGGCTACATCCTCTCCTGCTTCTGCGTGTTCTACGGCTTGCTGCTTGGCCTGATCGCGGTCACGGCATACCAGGGCGTCGCGGAGGCCGGCGCGAACGTCACCCGTGAGGCCGCGGCTCTCTCGGCGCTCTACGAGGACGTCTCCCGCTACCCGGAGCCCCACGGGCAGAACCTGCGCTGGATGCTCCGCGACTACACGCGCTACGTGATCAAGTACGCCTGGCCGCTCCAGCAGCAGGGCATCGTGCCCGAGGAGGGCACCATCCGTGCCGAAGCGGTCCACGACCGGCTGCTCGACTTCCAGCCCGGGACGCCGGCCCAGGAGATCCTCCACGCCGAGGCGCTGCGACAGCTCAACCACTTCCTCGAATGCCGACGGATGCGGCTGTATTCCGTGAAGTCAGCCCTGCCCGCGTCGATGTGGTACGTGATGCTCCTGGGGGCCGTCTTCAACATCATGCTCTGCTGGATGTTCAACATGAAGCTCATCTCGCACATCGTGCTCGGCGGGATCTTGGCCGCCTATCTGGGCACGATGATGTACCTGATCATCGACATGAACCAGCCGTTCCGGGGAGACGTGAGCATCTCGGCCGAGCCCTTCGAGGTCCTCTACCGGCGGATGAACGATGACTAGGAAACATACGCCAGCCGCTCCGATGATCCGTTCAGGGCCGGCAGTCACGCGGCGGCAGGCGCTCTCGCGGTCCGCGGCCGCCACGCTGGCCGCCGCCCGCGTGCTCGCCCCGGGGCTCTTCGCGGGCTGCTCGACGGGCGTCCCCCATCGCACCGCAGCCGTGCCCGTGGGCCTGCTGCACTCCCAGACCGGCACCATGGCGATCAGCGAGACGTCGCTGCGCGACATCGAACTGCACGCCTTCGAACGCATCAACGCGGCAGGTGGGCTCCTGGGGCGGCAGCTTGTCGCCCGTGCGCCCGACACCCGCTCCCGTCCCGAGATCTTCGTCCGGCGCGCCAGAGAGTTGCTCGACGAGGGCGTGGTCGCCGCATTCGGCTGCTGGACGAGCACCAGCCGCAAGGCGGTGCTGCCGCTCTTCGAGGAGCACCGCAAGCTCCTCTTCTACCCGGTGCAGTACGAGGGGAACGAGTCGTCCCCCTACGTCGTCTACGGCGGCAGCCTCCCCAACCAGCAGGTGCTGCCGGCGATCGACTGGCTGATGAGCCCGGAGGGCGGCTCGAAGAAGAAGATCTTCCTGCTCGGCTCCGACTACGTCTTTCCCCGGACCGCCAATTACATCGTCCGGCGGCACCTCGACGCGATGGAAATGCGGCCGAGCGGCGAGGTCTACGTGCCCATGGGGCAGCGGGATTTCTCGACGGTGGTCCAGCAGATCCTGTTCTCCAAGGCCGATTGCGTGCTGAGCACCGTCAACGGCGACAGCAACCTGGGCCTCTTCGCTGCGCTGGCCGAGGCCCGGATCGATCCCGACAAGCTGCCCGTCGTGGCGACCAGCATCGGCGAAGACGAACTCCGCAGCCTGCTGCCGGAGCAGGCGCAGGGCCACTACGCCGCGTCGTGCTATTTCCAGAGCCTCGACACCGACGCCAACCGGCAATGGGTCGACGGCTTTCGCAGCGAGTTCGGCCACGACCGCGTCACGGACGACCCGATGGAGCCCGACTGGTGCCTCGTGCACCTGTGGAAGGCGGCGGTCGAGAAGGCGGGGTCGTTCGAGACGGATGCCGTGCGGCAGGCGTTCCGCGACGGCCTGGAGTTCGCCGGCCCCGGCGGCCCCATCCGGCTCGACCCGAAGACCCAGCACTGCACGAAGTATTTCCGGGTGGGCAGGATCCGCCCCGACCGGCAGTTCGACATCGTGCACGCCTCGGCGGCGCCGATCGACCCCGACCCCTACCCGCAGGTCGCCTTCCCGGGATGGAAGTGCGACTGGACGGACGGCGGCGTCACCCGCGGCCAGGAGGTGTCGATCGATGGCGACCTTTGAGGTGGAGCACCGCGAAGGCATGCGCTGGGTGAAGGTGCACCTGGACGGCGACGATGTGCGGACCGAGCGGGGGGCGCTCAACCACATGCAGGGTGCGATCACGATGGACGTCCCGTGGCCCACGCTGCAGGCGATCTGGGTGTCGCTCTTCTCCGATGAATCGCTCCTGCGCCCGAGGTACCGCGGCACCGGTACCGTCCACCTCGATGCGAAGCTGGGCGGATTTCATCTGATCAAGATCCAGACGGATGAGCGCTGGATCCTCGACACGAAGTGCTTCTGGGCGAGCGACGCGAACGTCAGGCTGGCGATTCACCGCGAGCGGCTGGTCACCTCCCTGCTCGCCGGCCAGGGGGTCTTCTGGTACAAGACGACACTGAAGGGAAAGGGCCGGGCGGTGCTGTGTGTCGACGGACCGGTGCAGGAAGTGGAGCTGGACGACGAACGATTCGTCGTCGACGGCCCCTTCGTCGTCGCCCGGACGCAGGGTATTTCCCTCTCGATGCGGCGGCCGGCAAAGTCGTTTCTGAGCTCCGCGCTGTCGGGCCAGACGCGGGCCTATGTCTACGAGGGCACGGGCAGGCTCTTGCTGTGCAACATCCCCTATTGGCGGGCCAGAATGCAGGCACAGCGTGCCGGCATGCTCGATGAATGAACCGCTGGTGACGGCATGATCGGCGGCCCCGGCACGCGACGACTCGCCAGCTGCATGCGCTTCGCTGTCGCGGCGGCCGCCTGCCTCACCGCGACGATCGCGCATGCCTGCCCGTTCTGCGGCGTTGTGGGCCAGTCGCTCGCGCAGCGGCGCGACGCGGCGACCGTGGTGGCCGTGGGAGAGGCGACCGACGCCGCCGTGACCGATGCCGCGGGCCTGCCGGCCCAGACGTTCCGGATCGATCAGGTGCTCCGCGGGCGGGCCGCAGCGGCGCAGCCGGGCGCCGCGGTGCAGGCCCGCGTACCCGCGCCGCTGACCGGAACGGCCATGCTCTTCGCTGCGGCCGACGACCCGCCCTCGGCCCCACTGCGTTGGTCAGCGATCGCCGCCGACGAAACGCTCCTGGGATACGCGGTCGCGGCCCCAGGCGTCACGCTGCCGGCCGCGGAGCGGCTGCGCTGGTTCGCCGCCCGGCTCGAGCACCCCGAGCCGGCGATCGCCGCCGACGCGTTCACGGAATTCGGGCTCGCCCCGTTCGCCGACGTGCGGGCCGCCGCAGACGCGTTCGACGTGCCTGCCCTGCGGGCGTGGCTGGCCGATCCCGGCATCGACCAGCGGCGGCGAGGTCTCTACGGACTCCTGCTCGGCGTGGCGGCCCGCGCCACAGGCGACCCGGCCGTCGTCCGCGACTGCACCGCCGCGTTGCTCCACGCCCTCGACGCGCCCGGCGACGACTTCAGGGCTGGGTTCGACGGGATCCTCGCTGGCCTCCTCGTCGCCGAGGGGGAGGCCGGCCTCGACTCGCTCCGCGATCGCGGCCTCTTCGGCCCGACGGCGCGGCCGCTCGACCAGCGGCACCTGCTGGCTGCCCTGCGGTTCGCCGGCGAGAGCCTCGCCGACACAATCCCGCGGCCGCGGATCGTCACCGCGACGCGGCTGTTGCTCGCGCGCCCGGCCGTGGCGGCCGACGCGGCGATCGACCTGGCCCGCTACCGCGATTGGGACGCGGTCGACGACGTCGCCGGTCTGTGGGATGCCCTCGGCCGCGATGATCCGCTCATCCGCCGGGCGGTGGCCGGCTATCTCGCCGCCTGCCCGCTGCCGGCAGCGAAACGGCGGCTCGCCGAGATCACGGATCGCGACCCCGAGGCCCTCCGCCGGGCGCTCGATGCGGCAGCCCTGCCGGCCGCACGGTAGCTGGCTGTGGAAAAAGCCCTCCCTGGCCTTTTTCCATGAGGACGAGCGGCAAAAAAGCCGCGGTTTTTCGGCGCTCGCTGCCGCCGCCTCCAGCGGCGGATGACGTTATCCACGGCTCCCTGGCTGTCAGTGGTCGTCGCATCCTGCTCCGGCAGACGTGTTCCACAGTCTGCGAGCGTGCAGCCGCGCTGGCCGTCGACGAGCCGTCAGCCGCCCGCAGCGGCGGCCGGCCGGGGCGTGGGGAGGAGCTCGGGCAGGCCGGGCCGTGCGTCCGACCGGGGCGTCGTGCCCGGCGCGGGCGGCGCCTTCTGCTGGTCGTCCTCCTCCTTCGTGGCGGGATCCCGGGCCGGCAGCTGCCGCGCCTGGGAGTCGGCGCCGATCGAGCCGAAGTTCTGCGTGATCGCGCCGCGGCTGAACACACCGGGCCGTGAGTGGCCGTAGTCGAGGTAGAGGCTCGCGTCGCGCTGCCGGGCCCGCCGGTGGGCGTCGAAGTAGGCCTTGCCCGGCCACGGCCCTTCCGCGAGGAAGACGCCGTTGTATTCGAGCAGGGAACCCTTGCGGTAATGCAGCTGCGAGATCGAGCGGTTGTAGTCGACCAACGCCCGGGCATAGGAGCTCTCCGCCTCGGCCCGCCGGCGCTGGGCGTCGAGCAGCTGGTCCAAGGTAACGGTGCCGGCGTCGTAGGCGGCCTGGACCGCCTCCACCTGCCGCTCGGCGGCCACGCGGCGGTTGAAGTTGGTCTGGGCGAGGGCGAAGTTCGTGTCGACGTTCCGCACCGCCTCGACGAGCGCGTGGGAGGCCTCGAGCTCCTCGTCCTGCAGCCGGGCCCGCTCCCGAGCCAGCTGCAGCTGCTGGTTGCGGACCGTCGCCAGCTCGCGGCGGAAGCCGAGCGGCATGTTGAACTGCGCCCCGGCCTGCCACTCCTGGAACTGCCCCTGCCACAGCGAGGCGTAGGCATTCGTGTTCAAGAGCGGGTCCGTGCCGTTGGCTTCATACGACCGGTTGCTCGGGCCGGTGAGATACTGGCCCATGCCGAGGAACCGCCAGCGGCCGACCAGGTCGAGCCGCGGCAGGACGAGGTTCTTGGCGGCCGTGAGCTCGAGCTCCTTCTGCTTGATCACCCACTTCTGCTTGCGGAGCTCGGCGGACCGGGAGAGGGCCTCGACGAGGGCCTGCTGCCAGTCGAACGCGATCCGGGCCGTGGTCGGCTCGTCGGACGGCCGGATCAGCCGGCCGTCGCTGGCGCTGATGCCCATCATGTACCGCAGCCGGTTCTCGCAGCGGTAGACGTCGGTGAGGGCCTGCTCCACTTCGCTGCGGAAGAAGAAGTACTGCTCGCGGGCCTGAGCCTCTTTGTCGGCCTCGCCGCCGCGGGACTGCTCGACGTAGAGGGCGTGCACCTTCCGCCAGGCCTCGAGCGCGCTGTCGCGGCCGGCCTTGCGGGCCTCCAGGTTGCGGTAGGCGAAGTAGCACTCCCAGTAGGACTGCTCGGTGTCGCTGACCAGGTTGCGGACACCCGCCTCGAAGTCGGCCAGCGAGATGTCGGCGTTGATCCGCGCCAGGAGCACGCCGCGGAACAGCGGCCGGCCGTAGAGGTTGTCGAACGGGTCGGGACCGGCGATCCGGTTGTAGGTCACGCCCGCCCCTTGGAGGAGCGGCTGGTTGAACGTGAAGTCGTAGTTCGTCGTGAAGGTCGACGGCACCAGGATTATTCGTTTGGTCGGATCGGTCGGATCCGGAATGCCCTGCCGGATCGGCGAGTTGTTGTTGTCGTAGAGCGTGGTGTTGGCGAAGCCGAACGTGGCACCGGTGGCGGTCCGCTTCTGGAGGCTCGTCGTCAGGTTGCCCGTGTCGCCGAGAAACTGCTGTTGGAAGATGAGCGTGCCGACGCCGCCGACGTTCTGCGGCCGATTCTGCCGCTCCCACGTCAGCGAGCTGGAGAGCTGGGCGTCGAAGAGGGCCAGGGCGCTTTCCACGCCGCGGAACGGGTCGGTCTCGGCGATCGCCGGGTCGTAGATGCTCGGCGTGGCCTGGGGGCTGGTGAGCAGCGACACGGCGGGCTCGCCGGTCTGCGGACGCGGGCCGCCGAAGCTCTGGAACCGGCCGCCGAGATTGCGGAGCACCTTGCCGTTCTCCAGGGCGATCCGGATCGCCTCCTCGAGCGACAGCTCCCAGACCTGGTCGAATCGCGCGTTGGAGAGCGTCAGCGGCTCCGTCGTGCCGGCAGCCTCGTCGAGCGGCTGCTCGCAGCTGTCGGGGTATTCGATCTTC
Source organism: Pirellulales bacterium (assembly GCA_044370415.1). Lineage (GTDB taxonomy): Bacteria > Planctomycetota > Planctomycetia > Pirellulales > UBA1268 > CAMCQY01. The sequence continues at coordinate 67,011 of JBILVO010000001.1, forward strand.
TGGATCGCCCCGACGTAGTGCGACAGGTCGCCGTCCTCGAAGAAGTAGAACGGCTGCCGCGGCGCGCATCCGCTGGCGAGCAGTGAGATGCTCGTCAGGGCTACCCAGAGCTGTCGGGCGATTCGCGGCACGGGGGCATCCGCCGGAAGGTGTGTTCGCTCGGCCAAAAACACCGTCGCTGCGCCCAAGGGGACCGGCCGCACGAACGTGCAGCCCATCCCGGCACGGTGCCCCCCGACTCCGTACCCGCAATGCATGCGCCGAGGCGCAGCGACGGCTCCGGAGATATCGACACACCGGGCCGCAAACTTGGAAGAACCGGCAGACTCGCCCCATTCGGCACGGTCGAAGCGGCCTACCTGGAGGTCTGGGAAGCCTGGGTTGGCCAGCCCGGCGACGCATCGCTCCGGACCTGCCCATCTTCCTGCCACACGAACCGGGCCGAGCAGCCGGGCGCCTCCGCGATCACCCGCCGCGCCCGAGCGGGGCCCAGGACGCTGGCGGCGGTCGCCAGCGCATCGGCCGTCGTGCAGTCCCGGGCCAGCACCGTGACGGCCGCCGGTCCCGCCACGCCGAGCCCCGTCCGCGGATCGACGATGTGGCTGTAACGCCGGCCGGCGATCTCGACCGCCTGGAAGGCGTCGCCCGACGTGGTCACCGCCTGATGGACCAGGATCAGCCGCTCGCCCGCGTCGCCATCGGGCCGGGCAGCCCGCAAGGGCGCGATGGCGATGCTCCAGCCGGGGCTGCCGGGAGGGGGGCCCGAGACACCGATGTCGCCCGAGGCGTCGACCATCGCGGCCGCGATCCCGTGGCGACCGATCACCTCCAGCGCCCGATCCACCGCGTAGCCCATGCCGATGCCCCCCAGATCGAGCCGCATGCCCGGACGCTCCAGCGACACGGCCCGCGCCGCAGGATGGAGCCGCAGCGCTTCCGGGCCCACGGCCTGCCGGGCCGCGGCGAGCCGCTCTGCGGAGGGCAGCCGTCCGGCGCGGCGGGCCTGCCGCCACAGGCTCGTCAGCGGCCCCACCGTGGGGTCGAAGGCGGCGTCGGTGGCGTCGCGGATCTCGACCGCCCGGGAGAGAACCCGCCAGAGATCCTCGCCCACCTCCACAGGCTCCAGAGTCGGCGCCAGGGCCGACAGCCTCGAGAGCTCGCTCGCGGGCTCGTAGTCGGAGAGGATGCGCTCCAGCCTTTCCACCTCGGAGAAACCGGCGGCGATCGCCGCCGCCGCCACGTCGGCGGCCGGGCCGCAGACCGTGATCGTCCAGGGCACGCCCATGAGCCGCCTGGTCTCCGCGTAGCGGCCGGGCTCGGCCGCGACAGCGGACGGCCCCGGGCACGCCCAGCCAGATACCCAGACCGACACCCAGACCGACACCCAGACCGCCAGAAGCCCCACGGTACGAAGGCCCGCCCGGCGGCCGGCCGGGGCTGCCTCCGCCAGCGGCGCGCGATAGAATTCCATCGTCATGACCACCGCCTCAGTCTCTCCGCCCGTCGCGATCACGTTCGACTGCACGCCGCTGCGGACCGTGCGGTCGATCAGCGTGCCGCTCGACGCCTCGCCCGCCTACCGCAGCCGCCTCGAGCGGCTCCAGCAGGCCGTGAGCCGCCACGGCACCCGCAACACCTATTATCTCACGAACGGCTCCTGCACGTTCCAGTTTACGAACGACCCCACCCAGGGCTGGGTGCGGTTCGCGGTCGAGGGCACCATCCTCACCGACGACGCAGACTCCCGCACCGTCGGCAGCGATCTCACGGTCAGGCTCGACCGCGAAACCTGCGACTGGCTGACGCAGCCCGCGGTGCAGTGGCTCACACTGTCGGTGAAGCACGCCATGGAGGCGGAGTTCGACCGCTACATCTCCGCCGGCGACCTGGCCCGCACGCAGGAGCGGATCGATCGCGAGCAGGCCGCCTGTGACGCGGGCGGCGGCTTTCTCGGCATGAACCTGTAGCGGCCCGGCACTCCTGCCGTCACGCGCCGGATGGCCGGCGGCCGCCCCCACTCAGGCCGACGCGGGAGGCTCCCGCCGCCGCACCTCGAGCAGCACGCTCTCGTTGTCGCTGCCACGGATCGGCCAGGCGGCGATCCGGCGCACGGTGACCTTCTTGACGAGCCCCCGGTGCCGGGCCTCGCCCTTCTCCTCCTCCCACCGCGGCCCCTTGATCACGAGCATCCGGCCGTACCGCTCGGCCAGCGGCTCGAACCAGCCGAGGAGCTTCAGCAGGGGCGCGACCGCCCGCACCACGAGCACGTCGAACCGGCCCCGTGGCCCCGCATCCGCTGCCGCCACGACCAGCGGCTGCGCCGCCGATTCGTGCACCGGGATCGCGAGCCCGATCTCCCCGACGATCGCCCGCACGGCGCGGGCCCGCTTGGCGACGCTGTCGCACAGCTCCACCCGGAGGTCGGGCCGCAGGATCGCCAGCGGCACGCCAGGCACGCCGCCGCCGGTGCCGACGTCGAGGATGTGCTCTCCGGCAGCCAGGTGCGGCGCGATCGCCACGGCGTCGGCCACGTCCCGGGAGACGAACTTCTCCACGTCGGTGTGCCGCGTCAGGTTCAGCCGCTCGTTCCACGCCCAGAGGCTGGCCGCGTACGCGGCCAGCCCCGCTACGGCCTGCGGCGGCACGGACAGTCCGAGCCGATCGCATTCTTCGGCGATCGATCGGCCCAGGCTCTCACGCGACGCTTCCGGCTGGCTCACTTGATGAACAGCATCTCGCGGTAGGTCGGCAGCGGCCACAGATCGTCGGGAAGAATGACCTCGATCTGATCGGCCGTCTCCCGCAAGGAGACCATCGCAGGGATCACGTCGTCGTGGAAGTGCTTCACCTCGGCTCGCAGGTCGCCGCCGCCATGGTGGCCGAGCGCCTTCTCGAGCGCTTCGATCCGCTGCTCGATCGCGCCGACGAGCTTGGTGAGCTTGTCCAGCGTGCCCATGTGCGGCGGCTGGCCGAGCCCCTTGAGCTTGGTGGCGATGTCGACGAGCTCGCCCTGGTAGCGGTAGCCGGCCGGCAGGATCATCGTCTTGGCGATCTGCAGGGCCGCCTGGCCCTCGGTGTTGATGTCCTTGCAGTACCGCTCCATGTAGATGTCGTAGCGGCTGCGGACCTCGCGCTCCGAGAGCACGCCGTACTTCTCGAAGAGCGCGATGTTCTTCGGCGCGACCAGCACGTCGAGGGCCTCGGGCGTGGCCTTGAGGTTCGGCAGCCCGCGCTTCTTGGCCTCCGCGTGCCACTCCTCGGAGTAGCCGTTGCCGTTGAAGATCACCGCCTTGTGCTCCGAGATGATCTTCTGCAGGAGCTTCTCCACGGCACCGGCGAGCTTCCCGGTGTCGCCGCCGGTCGCCTTTTCGAGCTCCGTGGCGATGTAGTCGAGGCTCTCCGCCATGATGGTGTTGAGCGCGACGAGCGGCCCGGCGATCGACTGGCTCGAGCCGACGGCGCGGAACTCGAACTTGTTGCCGGTGAAGGCGAAGGGGCTGGTGCGATTGCGGTCACCCGCGTGCTTGGGCAGCGGGGGCAGCGTGTCGACGCCGACGGTCAGCGTGCCGGTCGACTTGGAGCTCGTGGCCTTCCCCTTCTCGATCTGCTCGAAGACGTCGGCGAGCTGGTCGCCGAGGAAGATCGAGATGATCGCCGGCGGGGCCTCGTTGGCGCCGAGCCGGTGGTCGTTGCCGCTGGCGGCGACGACGGCACGGAGCAGGTCGCCGTGCAGATGGACGGCCCGGATCACCGCCGCGCAGAACACGAGGAACTGCATGTTGGCGTGGGGCGTCTCGCCGGGCTCGAGCAGGTTGCCGAGCCTGCAGCCGATCGACCAGTTGACGTGCTTGCCGGAGCCGTTGATGCCGGCGAACGGCTTCTCATGCAGCAGGCAGGCCATGCCGTACTTCTGCGCCACACGCGTCAGCGTCTGCATGATGGTCTGCTGGTGGTCGGTGGCGATGTTCGCGTTTTCATAGATCGGCGCGATCTCGTACTGGCTCGGAGCCACCTCGTTGTGCCGCGTCTTCACCGGCACGCCCAGCTTGAACAGCTCACGTTCCCCCTCGAGCATGCAGGCCAGCACCCGCTCGGGGATGGCGCCGAAGTACTGATCCTCGAACTCCTGCCCCTTCGGGGGCTTGGCACCGAAGAGCGTGCGGCCCGTGACCACGAGGTCCGGGCGGGCGAAGAAGAAGTTGCGATCGATGAGGAAATATTCCTGCTCGGGGCCGGCCGACGCGGCGACCTGGCCGATGTCCTTGTGGCCGAAGAGCGACAGCACGCGGCGGGCCTGCTTGTCGACCGCCTGCATCGACCGCAGCAGCGGGGTCTTCTTGTCGAGCGCCTCGCCGGTCCAGGAGCAGAACGCCGTGGGGATGCAGAGGGTCGTGCCGTTGGGATTGTCGAGGATGTAGGCGGGGCTCGTCGGATCCCAGGCGGTGTAGCCGCGGGCCTCGAACGTCGCCCGCAGGCCGCCCGACGGGAAGCTCGAGGCGTCGGGCTCGCCCTGGATCAATTCCTTCCCGGAAAACTCGGCCATCGCGTTGCCGTCGCCGGTCGGCGTGAGGAAGCTGTCGTGCTTCTCGGCGGTGATGCCCGTCAGCGGATAGAAGACGTGGGCGTAGTGCGTGGCACCCTTCTCGATCGCCCAGTCCTTCATGGCCAGCGCGACCGCGTCGGCGATGCCCGGGTCGAGCGGCTTGCCCTGCTTGATCGTGGCCTGCAGCGCCTTGTAGACGCTCTTCGGCAGCCGGTCCTTCATCACCGAGTCGCCGAAGACATTGGCGCCGAAGATCTCGCTCGTGGGCGTCTCGCGGAAGTTCCAGGCCTGCCCGTTCGACTTGTAGGTGTTGATCGCGGTGATGGCGTTGGCGCGGGCACTGGTCATGGCGAGGTCCTTCTTCCTTCGTGTGCAGAGGGCTTGGTGTGGAGATGGTGGGCGGGCGCCGCGGGCGCGCACCGGAATGACGGAAAAGCAGACGCCCCCGGGCCGCCGCCAGAAGAAGAAACCACGGCCCGCCGGGCTTCCAGGAACCAGCCGCAGACTAGCGGCGCGACCTTGCCAGTTCAAGTAGCCCGGCCGGGCGCACAGGCCCTCCCGAGACCACGCGCGCCGGCAGCCGGCGGCCGCCGCCGCGACTACCTGGCGACCGTCGACCGGCTCGCCGGCTTGGCCGCCGGGCGGGCTGCCGTCGACCGACGGGCGACATCGAGCGCCGCGTCGAGGAAGGCGTCGTCGGCCTGTGCCACGAAGCCGCCGTCCGCAGGCCGGGCGACGGTCTGCACCTTCAGATCGGGCTCGACGCCCACGCGGCTGTAGGGCAGGCCCTTCGGCGAGAAGAACTTCGCCGTCGTCAGCCGCAGGCCGACGCCGGCCACCTCCAGCGGGAAGATGCCCTGGATCGAGCCCTTGCCGTAGCTGCGGGCGCCCACGGTCGTGGCCCGGCCGTGATCCCGCATGGCTCCCGCGAAAATCTCGCTGGAGCTTGCCGATTCGCCGTCGATCACCACCACCAGCGGCATCCGCCAGGTGCCGGGCCGGCTGGCCGAGTAGTTGAAGTCCTCCTCCGGGCTGCGGCCCCGGGTAGCGACGACCAGTCCGCGCTCCAGGAACAGGTCGGCCGCATCCACCGCGGCCGAGAGCAGCCCGCCGGGATTGCCCCGCAGGTCGATGACGAGCGACCGCATGCCTGCCACGTCGAGCCGCCGCAACGATGCTTCCAGGTCCGCAGCCGTGGTCTTCTGGAAGGAGCTGATCTTCAGGTAGCCGACGCCCGCAGCCGGGTCGAGCAGCCGCACGCCCTCCACGCTCGGCACCTCGACATGCTCCCGCCGCACCGTCACGGCCCGCGCCGGGGCCGGTGCCCGCAGGATCGCCAGGGTCACGAGCGATCCCTCGGGGCCCTGGAGCAGCTGGGCGGCCTCGTCGACGTTCATGCCGCCGATCGGGCGGCCGCCGACTGCCACCAGATGGTCGCCTGCCCGGATGCCCGCCCGGTCGGCCGGGCTCGCCGGAATCACGTGCACCACGAGCAGCCCGTCCTCGGCGCTCTTCAGCTCGACCCCGAGCCCCACGAAATTCCCCTCGATCTGGGCGTACAGATCGTCGAGCTGTCCGTTGGTCAGGAAGGCCGAATACTCATCGAGGCTGCCGACGGCGGCGGCTGTCATCTCCATGAGCGTCACGGCGGGCGGAATCCCCAGCGACGCGTGGCCGGCCCGGGCCACCCACGCCGCCAGCGTCTCGGCCTCGACCTGCGACGTCACGGTGCGGCCCGCGGTGATCCGCGCGACCTGGTCGCGGTAGAGCGCCCGGCGGTCGGCCGTGGCCTCGGTGACATAGAGCGACGCGAACGCCGGGTCGTCGATCGCGACGTCCATCGCCAGGCAGCCACGGGCGACGAGGCGGGCGTACTGCGGGGCCTCGACGTGATGGGACGAGATCCGCGCGAGCACCTCGGCGTAGAGCCGGCGGGCGTCGGTCTCGGCGAGCTTCGCGAGCTGCTCGCGGAAGGCACGCTCGCAGTGCCGCCTGCCGAGATCGCAGTGGATCTTGGCGAGATCGTAGCGGTGCTGCACCTCCGGAACGAGCGTGCCCTTGCGGGCGGCTGTCTCGCAGATGGCGACGACGTCCGACCACCGGCGCTCGCTCGCCAGCTGCGACGACCGGGCGCGGAGGTCGTCCTGCGCGGGCAGGTCGTGCGGGATCTGCCGGATCTGCGGGGCGTTCTCGGCGGCGACCGCCGGCAGTGGCCCGGCGAGGCATGCCAGCGCGAGGCACGCCGCCCTGAAAAGAGACACCGGGGCCAGTGAGCGGAAACACAGCGGCCAGAGCCGCTGACTGCCGCACGCCGAGGGAAGGGCGACGATCACTGGGTGCAATCCGTTCGCGAATGCCGCATCCCGTGGCGGCAGGCATGCGGTCGCTCCGTTGACCGCTCGCGATTATGGAACACGTTCAGACCGCGGTCAAAAATTCCGGGGCCCGTCGGGCGTACTTTTCTCCAGGCTCCGCGGCGGCACCACGAAAAGTCGTGCACAGCCGTCATCACCGGTCGGTCCACGCCTTTCCCGCGACACCTTGGTACGATGAAAGCAGGCTCGAGGAGGGCACAGGACTCACATGACCCGCACGCCCGATCCAGTCGGCAAACTCGCCGTCAAGCAGCCCATCACGGCGGGCGATGGGGCTGCTGCGACTGCGGACGCGCGGCCGGGTTCTGCGCCGGACGCGCAGGTCACGCTGGTGCTGCTCGACCGCGTGCGGCAGGGAGACGGCGCGGCGATCGACGGACTGCTGGCACGGCACCGCGCCGCCATCCGCAGGATGATCGACCGCCGCATGGACCGCGTCGTGCAGCGGCGGGTCGATGCCAGCGACATCGTGCAGGACGTGCTGATCGAGGCCAACCGCCGCCTGGCCGACTACCTCGCCAATCCGACCATGCCGTTCCAGCTGTGGCTGCGGTCCATGGCGCGGGACCGGCTCATCGACGCCCACCGCCGTCACCGCGTGGCGTCGACCCGCAGCCTCGACCGCGAAGTGTCGCTGAACCTGCCGGCGGGGCAGGACCATTCCCAGGCCGACCTCATCGGCCAGCTCCCCGGCCGGGAGCTGACGCCGGCCGCGGCAGCCACCTGGAACGAGCTGGAGCGGCGGTTCGCCGCTGCGGTGGAAGAGCTCGAGCCGGATGATCGCCAGATCGTGCTGCTACGACATTTCGAGCACCTCTCGACCGCGGAGGCGGCCGAGACGCTCGGCCTGTCGAAGCCGGCCACCGGCATGCGGTACCTGCGGGCCATGAGGCGGCTGCGGGTGCTGCTCGACGGCGGATTCGACCCGCAGGTGGAGCCCTCCCCGCAGGGCACCTGATTCCAGAGGTCGCGCCGGACTCCCATCCCGGTCCAACCGCCCTAACATTCCCGGAAAGGTCCGGAATGCTTCCCGCCACGAGATCCCGTCACCGTGCCGTCGACGCGCCGCTTGCCGCGGCCGATGAGGAGCTGTTGGCGGAGCTGATCGACGAGCTCTCCGAGCAGCGGGGCGGAACGGCCCTGGCCCGGCTCGAGGCGCTCGCGGCCGCCCATCCGCGTCTGGCCGGACAGCTCCGCGAGCTGTTCGCGACGGTTATGGTGACCGACGCGGTCGCGGAGCAGTCGACGATCCTCTTTGGCGACGATCCGGGGCACGCGAACGACGACGTCGAGCCGCAGGTCGTGGCTGCGCCGGGCACGGGGCAGATGCCCGTCGCGTCGTTCGTGCCCGGGGCCGTGTCGCTGCCGGCGTCGTTCGGCGACTACGAACTGCTCGAGGAAATCGGCCGCGGCGGCATGGGCGTGGTCTACCGGGCCGCGCAGCGCAGCCTGGGCCGCACCGTGGCGATCAAGATGCTCCTGCGGCGCGACCTGGCCACGCCCGCGGACCTCGCGCGATTCCGCAGCGAGGCGGAGGCTGCGGCGCAGCTCGACCATCCGGGCATCGTGTCGATCTTCGAGGTCGGCGAGTGCGACGGCCACCCCTTCTACAGCATGCAGCTCGTCGAGGGAACGACGCTCGCCAAGCGGCTCTTGCTCGGCCCGCTGCCGGCCCGTGAGGCGGCGGCCCTGCTGGCGAAGGTGGCCGACGCGGTGCAGGCGGCGCATCAGCGCGGCGTGCTCCACCGCGACCTCAAGCCCTCGAACATCCTCATCGACACCGCCGGCAAGCCGCACGTCTCCGACTTCGGCCTCGCGAAGCGGCTCGAGGCGGAGGAGTCGGTCACGCACACCGGCGCGATCCTGGGCACGCCCTGCTACATGTCGCCCGAGCAGGCGGCCGGCAGCCGCGGCGACGTCGGGCCGACGAGCGACGTCTGGAGCCTGGGCGCGATCCTGTATCAGATGCTCACGGGTCGCTCTCCGTTCCAGGGCTCGAGCCCCATGGACACGCTCCTGGCCGTGCTCGAGTCGGACCCCCCCGAGCCGCGGTCGATCGACCGCCAGCTGGACCGCGACCTCGAGATGATCGCGCTGAAGACGCTGCAGAAGCCGCAGGACCTCCGCTATCAGTCGGCCGCCGACCTGGCCGCCGACCTGCGGCGTTTCCTCGCCGGCGAACCGGTGGCGGCCCGCCGCGGCGGTTTCGCAGATGTCGTCTCGCGGATCTTCCGCGAAACGCACCACGCCGTCGTGCTGGAGAACTGGGGCCTGCTGTGGATGTGGCACTCGGTGGTGGTGCTCGCCCTGTCGGTCACGACCGACGTGCTCTCCTGGCAGGGCATCACATCGCGCTGGCCGTACTTCGTTCTCTGGGCGGGCGGGCTGGCCCTGTGGGCGCCGATCTTCTGGGCACTGCGGCACCGCACCGGGCCGGTGACGGCCGTGGAGCGGCAGATCGCACACATCTGGGGGGGCAGCGTGATCGCCAGCGTGATGCTCTTCTGGGTCGAGGGCCTGCTCGGCCTGCCGGTGCTCACACTCTCGCCGGTGCTCCCGCTCTTCGCGGGCCTCGTGTTCTTCGCGAAGGCGGGCATCCTCTCGGGCGCCTTCTACGTGCAGGCCGCGGTGCTCTTCGCCACCTCTCTGGTGATGTGCGTCACGGGCCACTACGCGCACATCATCTTCGGCGTCGTCAGCGCCGCCTGCTTCTTCGTGCCGGGCCTGAAATACTTCCGGCAGCGGGCCCGCGGCTAGAGCGCATGTGCGTGGCGTGAAGCACAGGCTCGGGCCCCTCAGCCCACGAACCAGGTCGCCAGCCAGTAGAGGCAGCCCGACAGCGCCATCGCCACGGGGAGCGTGAGGATCCAGGCCAGGGCGATCTCGCGGACCGTTTCCGCCTGGATGCCCGACTTGTTGGCCCACATCGTGCCCGCGACGCCGCTGGAGAGCACGTGCGTCGTGCTCACGGGCATCCCGAGCGAGTCGGCCATGCCGATCGTCGTCGCGGCGACCAGTTCGGCCGCGGCCCCCTGGGCGTAGGTGAGGTGCGTCTTGCCGATCTTCTCCCCAACCGTGACCACGATCCGCTCCCAGCCGAACATCGTGCCGATGCCGAGGCACAAGGCCACGCCCATCACGACCCACTCCGGCACGTATTCCACCGGCCGGGCGAGATCACCGGCGAGGCTCTTGAGCACGCGGCGACGATCCTCCGCGAGCCTATCGCCGAACTGCCGCAGGAGCGTCCGCACCGAGGCGCCCAGCTCCACGAGCTGCGTCCGCACCTTCCAGCGGTCGTCGGGATGCAGTTCGTGGAAGCTCGCGCGGCCGTCGAGGCTCTCGATCACCTCCCGAGCCAGCGGCAGCGGATCGAGCGTCGCGAGCACGACATCGTTGCCGGGGTAGGGATCGAGCACGTCGTCCACGAGCGATGATTCGACCACCCCGGCGGCCGCCACGCCTTCGGTGCGGCCGAGACGCTCCACCCGGCTGTCGGCGAGGTGCTGCTCCTTGAGCGCGTCCATCATCGCGGCCAGCTGCGGCTCGGTCAGCTCCGCCTCCAGCTGCCGGGCCGCCGCGACCGTGGCCGACAGGTCGGCGGCGGGCGCGCGCATGTTGAGGGCGAACCCTGCCGGCACGATCCCGATGAGGACGAGCATGATCAAGCCCATTCCCTTCTGGCCGTCGTTGGAGCCATGCGCAAAACTCACGCCGGTGCAGGTGCCGATGAGCAGCGCCCGGATCCACCAGGGGGGCGGGCGGTCGCCCTGCGGCGGCTCGTAGAGCTCCTTGGCGGGGATGAGCTTCCTGCAGAGCAGCAAGAGCGCCGCTGCCAGGCCGAAGCCGATCGCCGGCGAGATGAGCAGCGCCATGCCGACCTCCGACGCCTTGTGCCAGTTGATCCCCTGGAAGACAGAGCCGTGCTCCATCCAGGCGTTCATCATGCCCACCCCCATGATCGAGCCGATCAGCGAATGCGAGCTCGACGCGGGCAGGCCCCGGTACCAGGTGGCGAAGTTCCAGATGATCGCCGCGCCGAGCAGCGAGAGCACCATCGCCATGCCCCGGCCGGACTGGATGTTGACCAGCAGGTCCACCGGCAGGAGATGGACGATGCTGAAGGCCACGCCGATGCCTCCAGCGTGGACGCCGATGAAGTTCCACAGGCCCGACCAGATGACGGCGGCCGTCGGCCGCAGCGACTTGGTGTAGATGACGGTGGCGACGGCGTTGGCGGTATCGTGGAAGCCGTTGATCACCTCGAAGCCGAACGCGATCGCCAGGGCGATCATGAGCAGGAACAGCCGCCCCGTGCCGAGCGTGTTGAGGGCCTCGATGACTTCCATGCCTCCCGCCTTTCACGTTCGCCGCCGGCCGCCCGACCGGGCGTCCATTCACAAAACGGCTGAAACTACGGTGGGCCGTGACCCGATACAAGCGGCGGCGCATGTTCCGCATACAATTCTCACACGGGCCTCGCGGGCCTGAAGATGGCCACAATGCCGGACTATCGGGGCCTGCCGCACCGCGCGTCGGCGGGCTGCGTACCGGCAACGAGAGGGAAATCGATGCCACGCGGTGATCGGTTGCGGGTCGAGCGCAGGCTGGCCGGGTCGGCCGTGGTCTACATGCACCACGGCATCGACGTCGGTGACGGCACCGTCGTGCATGCGCGGCCCGACGACTTCCGCCGGCCGCTGGCGGGCGGATGCGTCGAGCGCACGGGCTTCGCCGAGTTCGCCGACGGCGGCGCGGTGCTCGTCACCACGGAGCCGGCCGCCCGCTACTCGGCCGACGAGATCGTCGCGCGGGCGGTCGAGCACGTCGGCCGGCCGGGCTACTGCCCCATGGTCGACAACTGCGAGCACTTCGCCACCTGGTGCGCCACCGGCGACCGGAAGAGCCGGCAGGTCGACATCGTGATGGGACGGGTGACCGCCGCTGCGTCGCGGGCCGCGGCGGCCGTCTCGGCGCGGGCGGCCGCCGGCACAGCCGAACGGATCGCCGTCCGCACGGCGCTTGGCACCACCGTTCGCGTCGGCCTCAAGACGATGCTCCCGGCAGTGATCGTCGGCGAGGCGGCGGCGCTGGCCGCGGAATGGACGGCACACCAGCGCGGCGCCAGCGAACGGCGCAGCCGCCAGGCGGGCGAGGCGGCCGGGCTGGCGGCCACGAGCCTCGCCTTCGCCGCCGGCGCCGTCGCCGCGGGCCCCGTCGGCATCGCCGCCGCGGCGGTCGCGGGGGCCACAGTGTGGGTCGGCGGCTCCGTGGCCACGGCGGCAGCCACCGGCATGGCGCGCCGGCTCGCCCGTGGCTAGCCCGCCCCGGGCAGACGTCGCCCTGCTCACCGAGCGCCGCTACGCCGCCGCGACCGCCGCTGCCCACGACTGGTATCTGGGCAACATCCTCCACGACGACGCGCTCTTGACGGCGGCGCTCAAGCGGCATGGGCTGTCGACGGTCCGCGTCGACTGGGCCCGCGACGACGTCGACTGGTCGGCGTTCCGCTGCGCCGTCTTTCGCACCACCTGGGACTACTACGACCGGCTCGAGACGTTCACCGCCTGGCTCGGCCGCGTCGAGCGGCTGACGCGGCTGTGCAATCCGGCGGCAATGGTCCGCTGGAACCTCAACAAGCGCTCCCTGCACGAACTCGCCGCCCGGGGCGTGGCCGTCGTGCCCTCGCGTTTTTTGGAATGCGGCCGGCGCGTGTCGCTCCACGACCTGCTCGACGACACCGGCTGGCGGCAGGCCGTCGTCAAGCCGTGCGTCTCGGGGGGCGCACGGCACACCCACCGGGTCGACCATGTGAACGCCGCGACCGTGCAGCGGGCGCTCGACCCGCTGCTGGCCCGCGAGTCGTTCCTCCTCCAGCCGTTCGTCGCCGATGTCGTCGCCACCGGCGAGGACACGCTCGTCGCGATCGCCGGCCGCGTGACGCACGGGCTGCGAAAACGGGCGAAGCCGGGTGACTTCCGGGTGCAGGATGATCACGGCGGCACCGTCCACGGCCTCGAGCCGTCGGCCGAGCAGGTGGCCGTGGCCGAGCGGGCGCTGGCGGCATGCGGCACCGTGCCCGCCTATGGCCGGGTGGACCTGGTCCGCCTCGACGACGGCAGCCTGGCGGTCATGGAACTCGAGCTCGTCGAGCCGGAGTTGTGGCTGCGGCTCCATCCGCCCGCGGCCGCGGCCATGGCCGCGGCGATCGCCAGCGGGATCGCGCGGGAGGCCTGACGCGACACGGCCTGCGCACCCCGCGGCCTACGGCGCACCGGCCGCCGTCGCGCCGTCCCCGGCACGCCGGCGGCGAATCCGTTCGACGGTGCGGCGGGAATATTCCTCGCTCTTGTCGAACTCGAGGGCGGCGGCGTCCTTCCACAAGGGCTGGGCCGCAGCGCCCACACCGTCGATCGTGACGAGCGCCGCCATCCGTACCTCGGGCTCTGCGGACCGCATCTCCGCGGCGAGACCGTCGAGCGCGGCGGCGCGACTGGCAGCGGCCTTGCTGCGCAGCAGCCACCCGGCGGCGGCGACACGGACGGCGGGCTCCGGATCGGCGAGCAAGGCCGCCAGCGGCTCCGCTGCCGACCCGCCCGCGTCACCGGCCCGAACCGCCGCCCAGCCTGTGCCGCACGCGGCCCAATAGCGGACGGCCGGCTCCCGATCCGCACGCCCTGCCGCGAACGACTCGGCGGAATGGCCCTCGGCGACCTGCCACGCAGCGGCGAGGATCGCATCGTAGCGGGCCAGCGCGGCGGCGTCGGCGGCCGCGTCGCCCGGATGAAAGATCGCCCACTCGCTGCCCGCCCGTGCCGCCTCGCGGCGGAGGATCGGCTCCGGCAGGATGCCGGTGTCGCGGGTGGTCCGCATCCACGACCGCAGCGACTCCCGCAGCCGCAGGAGGTCGGCCTGTGCCGCCGCGTGAGCGGCGAGGTCGCGAAGCTCATGCGGGTCGGCGACCGTGTCGTAGAGCTCCTCGGCCGGCCGGCTCGGGCGTGAAAACCAGGCGGCGCCCACCGGCAGCGTGCCGGCCTGCCGCGCCGCCCGCAGCGCGCCGGTGATCGGCACGCCGTCGGCATATTCGGGCAGGTCGTCGCCCGGGATCCAGGGCAGGAAGTTGCGGACGTAGCGCATCCGGGCGTCGCGGACGGTGCGGCCGAATCCCGGCGCCGCATCCATCCGGTCGCGGGCCCCCACGACGACGTCGCGAACGACCGCATGACTCCCGAGAAAGCTCTTTCCCTCCATCCACCCGGGGATCGCGGCGCCGGCCAGATCGAGCACCGTCGGCCCGAGGTCCATGAGGCTCACGAGCGTGGCGGTGGCGCCTCGGGCCGGATCGCTGCCGGGCAGCGTCGCGGAGCCGAACCGCGGCGGCACGTGCACGAGGAGGGGCACCCGCAGGCCGTGCTCGGTGAGCGACCGCTTCCCGTGCGGGATGCCCTCGCCGTGGTCGCCCCAGAAGAACACGATCGTGTCGTCGGCGAGCCCGTCGGCGGCGAGCTCGTCGAGCACCCGGCCGACGTCGACGTCGAGGGCGGCGGCGAGTTCCTGCCGGGCAGCCAGCGACTCGCGGACCACCGGCGTGTCGGGATAGTAGGGGGGCACGCGGACGCCGTCGGCACCGCGGCGGGCCTCCGCGGGCAGCAGCCGCCGCGGCTCCGCGGCCTTGTCGCCAAAGAGGCCGCTCTCGTGCGTGACGGTGAAGTTGAAGACGGCGAAGAAGGGCTGCGCCTTGTCGGGCCGCATCCGCCAGTGGGCCTTCCCGCTCGACTCGTGCCAGCCGGCGTCGAAGGAGCGTGCGAAGTTGTAGTCGGTCTTCACGTTGTTGGTGCAGAAGTAGCCCGCGTCGCGGAGCAGCCGCGGCAGCCCGACGACGAACGGCGGCGGCGTCGCCCGGCACCGCATCGGCAGGCTGCCGAGCGTGGTGGGCATCACGCCGGTGATGATCGCGCTGCGGGAGGGCGCGCAGACCGGCGCTGCGGAGAAGGCCGCGTCGAAACGCAGGCCGCCGCGGGCCAGCGCGTCGAGCCGCGGCGTGTGCGCCGGTCCGCCGTAGCAGCCGAGCGTGTCGGCGGAGAGGTCCTCGGCGGAGATCCAGAGGATGTTGGGCGGCCGGTCGGCCCCGGCGGCCAGCACCGGCAGGCAGGCGAGCGCCACGGCGACCAGCCGACGCGCGAACAGACGAGCCGATGCCGATGCCCCGCCAGCCTGCCACCCGCGCACGTTGCCCTCGCTTTCGCCGGCAGCCGCCCCGCCTGCCGCCCTCAGCCTACCCCTCAGCTGCGGCCGTGATAATCGGAGAGATTCCCGGGGTTCCACGACACCCGCAGCGCATTGACCACGGCCACCACGTCGATCGCCTCCTGCACGAGCGCCCCGATGGCAGGCGGCAGGAACCCGGCCGCCGCGAAGCCCATGCCGATCAGACTGGCCGCCATGCCGCCGACGGCGCTCTGCAGCGCGATCGACCGCAGCCGACGGCCGATGTGCAGCAGTTCATCGACCCGCTCGAGCGCCGTGTCCATGACGACCGCGCCCGCTGCCTCACTCGTCACGTCGCTGGCGGTGCCCATCGCGATGCCCACCGTGGCGGCGGCCAGGGCCGGCGCGTCGTTGATCCCGTCGCCCACGAACAAGGTCGGCGCCTCGGCGGTCGCCTGCTCCACCAGCTTCAGCTTGCCCTCGGGCTGGATGCCGGCGTGCACCTCGGTGATGCCGACCAGGTCGGCGAGCCACTTGACCTCGCTCTCGCGGTCGCCCGACACGAGCATCACGCGGGAGAGGCCATGCGCGGGCTTCAAGTGGCTGACGAACGGCCGGCCGTCCGCCCGCGGCGAGTCGCGGAAGCGGAGCACCGCCTCGGTCTTCCCGTCCACGACGACGATGCACTCGAGCCCGCCGGCCACCGGGGGCAGCAGCGCCACGCCGGCCGCGTCGACACCCGGGAGCTTCTGTCGGCTGGTGATCACCACGTCGCACGCCCGCTCGACGCCGTTGACGTGCTTGACCTGGCCGACGAGTCCCTGGCCCGGCTTCTCCGCCAGCGCCTCGACCTCGAGGAGGCTGATCGATCGCTTGGCCGCGGCCTCCACCACGGCGGCCGAGAGCGGATGCTTCGAGTAGGTCTCCAGGCTGGCCGCCAGGGCGAGCACGTCGGCCTCGGATCGCGAGCCGAGCAGCACGACGTCGGTGAGGCTCGGCTCGCCGTAGGTGAGCGTGCCCGTCTTGTCGAAGATCGCGGTGCGGCAGGTGTCGAGCCGCTCGAGGATCGCGGGATCGCGGATCACGATCCCGCGCTTCGCCGCCAGCGACACCGCGCCGATGATCGCCACCGGGATCGCGATCAGGAGCGGGCAGGGGGTGGCCACGACGAGCACGGCAAGGAAGCGGGTGGCGCTGCCGCTCCAGTACCAGGCCGCCAGTGCGATCGCGACGGCCAGCGGTGTGTAGAAAGCGCCGAGCGAGTCGGCCAGGCGGCGCAGTTGCGGCCGCTGCTGCTCGCTGGCCCGCAGGACGTCCATGATCTTGGCGTAGCGGCTGTCGCCGGCGAGCCGCTCCGTGCGGATCTCGAGCGCGGCCTGGCCGTTGATCGAGCCGGAGAGCACCGTCGACCCCGGGGCCTTCGCCATGCGGTAGGGCTCGCCCGTGAGGTAGCTTTCGTCCATCGATCCGCGGCCCGCCACCACCGTGCCGTCCACCGGGCAGATCTCGTGCGGCAGCACGACGATCACGTCACCCACGGACACCTGCGACAGCGCCACGTCGGTGAGTCCGGCGTCGGTCCGCCGGTGTGCCAGCGACGGCATGCGCCGCGCCAGCGCGTTGAGCACGTCACCGGCCCGGCTCACGGCCCGCGACTCGAGCGCCTCGCCCCCGGAGAGCATGAGCACGACGAGCACGCCGGCGAGGTATTCGCCCAAAACCACGCTCGTCACGATCGACAGTCCGGCCAGCAGGTCGGAGCCGAACGTGCCCTCCCAGACCTTCGCGAGCAGCCCCCAGACCAGCGGCACGCCGCCCGCCACGAGCATGAGCACCAACGGCAGCTCGGCCAGCGTGAGGCTGCGTCCCGGAAACCAGCGGCCCGGATCGAGCGGCCCCAGCGGCACAGGCACGCCGCCGCGGCCCGACCACGTGATCGCCCCCCAGGCGGCCAGTGCCACCAGCGCGCCGACGGCGATGACCTCGTCGACGGGGAGGGGACGGCGGGCGGGCCGCGGCGCGGGCGAGCTGCTCGTCATGGGTGCATCATCCGCGGGGTCGACGCTCGAGGGGTCGGTCAGCTGTGCATCCGGGCCACGGGATCGCCGCGGTCGATGATCGCCGCCTCCCCGTCCGCCAGCTGATGCAGCCGCTCGTGCACGGCTTCGGTCGGCGCGAAGTCGCAGGCCAGCCGCACGTAGGTGCTGTGGTGCCGCGCCTCAGACTCGAAGAGCCCGCCGTAGAACTCCCGCAGCTCGGCGTCGGCGACATGGTCGCGGAGCAGTGCGAACCGCTCGCAGCTGCGGGCTTCGATGAGACCGGCCACGAGCAGCCGGTCGACCGCCCTGTCCGGCTCCTGCCTGCGGACGAGCTCGTGCAGCCGCTGGCCGTAGCTGCTCGGGGAGAGCTTGCGGAAGGGGATGCCCCGACGCTCGAGCAGGGCGAGCACCTGCTGGAAGTGCTCGAGCTCCTCGGTGACGATCTCCGTCATGGCGCGGGCCAGCGGCACGTGATCGACGTAGGAAAACAGCAGGTTCATCGCCACGCCCGCGGCCTTCTTTTCACAGTGCGCGTGGTCGACGAGCACGTCGTCGAGATGGGCGTCGACCTGGGCGAGCCAGCGGGCGTCGGAGGCGGAGTGGAGGCTGAGCATCACTGGGACCGGCGGGAGGGCGCGGGCGGGAGGTTGTCCGGAACTCTCCGATGCCGCATCATACTGCTGGCCGATCACCGCCGTCGGCAGCGGCCCAGGAGACACCCGCATGATCGCCTTCGACCGCCCCGCCGATCCGTCCGGCGGCCGAAAGCCCGACCGCAACGTGCTGGGCCTCCCGCTTGCCCCCTGCTCGCGCGAGCCGCTCACCGGCTTTTTCCGCGACGGCTGCTGCCGGACCGGACCCGACGACGCCGGCGTGCACACGGTCTGCGCCCTGATGACGGCCGACTTCCTGAAGTTCACGGTCGCGGCGGGCAACGACCTGGTCACACCGCGACCGGAGTGGGGCTTCCCGGGGCTCGTCGAGGGGGACCGCTGGTGCCTGTGCGCGTCGCGGTGGCTGGAGGCGGCGCAGGAGGGACGCGCGCCGCCGGTGGTGCTCGAGGCGACGCACGAGAAGTCGCTCGCGATCGTCCCGCTGGAACTGCTCAAGAAGCACGCGGCCCCGTCTGCGTGAGCCACGAGCGGTCGCGTCATGATTAGCCTGCTGCCGCTGGCGATCGGCCTGATCGCGCTGCTCTACGCCTCCGTCGGCCACGCCGGCGCGACCGGCTACATCGCGGTGATGGCGCTCTTCGGCCTGCCGGCGGCGACGATCCGGCCGACGGCGCTGGTGCTCAACGTGATCGTGGCGACGATCGCGACGGTGCAGTTCGCCCGCGCGGGCCACTTCCAGCCCAGGCTCTTCTGGCCGCTGGCGGTCGCGAGCGTGCCCTGCGCGTTCATCGGCGGCGCCATCGACCTGCCGACGACCGCGCTGGAAATGCTGCTCGGCGCCGTGCTGCTGGTGTCGGCGGGGCGGATCGTCGTCGAACTCGTTCGCCACGACCCGGCCGGCGCGGCGGCCGCTCCCCCGCCGGCGGTGGCGGCCGCGCCGATGCTGCTGGCTGGCCTCGGCGGCGCGATCGGACTGCTCTCCGGGCTCACGGGCGTCGGCGGCGGCGTGTTTCTCACGCCGGCGCTCCTGGCCATGGCTGCGGCGCCGGTGAAGGGCATCGCGGCGGTCACGGCGGCCTTCATCCTCGTCAACTCGCTCGCCGGTCTCGCGGGCGGCATGGTGGCGGGCCGACTGCCGCCGGCCGCAGGACTGCCCATGATCGCGGCGGCGGTGATCGGTGGCGCGGTCGGGTCGCACCTCGGGGCCTTCATGCTGCCACCACGGGCGCTGCGGCTGCTCATGGCCGGCGTCCTGCTGGTGGCCAGCGGCAAGCTCTTGCTGCGGCCGCTGGGCCTGTGACGACGACTGCCGCGTCGACAAACGCCGCGCATCAGCGGTCCCTGGCCCGGCGATTCAGTGGGCCGCCATCTTCGAAAACAGGTTCAGCACGACGACGCCCGCGACGATCAGCCCCATGCCGACGATCGCCGCCGCATCGAGCCGCTGTCCCAGGAAGAGCCAGCCGATTGCGGCGATGAGCGTCACGCCGGCACCGCTCCACACGGCGTAGACGACCCCGACGGGCAGCTTCTCGACCGTGAGCGACAGGAAGTAGAACGCCAGCCCGTAGCCGAGGGCGACGCAGAGCGTCGGCAGCGGACGGGTGAAGCCCGCCGCGGCCCGCAGGAAGCTCGTGCCGAACACCTCGGCCGCGATGGCGATCATGAGGTACAACCAGTGCATCGCCGACGGCACCGTCCGTGACATGGTCCGGGACGGGCGGCACCGCACGCGCGGCGGGCGCCGGTGTCCCCGACGAGGAACTGCACGATGATACCCGATCCCGACGGGGCCGATCGCGGCCAGGATGCCGGGCGGACGCTCGACGCGATCCTCGCCAACGCCAGTTCCGAGACGCGGGCCACCATCCGCGTTCTCGGGGAGCTTCTGGGCCAGCAGACCGTCTCGGCGCTGTCGCCGACGGCGTTCGCGATGCGGCACCTGGGCGTTGCCGCGGCCGACCTGGCGAGCGAGAAGTTCACCGGTCCCGGCACGTCCCTGCCGATCCTCGGCAACCTGCTGCGGATCGAGATGGAGAAGCATGCGGAGCGGGTGGTCGTCGGCTCGCCGGGGGACGGCCTGCCGCCGACCTGGGCGCAGCTGGAACTCGGCCCCGACGACAGGGTCTCCGTGCCGGGCCGGCTGATCGTCTTCTTTCCCGCCGGGACGCTGGCCCCGGCGGCCCTCTGTGTCCTCATCGACGACCGCCACTGGGCACGCGACTTCGCCGTCCTGTCGGCCGCCCACGCCAAGCCGGTGGCGGCGGCGGCGCTCGAGAGCTTCTGCGCACGCCTGAAGACCGCCGAAAACCCGCTGCGGGGCCGCGTGCTGGAGGCGAGCGTCGTGGACGGCTGCCTGCGGCTGGGCATCGCGCGGGTGCTGGCCACCGCCCGCGACGGCCTGATCCTTCCGGCTGACATCTGGACGGAGGTCGACGTGTTCCTCGCCGCCGCCACGACCCGCCGGGAGATCATGCGCCGCCTCGGGCTGGGCACAAACCGCGGCATGCTCGTGGCCGGACCGCCCGGCGTCGGCAAGACGCACCTGGTCCGCGTGATCGCCGGCGAGCTCGGCGGACGGTTCACGACGATCCTCGCCGACGCCAACGCGATGCGGCACATGATCGCCGACCTCTACGCCGCGGCCG
>JBILVO010000222.1:0-4203 GCA_044370415.1 Pirellulales bacterium
GAGGCCCGCAGGGATCGCGACGCCTGGAAGCAAGCTTGCTGGTTCGAGCCCAGCGGGGTGTATTCGGAGGTGGTGTTCCAGTGGCGGAGCGAGGCCCGCAGGGATCGCGACGCCTGGAAGCAAGCCTGCTGGTTCGAGCCCAGCGGGGTGTATTTTCCAGGAGCGCGGGGTGCGGCATCGAGACGATTCCACCAGCCAACCGCCATCCGTCGAGGTGCGTGAGCACGACGTCGACTGGGCGACCTTCTGGAGTCTCCGCCAAGGCCGGCACGTCGCCCAGCAGGGCCGCCTGCGGCAGGTATTGGCGACGTTTTCGCCGCTGCACCTCGTCTGCCTCGGCGTCCTGATCCTGGCGTTGGTAGACGTAGCGATCACGGCGCTGCCAACGCTCAGGCGTGCGGCGTTTAGCGGCATGACGTTCTGGCCGCGGGGGGCACATTCACGGCTGGAGAAGCGTGCGCGGCTGCAGGCCGCCATCACGGATCGCACGCATGCGGGGGACTATCGTTCCGCGATCGAACTGACGACTGCGCTGGTTGCGGACCTGAAATCCGACCTGAACGACGCCAGCGCGGCGGGCGACGTCAAGGTGCTCGAGGCCGGGGACACGCTGGCCGACCTCTACCTCCTGCAGGGCGATCACGATCGGGCCGAGGCGATCTATGCGCGGCACCTCGAGGCCCTGACGACCAGCCGTGTGCCGGCGGCCTGGGCGGGAAGCGGGGTGCCCGAGGTGCTCGGCAAGCTGGCGCAGGTGCATGTGGCGCGGGGCGACGAGGCGCGGGCGGAATCGCTGTGCAGGAAGGCGCTGCAGATGTGCGACGACTACAGTCCGGACCACCCCTTCACCCGCGAGGTGCTCGACGATCTGGCGGCGCTGTGCCGCAGGACCGGACGCGACGCGGAGGCCGAGGCGTTGGAGGCCCGGTCACGATTGCTGCCCGCTGGCGGGACGAGCCGCTGAATTGCCGCGCAGCGCCGGGCGGCGTCAGGGTCGGGTGGAGGTTTCGATCGCCTGCAATGCGTCCGCGGCGGCGGGCATCTCCAGCCGGCCGATGAGGGCGGCCACCGCGTCGAGGCGGGCCTGGCCGGCGGCGTCCTTCGTCGACCTGCGCAGCGCCAGGAGCCGGCCCGGCAGGGAGAGGTGGTCTTTCGTCGCGGTGAATCTCGGCGTCAGCCTGCGGCGGGTCCTCTGCAGCAGCTCCAGGTCGCGGGTGCCGAACTCGACGCTCGGCTCGATGACCGTGCCTTCCCCCCAGTCGTTCCACGTGGCGATCTGCACGATCGGTGGCTTCATCGCGAGCGCAAGGTCGAGGGTGCGCGCGAACGTCCGTCCGCCGTCGTCGTCAACGCGGCCCCAGCTCGGGTGGACGCCGGCCTCGGCGTAGATGTCGAGGAACCGGGGGAATGCCACGGGAATGCGGCTGGGCCAGCCGCGGGATTCATTGGCGAATCGCTCCTGGGCGGCGACCCCCTCCCGCGGCACGGGCCAGTCGAAGCCGCCGACGGCCGCCGGGCGGCGGCGGTGCTCGCTGAAGTAGGCGATCGGCCTCGGCGACCGCTCCAGCACGCGGGCCCACTCGTCGTCGGCGAGCCCTTCATGGCCGAAGGAGAGCAGCACCGGGCGGTCGTCGAGCCGCACGTAGTGATCGAGCGGAAACCAGTGCTCGGCGAGCCATGCGACCTCGGCCGCGGCGTGGGAAACGCGGTCCTCCGGCTTGATCCGACGTTCTTTGACCAGGTCCGCGAGCGTCTTGTCCTCGTAGCAGATCGCCACCTTCATTCCGAGTTCACCCGCCCGATCGATCAGCAACTGCGTGCAGCGGTGATTCCGGGCGTGATCCCAGAGTTCGGCCCGGCCGTACCAGTCCACGATCACCCCGTCGATTCCCGACAGCTTCATGAGCAGCAGCTGTTGCTCGACGATGTGCGGATCGGATGAGTCGTAGATGCCGGCCGCGGGCTGCAGCTTCGACGCGATCGTGGGCCGGCCGTCGACCACCTTGCCGGGATCGAACGTGCCCATAGTCCAGTGCCAGCCCCACGTGCGGCCCGCCTGATCGGCCTCGAACCAGGGCATGACGTGGGCGAGGAGCAGTGGCCGTGACGGCGCGGCCGCCCGTGCGTCGTGCGGCCCGCACGCGGCGGCGACGACCGCGATCGCGGCGGCCACGCGGATCGCGACGCTTCGGCAGCCGAAACGAGCCTGCCCGACGGGCATGCGTGGAACCCGACGAGTGTGCATGGACAGCTCTGTCTCGACCGCGGGTCGTGACGCCGCAGACCCCGCGCCCACGACCGTCTTCGAGATGCGGCGTCACCAGCGGATCGCGGCTCTCTCCCTCATGGTATCGGGCCTGCGGCGTGGCGGCAAAACGCCGGCGCGGCGCGGTGCGGGGAAAGAATCGCTCTGTCGCGTTCGCGAGGCGCACGCTAGTCTTCCGGCATGGAGCGTGAGCCGATTCCCCTGCGCGTCGCCGGCTTCGACCCGGGGCTCAACACCACAGGCTACGGGGTCGTGGAATGGTCAGGCGGTGCCCTCCGCCTGCTCGAGGCGGGCACGGTGCGGTCGCGGGGCGAGACGCTCGAGGCCCGCCTGGCGACGATCCACGCCGGCGTCCGCGAGGTGCTCGAGGCGTTCCGGCCTGGAGCGATGGCGATCGAGCAGCTGTTCGTGCACTCGCGGTTTCCGAAGACGGCGATCCTCATGGGGCACGCCCGCGGCGTGATCTGCCTCGCCGCGGCCCAGTCGGGCCTGGCCGTGCACCACTACATGCCCACCCGTGTGAAGAGCACGCTCACCGGCAACGGCCACGCCGGCAAGGAGCAGATGCAGGCCGCGGTGCAGCGAGAACTGGGCCTCGTCAGCCGGCCCGAGCCGGCCGACGCCGCCGACGCACTGGCCATCGCCCTGGCCGACTACCACCTCCGCCTGCGGCCGCTGCATGCGGGGTTCGCCGCGGACCGCATCGGCAGCGCGCGGCCTTAGGCACACGGCAGAGACACGCGGCAGGTCCGCGGCACGGCATCGGGGAGGCGAGCATGATCAAGCGGATCACCGGGGTCCTGGAGCGGGTGGAGCCCGCCGGCGTGGAACTCTCGCTGGGGCACGCGGTGCACGAGGTGCTCGTCCCGGAACTGGTCCGTCGGGCCCTGCAGCAGAAGCTCGGGCAGAACGTCACTCTTCACACGCTCGAATTCCTCGAGGGCAATCCGACGCGGGGCAACCTGGTGCCGCGGCTCGTCGGCTTCCTCTCCGAGGTCGAGCGGGAGTTCTTCGAGCTCATCTGCGAGGTGGACGGCGTCGGCGTGCGCAAGGCGCTCCGCGCCATCGTGCGGCCCGTCGGCGAGATCGCCACCGCGATCGAGGAGCAGGATGCGGCGCTGCTCTCGACGCTGCCCGGCATCGGCGCCGCCACCGCGGAGCGGATGATCGCCAAGCTCCGGCGACGGATGCCGAAATTCGCCCTCCTCGTCGCCCGCGAGGCGCCCGATCAGGCAGGTCCGGGGGCCGACGTGCTCGCCGAGACGGGCGAGGTGCTGCGGTCGCTCGGCCACTCCGACGCAGAGGCGCGGCGGCTGGTCGACGGCCTCCGCGACGGCAAGAAGAAGTACAAGGACGTGCAGGAGGCGCTCGAGGCGATCTACCGGCAGATGCACCGTCCCCGCTGATTCGCGGTGGAAAAAGCCTTCCAGCGGCGGATGGCTGGATCCACGGCCTGCTCGCGGCGCGGGCCTGCTATGCCAGCGTCGCGAGCAGGTCGCGGGTGGCCACGAGCTCGCGGGCGAGTCCGTCCACCATGTCCGTGGCGGTGACGCCGGGCAGCACCGGCCAGGTGTAGGTCTCCACCTCCAGGTGCGGTCGCTCGTCGAGCCCCGCGACCGCCGCCAGTGCGGCCCGCAGCTCCGCGCGGGTCGTGCCGAGCGGGCCGAGCCGCTCGGCGTCGACCGGCACGTGGAAGTGCGTCCGCCAGGGCCGGGCCTCCCGCCACTCGTCGGGGGGTGAAGTGGCGAGCTCCGGCGAGAGGTCGACGGCCCGCAGGATGCGGCCGTCGGCGGCGCGGGCCATCGTCTGGTGCAGGTATCTCGGCTCCGCGAAGGCCGCCAGCGCCGCCCGGGCCTCGGCGTCGGCGGGGTCGTCGAGCTGGATGGCACAGCTGATCTGCACCTTGTTGATGCGGATGCCGGCCTCCCGCAGGCCAC
>JBILVO010000223.1:0-4202 GCA_044370415.1 Pirellulales bacterium
CGCCGCGGCGGGCGGCCACCGCAGCCCACGCGTCGAACGCCTCTTGCCGCGGCGTCGACACGGCTGCGATGGCGTTGAGTGGATCGATCGCCACGTCGCGGGCCGAGGGATCACCGAGCAGCGTCGCGAACAGCGCGTCGGCCTGCCGATCGGACACGGCGTTGCCCCCGGCGAGCAGCGACTCCACCAGCCGCTGCGTCCGAAACAGCGTGCCGCTGCGGCCCCGGGCGATCGCGATGGCGCGTTCCATCTCGCGATCGCCCACGGCGAGCGTTCCTGCCGCGTAGGCGGTCAGCGCCGCCGCATAAGCGTGCTGGGCGCCCACCTGCCCGCGGCCGGGATCGCCGCGAAGGACGCGGCTGTCGATGTCGGCGAGCGCGCCGGCGGCGGCCAGTGGCTCACCCGCGACGGCCAGCGCCTCGGCCTCCATTCCCAGCAGCACTGCCCGCAGCAACGGCAGCGGGCCCTTCGCCCAGTCGGCGCCGCCGCGGATCGCCGGCGGGACCCCGCGGACCCCCGCCACCATCGACGACACGGCGAGCAGGCGGAACGCCTCCTCCAACGCGCGGGCGTCTCGGTAGTCGGCGGCGGTGTAGGTCGCCTCCTCGAAGAGCCGCGCGGCCGCGGCGGGCTGCCCCGCGTCGAGCTCGATCCGCCCCAGCACGATCAGGGCCCACGACGTCAGCGGATGGTCGTACTGGCTCCCGACCAACAGGCTGCGGCCGAGCAGTTGCTTCGCCTGGTCGGGTTTGCCCTGCGCCCACAATGCGGTCCCCAGGGCCACTTCCACCCACGACTGCGAATAATGGTTTTGCGGGGCCGGCCGGCGCTGCAGCACCTTCGTCGCTTCGTCGATCGCAGGCCCTTCCCTGCCCGCCTCGCCGAGGATCACCGCGCGGCGATAGATCGCCATCACGAGCGCCCGCATGATCTCCTGCGGACGGACCGGATAGTTGACGGGGGCCGACAGCACGCCCCCCTGCTGCAGCACGCCGCGAGGATCGGCGGTGCCCTGCCTGATCGACATTCTGTCGGGAATCACCGACGGCGATGCGTTGCGCTGGCTGCGGCCCCATGTCGCCACCCTCTGCTGCGTCATCGGCCGCGGGCCCGCGGGAGGAAACTGCACCGAGAGCAGCCACTCACCGTGGATGGCGGAGAGCCGCAGGGCGTCGTCGTAGGCAGCGACTGCCTCCCGCAGGTTGCCCAGTTCGAACTGGCACTCGCCGATGACCGCGGCGGAGGCGATGGAGTCGATCCACTGCTGGCCCCCGGCCCGCACGCCCCCGCGATACTCCCGATTGGCGATCTCGAGCGCGGCCGTGAATTCGCCGGCGGCGAGCGCCTGCAGCGCCAGGTCGAATCCCGGCGACGGAACCGTCTGCCCTCCCGCCGCGCCCAGCCCGGGTGGCAGCACGACCTGGCCGACGGCGCTGGCAGCGGTGAGGCAGGCCGTCGCGGCCAGAAGTCCTCCGAGCAGCCGGCGTCCCCACCTCATGCGCGACCTCATGCCCGGTGTTTTAGCAGGAAGCGGAGGATGACGCGGGTTACCTTTGCTTCCCGGCCGGCACTGCCTTGGCAATCTGGGATGCCAAGGCAAGGACGACTCCGGGGCCGAGCGGCCGGGTCGCACCGATTTTCCCGGTTGTCGCAAGTTTGCGGACTGCAACGGTCGATACCTCCCCTGCTCCATGCAGCCGGTGGATCGCTCCTGAGCCATCAGCCTCCGCCTGGAGCAAATCGATCTCCGCTGGACCACACCGCGAATTCTTCGGGGCAGCATCATGGAAAACGCCGTTTCACCGTCGCCTTCCCGCCGTGCCGCCGTCCGGTTCGCCCTGCTGGCGCTGGCTGCTGGAGGCCTCGCGACAACCGGCTGCCAGGTGGACGTCGGCGGCCAGACGCTGCCCAGCGCGTATTACCTGCAGGATGACATCCAATACTTCCCCGCCGGGCCCGAGTTCAAGCTCTCGAAGGAGGCCGCCGCCCTGAAGGCCTTCAAGAAAGAGAACGGCGGCGACTGTGGCGAAGGCTGCAACTGCAGTTCCTGCCGCTGACGGACCGAGGGCAGACGCCCTTCCAGCGCCGCAGTTCATGGCGATCGCCGCGTGCGGCCGGTCGTTCGTGCGTGCCCGACCCCGCAGCGGGTCATCGCCAGGGCCTGTCCGCCGTTTGCCGCCACGCTGTGCGGCCCCGTCGGCGGCAGTTCGCCCCGCCAGTTGCACTTTTCCGGACGCGTTGTAAAATCGCCGCTCGCGTGGGATTCTTACCCAAAAAACACCCTTACAAGGATGTTTTAGTGGGTTCTAAACCCACGAAAACCCATCGGAATGGATGCTCCCGCTCGGCCCGCTCCTGAGCCGCTGCGGGCTTCACACGGAGGACGGTCGCCCGTGATTGGCAGGTATGAGCACCGCCGCGGACCTGCTGATCGGCGAGTTCAGCCGCACGCTCGACGAGCGGTTTCGGCTGTCGCTTCCCCCGGAGCTGACGCGGCCCCTGCTGGCCGCCGGGCCGCGGATGGTGCTCGCCAAGGAGCGTGCCGGATGCCTGTCGCTGTGGCCCGCCGCGGTCTGGAAGCCACGGATCGATACGGCGATGGACGTCGTTCGCAGCAAACTGCAGGCCGGCCTGCTCGCCCAGCGCGTGGGGCAGGTGCAGGAACTCGGCCGCCTGCTGTCGACGCGTCACACGCTAGTGACGCTCGCGGAACGCGGCCGGCTCGTCCTGCCGGAGGGCTTCCGGGAATTCCTGGCGGTCGAGCCGGGAACGGATCTGCTGGTCGTCGGTGCCGCGGTGTGCGTCGAGCTCTGGCAGCCCGCCGCCTGGACGGCGTGCATCACGAACGAAATGCCCGATTTCCGCCGCCGGCTGGACGAGCTGACGGCCTGACGATCTTTGGCCATGCCCGGGTGAGAAGAAGCGGTTGATGACCGGCGGACATCCGACCGGAATTCTCGACGACCACGGACCGGTCCCCACGGCACGGATGCTGCCAGGGAACTCGCCCGGGCATGGCCCTTTCAATACGTGCCATGAGCGCCATGAGCGCCATGAGCGCCATGAGCGCCATGAGCGCCATGAGCGCCATGAGCGCCATGAGCGCCATGAGCGCCAGTTCGGCTGCCGCACGCCGGCCGGCATGAGGACGCCGGGCGGCGGGCCCGTGCGTGTCAGGAGAGCGGGCTGCCGGCCGACTTCATGGGCCAGCTGACCCGCCCGCCGTCGACCGCCGACCGGTAGATTGCCGATGTCATCTCGAGCACGGTCCGCCCCGCGTACATGCCGGTCTCCGGCTGGCGATCCTCCGCGATGGCGTCGACCAGATCCGCCACGGCCCGCCGTCCCCAGCCGGCCCGCTCGGCCGCCCGATCGACGTCGCTGGCAGGCAGCGGCACATCGAGCCCCTCGGGCCCGATCGGCTTCCATGGAAACTCCTTGTCGACCCGCCAGAGCGGCGCCTCGCGCAGGTACGCCTGCGGCACCTGGTCGGGCCGGATGTGCACGGCGCCCTTCGTGCCCGCCACGGTGAGCCCGAAATTCGGCTGCTTGAGACCGGCCTCACGGACGCTCGCGAAATACCCGACCGGCCCGTCCGCCAGGCCGAACATCGCGGCCACGGCGTCGCCCGCGATGAGCCCGATGCCCTCGGGCCCCTCGACGGCGTCGGCCTTCGTGATCGGCCTGCCGCCGAGCGTGACGGTCGCCTGGCACCACTGCGGCGCGCCGCCGAGGTCGACCATGAGGTCGAGCACGTGGCAGCCGAGCACCCACAGGTCCTCGCCGCCGCCCCGCGCGTCCTCCTTGCCGCGGCAGCGGATCTCCAGCACCTTGCCGATGCGCCCGTCCTCGATGAGGTCGCGGGTCGCCGCATAGGCGGGCGAGTGCCGGTTGACATACGCGAGCTGCAGCTTCGTGCCCGCCTGCCGACAGGCGTCGATGACGGCGTCCGCTTCGGACAGCGTGCGCACGAACGGCTTCTCGAGAAAGATCCCCTTCGCGCCGGCCTGCGCCGCGGCCACCGCCATATCGGCATGGCAGTCGATGTGCCGCATGCAGATCGCGACGACATCGGGCTTCACTTCGGCGAGCATGGCCTTCCAGTCGCGGTACCCCGCGGAGGCGGGCAGCGTGTTCCGGGCGACCGCCTTGGCGAGCCCTTCCTCGGACTCGTCCGCCACGGCCACGATCTGCGCCGCTTC
>JBILVO010000224.1:0-4158 GCA_044370415.1 Pirellulales bacterium
CCCGCCGTCCCTCGATCAGCCCGCTCGTGATGCGGTGCCGCACGCTCTCGGTGGCGGCAAGCAGGCAGCACGCGGTGGATGGCATGGGGGGCATGGGATCGAGGCGGACGGCGGGTGGCCCGCGTCACGAGGCGGCCGGCCGGCGGCCTGAGGAATGGTAGCTGGCGGAGAACGAGAGCAGCTGTTCGAGGATCAGCACGGCCGCCAGCAGCAGCAGCAGCGGCTTCGCGAGGGGCACACCCGCCACGGACGTCGTGTCGGGCTGGAGCGATTCGGCGCGATCGTATCTGTAGTCCACGCCCGCCAGTTCGCGATCGAGCCGGTCGCGGCCCATGCATTCGATCTGGCCCTCCTCGGCGGCGACGTTGACGGCGAAGGCCCGCTCCCGCTCCGTGCCGTCCAGCCGCCGCCAGCGTGCCGTGTAGCTCCCCGCCGTCTCCGTGGCCGGCAGCGACGCCTCCGCAGCGGCGGCCGTCACGACCGCCGTCTGATGGACGATCGCCCCCTCCGGCGGCACCGAGAAGTCGACCTCGATCTCGTCGATCGTCGGGTCGAGCCGCACGGCGACCGGGTCGCCGACCTCGAGCGACTCCGCGCGGCGGCGACTCCTCGCCAGGTGGCTCTCGAGTTCGAGCATCACCACGACCCAGCTGGGATTGCCGCGGGACCAGTTGTTCCACACGGGCGCCGCGGTGGTGAGCACCGCCACGACCAGGCCGTCGCCGAACGGCCGCTCCACCATGAGCGGCGCGCCCGTCCGCAGCGACAACAGCCGGCGCACCCCCCCGGCGCTCGCAGGGTCGAAGCCCCGCTCCACAGCCATGAACCGCTCGATCCGCACCGCGTCGAGCAGCGGGTTCCGCTGGCCGGACAGCACCGCCACCACGGGATGCTCCTCGACGGCCACGTCGGGCACGGCGGCCCCCTGATCCTCGAGGAGGTCGACCGCCCCCGCCAACGGCACGGGAAAGATGCCCTCGCCGCCACGATGCAGCGCCCGATTCACGAACTCGGGATTCGTGCGCGGGCCCGTGAAGAACACCACGCCGCCCCCGTTTCTGGCGAACGCCTCGACCGCGGCGATCTCCTGCGGGTCGAGCCGCTCCGGGTCGAGGATCCAGATGCAGGCGAACGAGGCGAGGTCGAGCGTGACGAGGCTCCGCGGCGGCTCGATCCGCGGCCGCAGTCCCGTGGGCGCGCCGCCGCCGGGGGCCAGGGCCGCCGCTGCGTAGAACGCATCCCCCGCGCGGGCCCCGCCCCGCGGGTCGCCGTCGACGAGCAGCACGTCGACGCGATCGACCACATCGATGGCCGCGGTCCGCACGTTGTCGGCCGCGACGGCGTCGGCGGCAATCCGCGCCTCGACCACGTGACCGCCGGGCTTCACAAACCGCGCCTCGAAACGCTGGACTCCGAGTCCGCCGGGAGGGATCTCCGCGATCCGCGCGCCGGGCCGGGCCAGCCCGTCCTCGCGCAGATCGACGGCCACGTCGCGGACCGGACGGTCGCCGTTGTTGCGGACCGCGACCTCCAGCGGCACGAGCACTCCCGTGGCGGGCACGCCCCCCACCATCTCCAGCCGTTCGACCGTGAGGTTCCCCGGCACCCTGCCGAGGCCGGCGGAGCAGTCGATGAGCCGCAGTTCGCAGCCCGCATCGGCGAGCTGCCTGAGGAGGCGGGCGATCTCGTCGGCGGCCTTCCAATCCTTGGCGCGAAAGTCGCTGACGATCCAGACGACGTTCGTCGCGCCGCTGCCTCCGCCGAGCAGCTCGGCCGTCGCCGCGAGGCCGCCGCGCGGGCCGGCCTGCCCCTCCGTGGTCGTGAACCCGGCCAGTTCCTCGCGCACCCGCTGCACGTGGCGGGGCGTCACCACCTCCAGCGGCACGTCGAACCCGCCCCGGACCGCCGGACCGCCCCCCTGCCCTTCCCGCGCGAACGCCTGGAACCTGCCCACGGCCAGCTCCTGCCGCCCGCGGGCCGCCGCGAGCTCGTCGCAGATCCGCCCGATCACCAGGCGGCCCCGGTCGAACGCCGACACGCCCCCGATGCCGCCGTCGTCGGCCGAGAGGTCCTGCATGGAGAAGCTGTCGTCGAGCAGCACCACGTGCGCCGTGCGGCCGCCGCCGAGCATGTGGCCGAGCGCCGCCTTCCAGCGGGGCTGCGCCAGCGCCAGCACGATGCCGAGCACCGCCGCCACCCGCAGCGCCAGGAGCAACAGCTGCTTGAGCAGCACCCGCGTGCGGTACTTCCGCTGGCTGGCCAGCAGGAATTCCATCGCCGCCCAGGGCACCTTGCGGTGCCGCAGCAGGTTGATGAGGTGGATGACGACGGGCGCCGCCGCCAGGGGCAGTCCCCACCACAGCAGCGGAAGGAAGTCGAACGTCGGCATGGCCACCCCTAGACCGCCATGCTGGCGCGACGTGAGAGAAACTTGACGAGTGCCCCGTCGACCGGTTCACCGGTGCGGATCAGCGAATAGTCGCAGCGGGCCGCCGCGGATCGGGCCCGCACCTCGGTCAGGAAGCCGCCCACGGCCTCCAGGTAGCCCGCCCGCAGGGCCCGCGGATTGCAGGCGATCGCCTCGGGCAGCTCGAGCCCCTCGAAGCGGGTCGGCCCCTCGAACGGGAAGTCGATCTCGTCGTCGTCCATCACGTGGAGCAGCACGAGGTCGTGCCCCCGCTTCCGCAGCAGCTGCATCCCCTGAAACACGCCCTCGCGGTCGCCGAGCATGTCGGAGATCACCACCACCATGCCGCGCCGCGGCAGCGTTTCGGCGAGCGCGCGCAGCACCGGGAGGAAGGCCGTCTGCCGGCCCCCGCGCGGCGTCTCGAGCACCTCGACGACGCTGGCCAGGTGCGACCGCTTCGTCCGCGCCGGCACGCTCGCGCGCAGCCGGTCGTCAAACACCGCGCAGCCCACGGCGTCGCCGTGCGACAGCGCCAGCCAGGCCAGGCTCGCGGCGAGCGTGGCCGCGTAGTCGTACTTGCCGAGCGGCCCCGAGCGGTAGTCCATGCTGGCCGAGCCGTCCACCAGCAGCGTGAGCCGCAGGTTCGTCTCCTCCTCGAACTCCTTGACGTAGAGCCGGTCCTGCCGCCCCCACACCTTCCAGTCGACGCGGCGCAGGTCGTCGCCGCGCACGTACTCGCGGTGCTGGAGGAACTCCACCGACTGCCCCTTGTAGGGGCTCTTGTGGAGGCCCGCGAGCACGCCCTCGACGACGGCCCGCGCCCGCAGCTCGAGCCGCGCGATCCGCGCGATCGCCTCAGGATGCAAATATCGTCTGGAACCGGGCGTCACGGGTGAGCTCGTCCTCTCTGGCCGGGGTCGTGTCGATGATCCGCTGGATGATGGTGTCGGGCGTGACGCCCTCGCTCTCGGCGGCGAAGCCCACGACGATGCGGTGCCGCAGCGCCGGCGCGGCCAGCGCCTGGATGTCTTCGACGGTCACGTGGCTGCGGCCCTGCAGCAGCGCCCGCGCCTTCGCGCCGATGATGAGGAACTGCACGGCCCGCGGGCCGGCGCCCCAGGCGAGCTGGTCGGAGACGAACTCGGGCGTGCCCGGCTCGCCCGCCCGCGTCTGCCGCACGATCGCCAGCGCGTACCGCAGGAGGTGGTCGCTCACAGGCACGCCGCGCACCGCCTGCTGCAGCGCCACGATGTCCGCCGCCGACAGCACCGGCCGCGGCTCCTCGGTCGGCAGGCCGGTGGTCCGCCGGGCGATCTCGAACTCCTCATGGAAGCTCGGATACCGCACGAACACCTTGAACATGAAGCGGTCCTGCTGGGCCTCCGGGAGCGGGTAGGTGCCCTCCTGCTCGATCGGATTCTGCGTCGCCAGCACGAAGAACGGATCGACGAGCCGGTGCCGCACGCGGCCGACGCTGACCTGCCGCTCCTGCATCGCCTCCAAGAGGGCGGCCTGCGTCTTGGGCGGCGTGCGGTTGATCTCGTCGGCCAGCACCACGTTGGCGAAGAGCGGACCCTCGAGAAACCGCAACTGCCTCGCGCCCGTCGCCTTGTCCTCCTCGAGCACGTCGGTGCCGATGATGTCGGCGGGCATGAGGTCGGGCGTGAACTGGATGCGGCTGAACGAGAGGTCGAGGCTCTTCGCTAGCGTGCTGATCAGCAGCGTCTTGGCCAGCCCGGGAACGCCCTCGA
>JBILVO010000226.1:0-4127 GCA_044370415.1 Pirellulales bacterium
TCGCGCCGTGCGAGGCCTCGAGCAACCTGGCCCGCTACGACGGCGCGCACTATGGCCACCGCGAGACGGCGCTCGCGGGAGGCCACCGCGAGACGGCGCTCGCGGGGGGCCACCGCGAGACGGCGCTCGCGGCCCGGGCCGCGGGCGCGGCGGCAGGCTTCGAGTCGCCGCTTGTGGAGATGTACTGCCGCAGCCGGGCAGAGGGCTTCGGCCCCGAGGTGAAGCGGCGGATCATGCTCGGCACCTACGCCCTGTCGGCGGGCTACTACGACGCCTACTACGCCAAGGCCCTGCGGGTGCGGCGGCTCATCCGGCAGGACTACCTCGACGCCTTCCAGACGGTCGACCTCATCGGCGGGCCGGTGTCGGCCACCCCGGCCTTCAAGCTCGGCGAGAAGACCGACGACCCGCTGGCGATGTACCTCGTCGACCTTTACACGGTCGGCACGAATCTCGCCGGAGTGGGAGGCATCTCGTTTCCGTGCGGCTTCACGAAGTCGGGCCTGCCGATCGGCTTCCAGTTGCAGGCTCCGCCGCTCGCGGAACCGCTGCTCCTCCAGGCCGCCGACCGGTTCCAGAGGCTCACCGACTGGCACCGCCGCCGGCCCAAGGCCGCGGGGGAGGGGCGGGCATGAGCGACGCCACGCCCTTCGTCACCGTGATCGGCCTCGAGGTCCACGTGCAGTTGCTCACACGGACGAAGCTCTTCTGCGGCTGCTCGACGAAATTCGGCGCGGCGCCGAACACCCAGGTCTGCCCGACCTGCCTCGGCCTGCCGGGGTCGCTGCCCGTGATGAACCGCCGGGCCTTCGAGCTGGCCGTGCGGGCCGCGCTCGCGCTCGACTGCACGATCGCTCCGTTCACGAAGTGGGACCGGAAGAACTACTTCTACCCCGACCTGCCCAAGGGCTATCAGATCAGCCAGTTCGACCTGCCGTTCTCCTCCGACGGCCACCTCGAGGTCGTCGACCCGAAGGGGGCGTTCGCCCCGCGCAACGTCGGCATCATCCGCGTCCACCTCGAAGAGGACGCCGGCAAGAGCATGCACGACGAGGCCGCGGGCACCGGCGACAGCCGCATCGATCTGAACCGCGCCGGCACGCCCCTCTGCGAGATCGTCACGCAGCCCGACCTCCGCTCGCCGCAGGAGGCCCGCGCCTGGCTCAACGAGCTGAAGCTGCTGCTGGTCTATCTGGGGGTGAGCGACTGCAACATGCAGGAGGGGAGCCTGCGGGTCGACGCCAACGTCAACCTCCACATCCCCCAGCCCGACGGCCGGATCGCCAAGACGCCGATCGTCGAGATCAAGAACATGAACTCCTTCCGCTCGGTGGAGCGGGCACTCACCTACGAGGCGGCGCGGCAGTGGGAGGAGTGGCGGGAGACGAAGGCGGAGATGGGGAAGACCCCCAAGCAGACACGCGGCTGGGACGATCCCGCCGGCGTGACGCGGGCGCAGCGGCACAAGGAGGAGTCGAGCGACTACCGCTACTTCCCCGAGCCCGACCTCGTGCCGGTGACGGTATCGGAGCAGGACGTCGCCGCGGCTCGGGCCGCGATGGGCACGCCCCCGACCGAGCTGCGCAGGGCCCTGGAGACGACCTGGAAGATCTCCGCCTACGACGCCGACGTGCTCGTCAACCAGGGCCGCGACCTCGTCGACTACTTCGAGGAGGTGGCGACGAAGGTGGGCGAGGGCAAGGTGGCGAGCAACTGGCTGCAGCAGGACGTGCTCCGCATCCTCAAGGAGACCGGAGGGTCGATCGCCGACTTTCGCGTCCGCCCGGCGGTCCTGGCCGACCTCATCGGCCGCGTGACCAGAGGCGACTTCGACACGAGCCGCGGCCGCGAGATTCTCGCGCAGATGGTGGCGGACGGACGCCCCCTGGACGAGGTCGTGGCCGGCATGGGTATTGCGGCCGTCAGCGACGACGACGTCATCAGCCTTTGCAGGGAGCTGCTGGCGGACAACCCGAAGATCGTGGCCGACGTGAAGGGGGGCAAGGAGCAGGCCGCGGCCGGTCTCATCGGCCAGGCGAAGAAGAAGAACCCCAACGTCAACCCCGGCAAGGTGCGGGCCATCTGCCTCGACCTGATCCGCGCGATGCCGTGAGGAACGGGCTCGCGATGCCCCGCGTCGTCACCCTCACCACGGACTTCGGCAGCGGCAGCGGGTACGTCGCCGAACTCAAGGGCCGCCTGCTGCACGCGGCCGCCCCGTTCACGCTCGTCGACATCGCGCACGAAGTCCCGCCGTACGACATCCGCGCCGCCGCGTGGCTCGTGGCCCAGGCGTGCCCGGCCTTTCCACCCGGCACGCTCCATCTGGTCGTCGTCGATCCCGGCGTGGGCACACAGCGGCGGCTCGTCTGGGTGCGGCTCGGCGGCGAGCCGCGGCATCACGACTTTCTCTGCCCCGACAACGGCGTGCTCTCGGTCGCTCGACGGACGCTGCCGCTGGTGGAGGCCAGGCGAATCATCGCGCCGGCCGACGCGACGGCGACGTTCCACGGCCGCGACGTGCTCGCACCGCTGGCCATGCGGCTCCTCGACGGCATGCCGACCACGGCGCTCGGCGAGCGGATCGACGACCTCGCGACGCTGCCGTGGCCCGAGCCACGCCGCTCGGCCGAGCGGCTGGATGGCGAGGTCGTCCACGTCGACACCTTCGGCAACCTGATCACGAATCTCCCGGCGACGCTGCTGCCCGAGGTCGCGGCGGCCGGCCGGTTGCGGGTGGGCAACCACGAGCTCGGCACGATCGTGCGCACCTACGGCGATGCGGCGCGGGGCACACCGGTCGTGCTCGTGGGCTCGCAGGGCCTCATCGAGGCGGCGGTCGTCGAGGGCCGCGCCGACGAACGGCTCGCGTGCGGCGTCGGGACGAGCGTCTCGTTCGCGGCTCAGCCCGCCCCGCGGTGAGCCTGCACGGCCGTCCGCACAGTCGATCCGACCGCCGAACCAAGGCTTCCAACCGCCGAAGCAGGGCTTCCGATCGCCGAAGCAGGGCTTCCGATCGCCGAAGCAGGGCCTCCGATCGCCGAAGCAGGGCCTCCGATCGCAGAATCAGGGCTTCCGACCGCCTCGTTCCCGCCTTTCGCGGCGGCCGTCGAGCCCGTATCCTCCCTCCTCCCAATCGGCTCACAATGCCTTGCAGAGTGATTGAGTGCAGTCACCGCAGCGATCGCCGGTCTTCTCCCTCGCGGCATGGATCGTCGCCTGCGGCGCCGCCGCCTGCGGGCAGGATCGGATCGCGCTCCTCCCGCCGATCGACTTCAACCTCGAGCAGGACACCTTCGCCAACGAACCGCTCTCCGACGTGGATCCCGAGATCGCCGCCGCGGCGCCCGAGATCGCCGCGCCGAGGCGTGCGGCCCGTGCGCCGTTCGGATCGTCGGCACCGCTGACGATCGGCGGCTTCTGGGCACCGGCGACGGCCGTCACCGGGCAGCCGGCGCAGCTCGGCATGAACGCGGAATACGTCCGGGTCGCGGCTCCGCTGGGCATCCCCGCCACGGGCGCACCCCTGTGGATCGGGATCGCCAGGTTCGGCCGGCTCGAGCTGTCGACCGACGCCATCCTGCCCGACTCCGGGGGTCGTGTGCCCGACCAGCTCTGGCTCGTGGAGACCGGCGTCATGCACATCCGTCCGCTCGAGGGCGGCGGCACGATCGGCGGCACCTTCCTCTTCGGCTCGGCGAGCGATCGACCGTACGCCGCGGGCCGCGACCTCACGCTCATGGCGATCGGCTTCTACAACCGGCCCGCCCGCCGCGAGGACGACGAGTGGAACTTCAGCCTGTTCTATTCGCCAACATCGCAGCTGCCCTATCCGCTGCCGGGCATCGCCTACGTCTGGCGGCCGGACGAGACGCTCGAGGCGAAGATCGGCGTGCCGGCGGCGATCGAGTGGCGACCGACGGAGGACTGGACCTTCTCGGCCAACTATTTCCCGCTGGTGAACGTCAACGCCACCGCCCGCCGCCGCCTGTCCGACGAGCTCTTCCTGCTGGCCTCCTACCGCACCGACACCGAGATCTATTTTCTCGCCGACCGCATCCAGGACGATGAACGCTTCTATGTGTTCGATCAGCGGGCCGTCGTCGGGCTGGAGCGGCTGCTCGGGC
>JBILVO010000227.1:0-4108 GCA_044370415.1 Pirellulales bacterium
GGTGGCCGGCCGCAGCGGCCGGGGCACGCTCGGGGGCCGCGTGGTGGTGCAGACAAGCACGCCTGAGCACCCGGCGATCCGCGCCGCGGCGGCGCACGACTACGAGTCGTTTGTCCGCAGCGAGCTACCGATCCGGGAGGCACTCCTCTACCCGCCGTTCGGCAGCATCGTGCGGCTCGTGGTCCGCGGCGCCGTGGAGCAGGCCGCCGCCGACTGGGCCGGCCACCTGGCCGACCGGCTGCGGGCGGAGGCCGCCGGCGACCCGGGGATCCGCGTCCTCGGCCCGGCCCCGGCGCCGATCGCACGGCTCCGCGACCGGTTCCGCTGGCACGTGCAGGCGCACGGCCCCGAGGCCGGGCCGCTCCGCGATCTCGTCCGCCGTGCCACCGCCACGGTCCAGACGCCCAACGAGGTCGCCTGGATCGTCGACGTCGATCCCGTCGAGATGCTGTAGGAGGGCGGGGCGGCCCGCAGGCCCAGACACAGGCACACGCACAGGTCCACCGCCGACCATGGCGACGACCGCCCAGCCGGGAACACCCGCGGGCTTTCCGCCTTTCACCCACAAAACCGCCCCGGGTACGATTGAGCCGGTTCCCCGCTTCCTTCGTCGCGTCGTCACATGGCATACCGCAGCTTCAAGGAGATCCTGGGCGAGACCAGCCTCGAGAGGAAGTGCCGCTTCCTGTTCGGCCTCTGCCTCCTCCTGCTGATCACGGGCAGCTTCTGGTGGTATGGCAGCAGCACCGAGGAGCTCGTCTACGCCACGACCCGCAGCACCGGCCGGCACCTCGTCGACGCCATCATGCTGCAGTACCACTGGAAGACGCTCGAGCCCGAGCAGCAGTACGCCAGCGCGATCGAGTTCCTCAGCCGCACGCTGCAGAGCGAGCAGTACCAGAGCTGGCTGCTCGATCCCGAGGCGACCGCCGAGGAGCGGGCCAAATACTCGCGGCTCGATGCCGCCGTCCTCGCCTACTTCAGGGACCGTCCCGCCGCCCCCGCCGCCCCCGCCGCCACGACGCCGGGGCCGCCGCGGCCCACCACCGAGTACCGCGAGTTTCGCACCGCCGACAACGCCGAGTACCACTACTACCAGCCGATCCGCTGGCGCAGCAGCTGCGCCGGCTGCCACAAGTACCGCGGCGTGATCGGCGACACCCCGGCGCCGGCGGGCAACGAGCCCCGCACGCTGCTGGCCGACAACGACCTGATGGCGGTCGTCAAGGTGGTCATGCCCGACTCGGCGACGCGCAAGGCGATCAACTGGAACCGCGCCATCCTCGCCGCCACCGCGATCATGACGGTGTTCCTCGCCATGCTCGCCGCCTACGCGATCGTGCGCTACGTCATCGTCAAGCCGCTCGAGCACCTGCGGGACGTGGCCGACGAGGTGCGGCGCGGCAACGTGCAGGCGCGGGCCGAGATCCACACCGCCGACGAGTTCGAGGAGCTCGGCGTGGCCTTCAACCGCATGCTCCGCGGCCTCGTCGACTCGCAGGAAGAGCTGCGCAAGGCCAACGGCAGCCTCGACGAGAAGGTCGACGAGCTCGCACAGGCGAACCTGCACCTCTACGAGATGAACCGGCTCAAGGGGGATTTCCTGGCCACCATGAGCCACGAGCTGCGCACGCCGCTCAACAGCATCATCGGCTTCTCCGACGTCCTCGACTCCATCGAGTCGCTCGACGCCCGCCAGAAGCGGTACGTGCAGAACATCCGCTCGTCGGGCCGGATGCTGCTCGAGATGATCAACGACATCCTCGACCTGGCCAAGATCGAGGCGGGCAAGATGGAGGTGCGGCCGGCGGTGTTCCGGCTGGAGGCCATCGTGTCGGCGCAGTGCGACATGGTGCGGCCGCTGGCGGAGCGGAAGCGGATCGACCTCTCGTTCGAGATCGCCCCAGGACTCGAGGCGATCGAGCAGGACCCCGCCAAGGTGCAGCAGATCCTGGCGAACCTCCTCTCCAACGCCGTGAAGTTCACGCCGGAGGGGGGCCGCGTCGCCGTGCGGGCCGAGGCGGTGGACGACACCGACTTCGTCATGGAGGTCAGCGACACGGGAGTGGGTATCGCCGAGGAGGAACAGCAGGCGATCTTCGAGAAGTTCCGGCAGGGCCGGGTCTTCCAGTCGGGCGACGACGCGATGACGCGGGAATTCTCCGGCACGGGCCTCGGCCTGTCGATCACCCGCGAACTCTGCCGGCTGCTCGGGGGCGACGTGGGCGTCGAGAGCCAGCTGGGCCGCGGCAGCCGGTTCACGGTGCGGCTGCCACTGCGGCTGTCCTCCCGTGGGCTGACGGTACCGCCCGCCGCCGAGCAGTCTCCGGCGCTGGCCGCCTCGGGCTCGGCCCGTGAGGCGGGCTAGAACGAGGAAGCGGATCGACGGCGCACTGAATCGACGGCGCACTGGAGGATCGGGCGATGGCGAAGGAGCGTGACTCGGGCGACGTGATCCTCTTCACCGACGGGGCGTGCAGCGGCAACCCCGGCCCGGGCGGCTGGGCGTACATCCTCAGGCACCCGGGAAGCGGCCGGGAGATGAGCGATTCGGGCGCCGAGCCGATGTCCACCAACAATCGCATGGAGCTCACGGCCGCGGTGCAGGGGCTTTTGCCGCTGAAGCGGCCGACCGTCGTCGAGCTCGTCACCGACAGCGTCTACGTCGGCAGCGGCCTCTCGGAGTGGCTGCCGAAGTGGAAGCAGCAGGGCTGGAAGCGGAAGGAGAAGGGGAAACTCGTGCCGGTGAAGAACGAGGACCTGTGGCGGGAGCTCGACCGTCTGGCGTCGATCCACACGATTCGCTTCACGCACATCGCCGGCCACTCCGGGCACACGGAGAACGAGGCGTGCGACCGCATGGCCGTGGAGGCCTACAAGGAGCTCCAGCGCAGCGGCGCGGTGCCTCCTCCCCGCCGCTGACGGTCGGTCGCGCCGCCACGTGCGGTAGACTGCCGCCATGGACGACCCGCCCGCCGCCGCCCCCGCACCGCCCCCCACCTCACCGGCCCCAGCCAGCCCGGCCGCCGTCCCGGACCGGAGCCTGGCGACGCCACTGGAGCGGCTGCCCGGCGTCGGTACGGCCCGGGCCGAGAAACTGGCGAAGCTCGGGCTCGTCACCGCCGCCGACGCCCTGCTGCACTTTCCCCGTGACTACCGCGACTTCAGCGGCGCCCACCAGATCGCCGATTTTCGCGCGGGCGAGCACGCATCGATCGCCGGCGTCGTCGACGACGTCGGCACGCGGACGACCGCCGTCGGCCGGCCGCTGCTCTCCGTGCTGATCCGCTGCGGGGAGGGCAGCGTGCGGGCTGTCTGGTTCAACATGCCGTTCATGAACCGCCGCTTCGCGACCGGCATGCAGGTCGTGATCGCCGGTGTGCCGAAGCGCAGCGGCTCGATCTGGGAGTTCAGCCATCCGGAGGTGCGCTGGATGGTGGAGGGGGAGCAGCCCCACGGCTCCGACTGGCTCGCGATCTATCCGCTCTGCGAGGGCGTGCCGCAGCCGGTGGTGCGGGCCGCGGCGCAGGCCGCGATCGACCATGCCGCCGACCTCGTGCCCGAGGCGTTTCCGCCCGAGGTGCTCGCCGCGAAGTCGCTGCTGCCGATCGGCGCGGCGCTCCGCGAGATCCACCGCCCCTCCAGCCGCGGCATGATCGACGCGGCCCGCCACCGGTTCGTCTACGAGGAGCTCTTCCTGCTGCAGTTGGCGCTGCGGATGCACCGCGACCGGCAGCACCGCGCCCACGCGGCCCCCGCGATCGACGTCGACGCCCGGCTCGACGGCCGGATCAGGGCCCGATTCCCCTTTCCGTTCACCGCCGCACAGCGCCGCGTGTGCGGTGAGATCGCCGCCGACATGCGGTGCCCGCGTCCGATGCACCGCCTGCTGCAGGGAGACGTGGGCAGCGGCAAGACGGCGGTCGCCATCTACGCCATGCTCGCGGCGGCCGCCACGCCCGTGCCCCCGGCGGCGGACGGCGTCGCGGCGGGCCCGACGGCCTCCGCCCCGGCCGAGGGAAAGCCGCTGCGCTACCAGGCGGCGATCATGGCGCCGACGGAGCTCCTGGCACGCCAGCACCTCGCGACGCTCCAGAGGCTGCTGGCC
>JBILVO010000002.1:0-85278 GCA_044370415.1 Pirellulales bacterium
GGCATGCTCACCGTGCGGGAGTCCTTCGGACCAGGCCGTTTAGCGCCGGTGTCGTTCACGATCGCACGCAGCCCCTCGGGCCACGCCCTCCCACGCCATGCAGCTCGACGCCGCCGAAGTGCCGTTCGATCCGGCCGTCGCGGGCAGCGCGGCCGCGGCGTTCGTGCTCTGGGGCTGCGCAGTCGCCGTGAGCCTGGCCGTCGCGGCGGTGATCGGCGGCCGGATGCGGCGGGGCCTGCCTGCGGTGAGCCCAAGGCCGCATGCACCGGCCGGCTGGGACGGCGGCGAGGTGGCGACCGCCGTCGCGATCTTTTTCTGCCTGCAGCTGCTGGCCGCCGCCGCGGCGCCGCCACAGGACATGACGAGCCAGCTCGCGGTCGCGGCGACCGCGATGCTGCTCGCGACCGCGGCCATGGCGGCGATGCTGCTCCGCACGGGGGCCGACCCGGCGACGCTCGGATTCGGCCTGGCGCGGCTGCGGGAGGATGCGGCACTCGGCGTGGCCTCGGTCGGGCTCGCCCTCGCGCCGCTGCTGGGCCTGGCCGCCGCGCTCGACAGTCTCGTGCCCTACCGGCATGCGCTCATCGACTTCCTGACCGCCCACAGGGATCCGCTGGCGATCGGGCTCGTCTGGTTCGCGGCCGTCGTCGCCGCGCCGATTTCCGAGGAGTTTCTCTTCCGGCGGGTGCTGCAGGGCTGGCTCCAACAGCGCGAGCCGCAGTGGGGCCGGGCGGTGCCGGTCGTGCTCTCGTCGCTCGCCTTCGCGCTGGCCCACGTGGGGCAGGGGCTCGCCTGGGTGCCGCTGTTCTTCTTCGGCCTCGTGGCCGGCTATCTCGCCCGCCAGACCGGCTCGATCGTGCCGGGCATCGTCTTCCACGGCCTGTTCAACGCCGTCAGCGTCCTCCTCGTGCTCGCCCAGACGGCCCCCGGGACGGCGGGGGGCGGCTGAAAAGCCAGCCCAGTGTGACGCCGGGTGCATCCGGGGAGGCCTGAGAACCGATCTGGATGCGGGGGAAGCCCCTCGGCGAGAATCGACGGGCTGGATGGAGAGGCCGACGGACCGGCCGGAAGACGCCGGCCGCCAGTGCAGTGCTGGCCGGCCAGACGAGGGCAAGGCAGGGCAGGCCAAGGAAGGATCATGCGACGACCGCTGCTCACGCGGATCACGGACCGACTCGCCTACGCGGCCGTCCGCGTGGTCATCTGCGTCATCCAGTCGCTGCCGCGCAGCACCTGTGAGCGATGTGCGCGGTCGTGCGCCGACCTGCTCGCCAACCGGGTGAAGATCCGACGCAGCGTGGTCCGCGACAACCTGCGGCAGGCGTTTCCAGAATGGACGCCCGCCCAGGCCCGCGAGGCCGCCCGCGGCATGTGGGAGCACCTGCTCCTGATGGTGGTCGAGATCGCCCATGCCGAGCGGGTGATCCGCAAGACGACCTGGCGCCGGCATCTGCGGTTCCACGACATGGAGAAGATGGTGCGGCTGCTCTGGGCCGACCGTCCCAAGGTGATCCTCTCCGGGCACTACGGCAACTTCGAACTGGCCGCCTTTCTGTTTGGCGTCTTCGGCTTCCGGATCTACTCGGTCGCCCGCGAACTCGACAACCCGCTGCTCGACCGCTTCGTGACCAGGTTCCGCGAGTCGCGGGGC
Source organism: Pirellulales bacterium (assembly GCA_044370415.1). Lineage (GTDB taxonomy): Bacteria > Planctomycetota > Planctomycetia > Pirellulales > UBA1268 > CAMCQY01. Next base: position 1,652 of record JBILVO010000002.1, read on the forward strand.
CAGCGGATCCTGCCGAAGAAGGGGAGCGCGCCGGACGTGGCGCTCGTGCTCGAGGACAACGGCGCGATCGGCCTGCTCGGCGACCAGGCGGCCGGACCACGCGGCTGCTGGGTCGACTTCTTCGGGCGTCCGGCCAGCGTGCACAAGGCGATCGGCGTCTTCGCGCTGTCGTCGTCGGCCCCGATCATGGTCTGCTCCGCGACCCGGCGGCGCGGCCTGTTCGACTACGACCTGCGGATCGACGGCGTGGCCGATCCGGCGGCCGGCGGGCCCGAGGTGGCCGACGTCAAGGCGGTGTCGCAGTGGTACACGTCGCTCCTCGAGATGGCGATCCGCCGCGCCCCCGCGCAGTACTGGTGGGTTCACCGGCGATGGCGGGGATCGCCGGCACAGGCTACAGTGAAGCGTGCCGCGGCCTGAGCCCGGCGCCGTCGCGCGAGCCCGGTCCCGCCCCATGAACGATTGGATTGAGATTGCCGACGCCAGCGAGTGCCCGCCGGGCGCGAGCATCGAGCGTGTGGCGGGCGGACGGATGGTGGCCGTCGCGAATGTCGACGGCACGCTGCACGCCCTCGACGGCCTCTGCCCGCATCAGGGCGGGCCGCTCGGCACCGGCGCCCTCTGTGGCGCGGTGCTCACCTGCCCGTGGCACGGGTGGCAGTTCGACGTGGTGACCGGACGGCACCAGCTCAGTGGGACCGTGCGTCAGCAGGTGCACGAGGTGTGCGTGCGGGACGGACGCATTCACGTCAGGCTGGCGGACGCGGCCGGCGCCGCCGCGGAGTCGCAGGCGTGATCGAGTTTCGCTGCTTTCGCAACGACGATCCGCCGCGGCTGGCCGATGCCTGGCGGTCGGCCGACCTTGGCCCGTCGGCGATGCAGCCGATGACGTCCGCGCTCCTGGAGTCGAGCGTCTTCTCCAAGCCGTACTTCGACCGCGACGGGCTGATCGTGGCCCGCGATCCGGCGGCCGACCGCGTGGTCGGGTTCGCCCACGCCGCGTTCGGGCCCAACGCCGACCAGACGGCGGTCGACACCCGCGTCGGCACCACGCTGCTGGCGGTCGTCTTGCCGCATGCTGAGAGGGAGGCGATCGGCGCGGGACTCATCTCCCGCTGCGAGTCCTATCTCCGCGGCCGCGGCGCGACGACGCTGCTCGGCGGAGGCTCCGCCGAGATGCGCAGCTTCTACCTGGGGCTCTACGGCGGCTCCGACCTCCCCGGCATCCTCGACTCATCGCCGGAGATGCAGCAGATCTTCACGCGTGCCGGCTACGTCGAGGCGGACCGGATCGCCGTGCTGCGGCGGCCCCTGTCCGGCTTCCGGCCGCCCGTCAACCGGCTGCAGATGGCGATTCGCAGGGCGACGACGCTGCGGGCGATCGACGAGCCGACGCGGCGGACCTGGTGGGAGGCGGCCACGACGACGGGCATCGCCCTGCGCCGGTACGAACTGCGGTCGCCGGGCAACGAGCTGCTCGGCAGCGCCTCCTACTGGGACATGCAGCCTCTCGCCATGTCCTGGGGCGTCAGCATGGCCGGCCTGCTGCACGTCGGCATCGAGGGGCCGCGCCGGCGGCAGGGGCTGGCCCACTACCTCGTCGCCGAATCGATGCACGACCTCGCCTCCGAGGGGGTGGCGGTCGTGGAGACGCACGTCTCGGACACGAACCTGCCGGCGATGCAGCTCTTCGGAAAGCTCGGGTTCGAGTCACGCGAGCATGGCACGCGGTACCGGCTGCCCGCGGATCGTCCGGCGTGATCCCCGCACCGTCGCATCCGTGACGGCCGCTTGCGGTGGCGGCCGCGGTCATTGGGGCTGCTGGGCCGCAAGCGATTCCACGTGTGCCCGGAGCGTGGCGGCGAGGTCGGCCGCGGCGCCCTCTGCGTAGCGGAGTCGCGCGGACAAGGGCGCCGTCTGCACGTCGCGCCGCAGATCGGCGAGGTAGTCCTGGAGGAGCCGGCGGCGCTGCGGCGTCGTCCGCAGGAGCCAGTGGGTCCAGCACCAGGCCTCGGCGTAGTGGTCCTGCGACATCTCGCCCGCGGACGCCAGTGCCTCCATGCGGCCCAGGTCGGGCCGCCACGTCCCCTCGATCAGCCGCCCCTGCAGGTGCGCGACGTGCGCCGCGTGGACCCCCTGCTCGTTTCGCGGCAGCTCGAAGAACTCCGCGATGCCCTCGTCGAGCCAGAGCGGGACGGTCGGCACGACGGCGTGCACGTAGCCGTGGGTCGTCTCGTGCCGCAGGTCCTCGGCGATCCGATCCTGCCAGACGGCAAACACGGAGAGCGTGGTGTCGGTCTCGACGAAGAACGCGCGTCGCGCCGGGAAGCCGGGGAAGTGCCGGGCCGCGAAGGCGTCGTAGCGATCCTTGCTGTCGAAGAGGTAGAGGTGGACGGGCTCGTCGGAGATCGGCAGCCCGAGCTGCTGGCTGGAGTCGGCCCGCAGCGACTCGAGGTCGCGGACGATCCGGTGCTGCTCTGCCAGCGGGAAGTCGGTGTGGATGACGAGCTGGCCGGCGACGATCTCCCCGCGGCCGGGCAGATCCTCCGCGCGGGCCCAGGGGAGCGGCGCCTGTGCCGCCATCGATGTCGCCGAAGGCATGGGCGCCATCGCCAGATGGGCGCAGCCCGCGGCAGCCCAGGCGATGGCCGCGGCCGCCGCCCACGACGAGGCGGGCGAGCGAACGCTGGGCCAGGCCGTGACACGGGGCCACGGGGCGGTGCGGGGACACGGGCTGGGGGCGGCTCGTTTCAAGGCCGGGATGCTAGCGGCCCGCCGCCGGGCGTCCAAGGCCGGCATCGGGCGGCATTTTCCGCATTTCTCGCCGCATCAGCGTGCCGGCGAGGGCCTCCAGTGAGACAGGCCGGCCGAGGATGGCGGCGGCTCCCGCCTGGATTGCCGCCGCGGCCGTGTCGCCCCGGGGAAAGCTCTCCAGCAGGACGATCTCGAGGCCGGGACGGTTGGCGGCCAGCAGCCGCAGCCAGGCGAGCTGGTCGGCGAGCACGTCATCCACGTCCCAGACAACGGCGGTGGCCGTCTCGTCGATCCGCGGGCGGCCGCAGGATCTGTGCACGATCCTATGGCCGGCGATTTCGAGGAGATCGCAGAGCCCCTCGAGTTCGACCGGTCGTCCGGCCGCCACCGCCACGTCGGTCGCGGCCCAGTCCGGCCGTCTTCTCAGGGCCGCGAGCGACTCGAGCAGCCGCTCCTCCCGCCGCGCCGTGGCGGGCATGCCCAGCCCCGTCGGCAGGCCGGCATCCAGTGCCGCCAGCCACCAGCCCGATCGGCCCGCGAGGTCGTGCCACGGCACCTCCTCCACGCCCGGCAGCTGCGGCCCGCTCCGTCGGCGGCCTTCCACGAGGCTCGACGCCACTGACACGATCGGCATCAGCGGCCAGTGTCGCGACAACGCTGCGGCGTCTGCGACGGTGAACCTGCCCGGCCTGTCGGAGGCGAGCACGGCGAACGCCGGGGCGAGGTCGCCGGTTCGCTGGTCCGCATCCGGGGCCCGCTCCACCTCCACGACGTCGGCGTGGGCCGCCAGTGCCGAGCGGGCCAGGCCGAACTCGATGCCGGACGTCGATCCGACCCACAGCACGCGGCGAGGCCGTGCGGAGCCTGCCCGCTCCGTCGACCGGTCGCCGGTCGTGGCTGCAGCGGTTGCGTGAACGCCGGCGTGGGCCTGCATGCTCATCTTGCCTATCGTCGCGCGCCGAGGGCCGGTGCGGCAAGCTGGGCCGGCTGCGGCGCGGCTCGAACACGGCCGTTGAAGCCGGCCTTGACCGGTCTTTGAAGCTGCGGACAATCTGCCCGCATCACGTGCCCAAGGATGGGCGCGTGGGCTCGGTTTCATCCCCGTTCCGATGCCGCCGCGGGCGGTCCGGAGGGGCTCAGGCAGGAGGCCACGATGGCGGTCGACGACCGGTCCGGGGGCGGGGCAAAGCGTGGGCGGCCGCGGCGGAGCAGGGACGCAGCAGGGGTGACGCTCTCGCGGATTCTGCCCGATGCGACGTTCTTCGCCGCCGACGACATCGTCGCGGCCGGCTGCTGCGACGATCCGGACGCCTGCGGCCCCGGCGACGTGTTCGTCGCCCGCCTCACGGCGGCCGGGGACGGCCACGACGAGGTGGACCGCGCGATCGCCAGAGGCGTGGCGGGCGTCGTCGCCGAACGGATGATCCCCACCTTCGGCACGCCGCTGTGCATCGTGCCCGACAGCAGCTGGGCGCTGGCACGGCTGTGTCACGCCCTCTCGGGCGATCCGGCCCGCGGCCTGCGGGTGATCGCCGTCACCGGGACGAGCGGCAAGACGACGACGGCCTGGCTGACGGCATCGGTGCTGGCGGAGGCCGGGCTGCGGGTCGGCGTGCTCTCCGATCTGGGCTGCATCGACGCCGATGCCACCGAGCCCGAGGCCGCCGCTCTCGACAGTCCACGCGTGCTGGCCGGCTGGCTCGCCCGCCTCGCGGCCGGTGGCTGCACGCACGTCGTCGTCGAGGTGTCGAGCGAGATGCTCGCGGCGCATGCGCTCGCGGGTGTCGCCTGCGACACCGTCGTCGTCACCAACCTCGCATCGGCGCATCTCGACGTGCACGGCACGCCCGCGGCGTATCGCGCCGTGAAGTCGCGGATCCTCGACTGCCTGGGCCCGCAGGGCTGCCTGGTGGCGGGCGGCGACGACGACCGCGTCGGCCGCCTGGTCGCACGGCTGACGGCCTCCGGCCACGACGGACCCGTCATCACGGCCGGCCTCACCGCCGGCGCCGACGTCACCGCCGTCCCGGTGGAGCGAAGCCTGTCGGGGCAGACGTTCCTCCTCCGTGCCGGCGGCCACGCCATCCCCGTCGTGGCGTCGACGCCGGTCGCGTCCTTCGCCCGCGACAGCCTGCTCGCCGCCGCGGTCGGCCTGCGGTTTCGCGTGCCGCTGGAGCGGGTCGCGCGGGGGCTCGAGGCGGCCGGCAGCGTGCCCGGACGCGTCGAGCGGATCGATCGCGGCCAGGATCATGCGGCGTTCGTCGACCACCCGACGAGCGGCCACGCGCTGGCGGCCACGCTGGCCAGCCTCCGCCGCCTGACGCCGGGGCGGCTTGTCGTGCTCGCCGAGGAGGCCGCGGTCGCGCGGCTGTCGGCCGGCCAGGGGCGGCGTCACGCCGTGCTCGGAGAATTCAGTCGGCGAATCGCCCGTTGGGCCGACGACTGCCTCGTCGCGCCTGCCACGCTGCTCGACGACGAGGCCGTCGCCGCGGACCTCGCCGCCTATGCCCGGGTCGACAGGCTGCTCTCCGGACTGCGGCCGGAGGACTGCCTGCTGGTGCTGGGTGTCCCCGCCACGACCGCCCATGGGCCCGACGATCCCGAGGGCCCGCCGCCGTCGCTGGCCGCCGTCGTCGACGGCTGGCTGCAGCTGGCGCACGTCCCGCAGCCCTTTTGCGCAGGCCGGCGGGCGGCGTGATCCGCGCCGGAGGGTCGCCCGCGGTGCGGCGGAATCGCCGGCCGGAACGCCAGATGGACGCCGTGGAACCGCTTCGGCCACAATGCTTCTCGCGGTCGGAATGCCGGAAACCGGCGTCAGCCGTGGCCACGAGGTGATGCAGATGAAATCCCGCCAGAACGGCTCGCTCGAGCAGGGGACGAAGGCCGCAGGCGCGGCTGCGGGCGGCACGCCCTTCGACGATCTCGGCGTGGCGGTCGCGTCGCGCGAGCCGCTCTCCCACCACACCTGGCTGGGCATCGGCGGCGAAGCGGCCTATTTCTGCGAGCCGATCGACGTCGACGCGCTGGCAAGGCTCGTGGGCCGCTGCCATGCCCGCGGCATCCCCCTGCGGGTGATCGGCGGTGGCTCCAACATCCTCGTCCCGTCGGGAGGCTTCCCCGGAATGGTGGTGCGGCTGTCGGCGGCCGCGTTCTGCGGCATCGACGTCGAGCGGCCGACCGTGCGGGCCGGAGCGGGCGCGAAGCTCGTGCACGTCGTCTCAGCCGCCGTGCAGGCCGGTCTGTCGGGGCTGGAGACGCTCGTGGGTGTGCCCGGCACGGTCGGCGGCGCACTGGTGGGCAACGCCGGCGGCCACGGTGGCGACATCGGCGAGCGGGTCCGCGAGGTGAGCGTGATGCTTCGCGACGGCACCACTGAGGTGCGTCGTGGCGAGAGCCTGGCCTTCGAGTCGCGGTGGAGCAACCTCGACGACTGCATCATCGTCGGCTGCACGCTGGAGCTCGACGAGGAGGATCCCGAACGGCTCACGAAGAGGATGCAGAAGCAGTGGATCGTGGAGCGAGCCGAGCAGCCTTCCGGCACACGCACGGTGGCGATGATGTTCAAGGATCCGCTCGGGACGACGGCGGAGTCGCTCATCGTGCAGGCCGGAGCCCGTGACCTGCGGGTCGGCGAGGCCGCGGTCCACGGGCCGCACGCCAATTACGTCGTCGCCTCGCCGCGCTGTCCGAGCGACGACGTGCGGGCCTTGATCGAGCTGGTGCGGGCGAAGGTGCGGGAGCGACTGGGGGTGGAACTCGCCCCGCAGATCGAGGTGTGGTGACGAGGGCGCCACAAGCATGAGTACCCCCGCGCGGCGTGGCAGGCAGTTTCCCGTGGACGACGCCGAGGTCGGCGGCGCCGGTCGGTTCGTCGGGGAGCACCGCGCGGGGCTCGCCGCCACCGCGGTGGTCGTCGCCGCGCTGGCGCTGGCGTGGGCCGTCTGGACCCGCGTGGCCGACACGGCACGCGCGCGGGCCGACGCCGTGCTGCGGCCGGAGGCTGTGGAACTGATCGGTCAGGCGCCGTGGGTGCGGTGCGACCTGAGGGAGGAGGCGCTGCGGAACGCGAGCCTCGACGGGGGACTGCCGCTCGACGATCCAGAGCTGCCCCGACGGCTGGCCCGGGCCTTCGACATGCACCCTTGGGTGAGCCGCGTCGTGGCCGTGAAGCTCCGGCATCCGGCCGCCGCCACCGTCGAAGTGGCCTGCCGCGAGCCGGTCGCGATGGTGGCGGTGAAGGGAGGGCTGCTGGCCGTGGACGCCGAGGGCGTGGTCCTGCCGAGCGCCGACTTCTCTGCGGAATCGGCGGCCCGCTATCCGCGGATCGCGGGGGTGAACTCGAGCCCGCAGGGGCCGGAGGGATCGTCGTGGGGTGATCCCGTGGTGGAGGAGGCGGCGGCTGTGGCGGTGGCGATCGGCCCCGAGTGGGAGCCGCTGGGTCTCACGGAGTGCCGGCCCGTGGTGGGCGTGGGGCCACGGAAGTGGGAGCTCGTCGGCCCGTCGACGCGGTCGATCCTCTTCGGCAGCGCGCCCGGCCGGGAGCCCGCCGGTGAGCCATCCGCGGCGGCGAAGCTCGCGAGGCTCCGCAGGCTCGCGGCGCAGCCCGCGGCCGAGGGGAAGGTCGACCTCACAACGCCGGCGCAGGGCGAGGACGGGGAAGCTGCGGCCACAGCGCCGCGTCCGGTGGCCACTGCCGGCGGCTCACCGTGACAGCACGAGCTTTCGCACGGCCTGAAAGTGCGGATGCTCGGCGGAGCGGCACCACTCGAAGATGGCCGCCTCAGAGGTGGTGAGGATCGCGCCCATCGCCTCGAGCCGTCGCAGGGCGATCTCGTGATCGAACGCGTGCCGCGAGGCGACGGCATCGGCCGCCACGAACACCGTCAGCCCCCGGGCGAGCAGATCTGCCGCCGTCTGGGCGATGCAGACGTGCGTCTCGAGGCCGCACAAGAGCGCCGCCTCGACGCCTTCGAGGCCGGCGGCGAACGGCTCGCATCCGCAGCAGCTGAACGACATTTTCGTGACGGCCGTGGGCAGCCGCGCGGCGAGCGCGGGCGGCGTGGGGCCGAGCCCCTTGGGATACTGCTCGGTGAGGATCGTCCGCACGCCCAGCAGCGCCGCGGCATCGGCAAGGAGACCCGCCAGCGTGACGACGCGGCCGGCGTCGGGCACCGCCGGCAGCAGTCGCTCCTGGATGTCGACCACGCAGAGCAGGGACGTGGAGGGATCGAGTCGCATGGAGTCCTCGGCGAGTGGAGCGAGAGCATACGGCCGCCGCGGCCGGGCGCCGATCCCTGCCTCATGAGGCGGGGATCGGCACAACCAGCGGGGCGGCGAGTGAGAGCGCGCCACGGGGAGTGAACGTGAACGTGCGAGCGGACGGGGAATCGATCCGGATCGCGACATCGAGCCGGTCGGCAGGCAGGTGGCCCGCGATCCGCCCGGGCCATTCCGCGAACGACCAGCAGGGGCCGGAGGTGGCGTCGTCCCAGCCGGTCTCGGCGAGCTCGCCGGGATGTGCGAGGCGGTAGAAGTCGGCGTGCACGAGCCGCCGCGGGCCCGCCGGACGATGCGGCATGGCGTGGACGTGGATCAGCCCGACCGTCGGGCTGACGACCGTGGCGGGATCGATCCCCACCGCGGCCGCGACCGCCTTCACGAACGTCGTCTTGCCGGCGCCGAGATCGCCTTCGAGCGCGACGACCGCGCGGGCCGGGAGGGCCGCCGCGAGCCGGCGCGCGAGCTCCGCGAGCGCCTCCTCGTCGGGCACGCCGACCACGATCGTGGCGGCCGCCGCACGGTCGCCTGTCGGTGGCTCACCCGTCGAAGGCATGGACGTACCCTCGTGGCTCCAGTGGCCCCCTTCGGCCCTGCGGATCGACGGCGACGAGCTCCGGCCCGGCCATGACCGTGCCGATGATCCTCGCCTGCAGGCCGAGCGGCTGCCGGCCAGCCGCCTGCACGAGCGCGTGGGCGGCCGTGGACGGCATGGCGAGCACGAGCTCGAAGTCTTCGCCATCGCCGAGGGCGTGCTCGAGCGGACTGCGGCCGTCGCCGGGGAGGCCGCTCATCCGCACGGCGTCATCGTGGATCGGCACGTCGGACAGCCGCACCTCGGCGCCGGTGCCGCTGGCCTGCATCATGCGTGTGAGATCGAGCGCCAGGCCGTCGCTCACGTCGATGGCGGCATGCACCTCGAATCCGGCGGCGATGGCCAGGGCCTCCCGGCACCGCGGCTGCACGGCGAGGTGCCGGCCCAGCAGGCTGCCACCGCACGGGCCGGTCACGACGAGGAGATCGCCGGGACGGGCCCCGTCGCGTCTCCAGGCGGATCCGGGCGGCACGCTGCCGATGGCGGTGACGCTCGCCACGAGCGGGCCGTCCCAGGAATTCGTGTCACCTCCGGCGAGCGCGCAGCCGTGCGCGGCCGCCAGCCGCTCGATGCCGGCGAGCATGCCCCGGGCTATTCCCTCACCCCCGCGCCGCGGCAGGCAGACGGCGACGAACACCGCCTCCGGCCGGGCCGCCATCGCGGCGAGGTCGCTGAGGCTCACCGCCAGCGCCTTGTGTCCGACCGCCTCGGGCGGGCAGTCGGGGCCGAGCCGGAAGTCGACGCCCTCGGTGAGCATGTCGACCGTGACGACGGTCCGGCGCATGGCCGGAGGCCGCAGCACCGCGGCGTCGTCGCCCGCGGGCACCTCCAGCCGCGGATCGGCAGGAATGCGGTCGACGAGCCAGGCGAGAAAATCGGTTTCCATGGGCCGCGGACGCTCCAGCTCGTGGCCAGAGTCGGGAGTTTCAAAGTCGGGAGTTTCACATCCAGAAGCAGCGCTGGGCTCCAGATTCTAGACCGCAACGGGGTGGCCGTGGCGACGATGGCGTGAAACAGGCCGCGCAGCATGGCCACGCCGCGGCGGCGGACTTCGTGCCGGCCGGCTGGTTCGCACCGCGGGCCCGGTGCCGCCATGCGGCGCTGCCGGTCGGTCCGGCCGTACCGACCGCAGGCGACTGGCGTCGACGAGGCGATGGCGGGCGTCAGCGACGGATCGTCTCGGAGACGAGGTGGCCGAAGAGCGTCTCGCGGCCGCGGAGCACGTAGAACTTGATCGGATTGAGGTGCTCCTCCTCGGCCTTGTCGAGGATGTACGCGATGTTCTCGGGAATGATCGTCTCCCAGACATGGAGGCCGACCAGGATGTCGCCCTCCTTGATGCCCTGCTCCTGCGCGGGCCCGCCGTCGCGGACCTCGGTGACGACCAACCCGCCGCGATACCGCGACTGAAGCCGCTGCACGCGGGCCGCGGGAACCTGCTCGACCCGCAGTCCGATCTCCCGCCAGCACCGCTCGTCGAGCGGGACGGCGTCGCGGCGCACGGCCACCAGCGCGAGGTCGAGCTTTTCCTCGGATCCGGCCCGCAGCACGGTGACAGAGACGCTGTCGCCGGCCCTGTGGCCGAGCAGGCCGCGTTCGATGTCGAGCGGCCGCGCGACGGGCACGTCGCCGATCCGCGTGATCACGTCCCCCGCCTTCATGCCGGTGGATTCCGCCGGGCTCTGCCGATGCACCGCCTCCACGATCACGCCGCGGGGGCCGTCGTGGCGGGCGACGATGCCGTGCCACGTCCGATTGACCCGTTCGACCGACAACAGCTCGGAGACGACGTCGAGCACCCGGTCCACCGGGATCGCGAAGCCGATGCCCTGGGCGCCGGCGCGGACCGCCACGTTCACCCCCACCATCTCGCCGTCGATGTTGAGCAGCGGCCCGCCCGAGTTGCCGGGGTTGATGCTGGCGTCGGTCTGGATCAGGTCGTCGTACCGCTGGGTGCGGCTCACCTCGACGCTGCGGTGCAGGGCGGAGACGATGCCGCGCGTGACCGTGTGCTCATAGCCGTACGCGTTGCCGAGGGCGAGCACTGTCTCGCCGATCATGAGGTCGGAAGACGTGCCGATCGTGATCGCCGGCAGCGGGGCGTCGGTCTCGACCTTGATGACCGCCAGGTCGGTGCGGGGATCGTGCGAGACGAGCGCCGCCGAGGTCGTCCGGCCCGATGCGAGCGTGACCTCGATCCGCCGCACACCCTCCACCACGTGGTAGTTCGTGACGACGTAGCCCCGCGAGTCGATGACGACGCCGGTACCCATGCCGTTCACCCGGCGGAGTTCGCCGCCGGAATCGTCGTCCGGGTTCGGCACGAGCTTGTGGCCGTGGATGTTCACCACGCTGTCGCGGGTCGACTCGATGGCCCGCACGATCGCGGTGCGACGGGTCTCTCCGGCGGCCGTGGATGTCGTCGCCGCGGCTGTGAGCACGATCGCCACGGCCGGAAGGAGAGCCCACGGACAGCGCATGAACGACCAGCTCCAAACCTGCCGGCGGCCTGTGGTGCCGGCACGCGATGACCAGGAACGCCGACGGGCATGCCGCCAGCGCGGGGCACCCCAAGCCACCCCGCTGCGGTTGGATCGGCCGGACGCCGCGGTCGACTCTCACGCGGGCGGCGGTGGCTGCACAGCTTCCCCAACTGGCTGCCGACGGCCGCCTCCGGGCGGCGACGGCGGCGGCCAGGACGGCCCCGGGAAAAAAACTCAGGAATTTTCACTCACGCCCGCCGGTGGGGGGCGGTGGGTCGTCGGGGCGGCGGGCCGAGCCGACCAGCAGCGGCAGCAGTTGCAACGCCAGGAAGAGCCCGAGCGCTGCCAGCACGATCCGCGGCCACGCCCCGGCGATCCGCTCGGCGAATCCCCAGCCGGCGGCGCGGGCGACGCCGCCCACCAGGGTCGCGATGACGAGCAGCGCGAGTGCTCCCAGCACGAGGCCGCAGCCGAGAGAGGCCATCGTGCCGCGAAACGTGCCGATTTCCGAGAACTCCTCCTGGTGGAGGTCGATCGACCGGCCCTTGGCGAGGCTGCGCGGGACCGTCTCGGCCAGTTCCACGGCACGGGCTGCGTCAGGCCACGTGGCCGCGGGGATGCGCTCGACGAGGATCCCGTCCACGTGATGTCCGACGGACACCGGCTGGGATGGGGCGGCGGTCTGCCGACGGAGCTGATCGAGCATCATGCCGCCCGGATCGAATCCGGCTGTCTCAACATGCGTGCCCTCCGTCCACGTCCACGGCAGGCCGGGCTCTTCGGGCACGTCGACCGTGCACGCCCCGTCGGCAGCGGTGACCGTGATCCGCAGGCCGGGCTGCTGGCCGCGGCCCGCCTGCCAGCGGACCGGCAGGTGGGCCGGTCCGCTGAAGCCGACTGCCAGCGAACCCCACGTCGACTCCGTGTCGCCGCCGCCGAGCGTGGACAGACGCGAGGGGTCGCCTGTCAGGGCCCGCACCAGGTCGATGTCACGGGCCAGCGTGGTGAGCACGGCCGCGCGGGAGCGGTCCGTCAGCCGTCGCTCCATCATCACGGTCTCGACGGCCCCCGCCGGGGCGGCACCGGCCAGCCCCGCCTCGATCCTCGACCGCAGCCGGCCGATGAACGGATGAAGCCTGTCGGAGAGGAAGGGGACCAGCCGCGCGCCGGAGTCGGTGCGGATCATGTCGAGCTCGTAGGCCCAGAGCATCGACAGCTCCAGCGGGTGCGACACCAGGAGCGTGCGGCCCGCCTGCACGAGCGCCCGCACGCCTTCCGCCCGTCGTTCGCTCCATCCCTCCGTGCCGACGAGGATGGCGTCGCAGCTGCGTGGGTCGAGGAGCGCATCCCAGGACGGATCACGGGGGACGTCGGGGCCGATGGCGGCCGCCGTCGGGTCGTCCGCGCGCAGGTCGCACGCGACGGCGATCGTGTCGCCCCGCTGCGTCGCGCCTGCCACGGCCTGCGCGATCCGCGGATCGATGCCCAGGATGCCGAGCTTCATGCGATCGGTGCCGGTCGTGCTGGTGGTGCCCGTCATGCAGCCATTGTTTCAGCCCGACGCAGCCGCGGCCAGACCAGCCCTGTGCACCGGCCCGCGGGCCAGTGTATAGAAGAGGAATGCGCGCGGAAGTGATCGCCATCGGCGACGAGTTGACGACGGGCCAGCGGCTCGACACCAACAGCCAGTGGCTCTCCACCGAGCTCGGGTTCCTCGGCATTCCGGTCGCCTTCCACACCACGGTGTGTGACACGCTCGAGGACGGCATCGAGGCCTTCCGCATCGCGGGGAGCCGCAGCGACGTCGTGGTCGCCACCGGTGGGCTGGGGCCGACCGCCGACGACCTGACGCGGGACGTGCTCGCCGCGGTGGCGGACGCGGCCCTGGAACTGTCCGTGGAGGCCCTGGTCGCGGTCGAGTCGCGGTTCGCCCGGCGGGGCGTGCCGATGCCCGAGAGCAACCGTCGGCAGGCGTTGTTTCCCCGCGGCAGCCGGATCATCCCGAATCCCGACGGCACCGCGCCGGGAATCGAGCTCGACCTGCGACGTCCGGGGGGCGGCATGACGCGGTTCGTCGCGCTGCCCGGCGTGCCCGCCGAGATGCGGCGGATGTGGTCGGAGTCGGTCGTGGCGAGCCTGCTGGCGTTGCTGCCCGAGGCGGGCACGATCCGCCACCGACGGATCAAGTGCTTCGGTGCCGGCGAGAGCGCGATCGAGGCGATGCTGCCCGACATGATCCGTCGCGGTCGGGATCCGCTCGTGGGCATCACCGCGCACGAGGCCACGATCACGTTGCGGATCGTGGCCCGCGGTCGCGACGCCGCGGCGTGCGCGGCCCTGATCGCTCCCACGGAGGAGACCATCAGAAAGGCGCTCGGAAGCCTGGTGTACGGAACGGAGGACGACGAGCTCGAAGATGCGGTCGTGCGGAACCTCGCCGCCGCGGGAGCGACCCTGGCCACGGTCGAAGTGGGCACCGCCGGCCGCGTGGCGGGCTTGCTCGCACAGGCACAATCCCGGGCCTCGGGAACCGCCGCCTACCGTGGCGGAACCGTGGCGACTGCGGACCTGGAAGGGGGCGTCGCGGCCGCGGCGGAGCGGGTGCGGGCAGATCACGGTGCGGCGATCGGCCTGGCCGTGGCCGCCGTCCGGCCGGGCGCCCAAGGCCGCGACGTGATCGACATCGCCGTGGCTGACGCCCGGGGAACTGAGTGCCGCGAGCACGTGCTGGGGGGCGGCGCCGCGCTGGCCCCGGCCCGGGCGGCCAAGTTCGCCATCGATCTGGTGCGGTCGCGGCTGGCGGAAAGGGGGCGGCGGGATGACCCGAGCGGTGGAACCGGGCGATGACCGGCGGGCGGCCAACCTGCGCACGCTGGCTCTGTTCGCCGGGCTGGTGACCCTCGTGGGCCTGATCTCGTGGCCCTCGCTGGCCGGACGGGTGCAGTACGCGAAGACCCGTGCCGAGCTCGCCGCCATCCGCGACGCGGCCGCCGGCGCGGAACTGCGGTCGGTGGGAAAGCTGTTCACGACGCTGGCCCGTGTGATCGGCCCGGCGGTCGTGAACGTGACGAGCAGGCGGGAGTCGCACGCGCAGCCCGACGAGATCGGCGCCCTGCGCGGCGAGGGTGCTGGTGGCGGCACCGACGAGTCGGTCGGATCGGGCGTGATCGTGGAGGCCGACGGCATCATCGTCACCAACTACCACGTCGTGGCGCAGAGCGACGAGATCGAGGTCGCGCTGGCGGACGGCCGGCGGTTCAAGGCGAACCTGGTGGGGGCCGACGCCGGCAGCGACCTGGCAGTGCTGCGGATCGACGCCACGGGCCTGCCCACCGCCGAGTGGGCCGACAGCGACACGGTGGAGGTGGGCGAGATGGCCTGGGCCATCGGCAACCCGTTCGGACTCGATCGGACGATCACCTACGGAATCGTCAGCGCGGTCGGTCGCCGGGGCGTGGTCGACAATCCGTTTCAGGAGTTCCTGCAGACCGACGCCTCGATCAATCCGGGCAACTCGGGCGGGCCGCTCGTCGACGTGCACGGCCACGTCATCGGCATCACGACCGCCATCGTCGGCAAGGGGTTTCGCGGCATCGGCTTCGCGATTCCCAGCAACCGGGCGCGGCGCGTGTGCGAGGAGATCCGCACGACCGGGCACGTCGAGCGCGGCTATCTCGGCATGGAGGTGCGGGAGCTGCCGATGCCGCCGGGAGCGCGGGCGGCGGCCGGCGTGAGCGTGGCGGCGGTCGATCCCCGTTCGCCCGCGGCCCGGTCCGGCGTGAAGCCGGGCGACGTTGTGATCAGCTTCGACGGCGAGCCCGTGACGGAGCCGGCGGCGCTGGTGCTCCTGCTGCTGCGGTCGCCGGTCGGCGCCGAGGTGCCGATGGAGATCCTGCGTGACGGCACACGTCAGACCATCACCGTCACGGTCGGCAGGCGGCCGCACGAGCGGTAGAAGAGCGTGGACGCGGTCAGTGCGGGGCGGCCAGGGAAGAGAGTTCAGGGAAGAGAGTTCAGGGAAGAGAGGTCAGGGCTTCGCGGCATCCTCGCCGCCCGGGGGGTCGTCGAGAAACTTCGTGAAGTTGAACTCGTCGGCGCCAAATCCCCCCGTGATTCCGAAGCCGTCGCCGGTGGCCGGCCGCGGCGCGGCGGTCGGCCGGGCGACCGGCCGCTCGGCCGGCGTGCCCTGTGGCCTCGCCTTCAAGGCCGCCGACACCGTGGCGAGCCAGTCGTCCGCCGGGAACGAGTAGGGACGGAACTTCTCCAGCGTGCCGGTCTCCTCGTGCACGAACAGCGCCCGCTGTGGACCGAGCTTCACGGCGGCGGGGCTGTCGACGAGCTGGCTCGAGTCGGAGCCGCTCATCTGGAAGATGACACGCAGCTCGAACTCCTTGAGCGTCGCCCGCTCGAACGTCCGCTGCAGATTCGTGAGGGAGTCGCACCAGACGAGCACGTGCACGCCGACGGGCGGGCCGTCCTTGAGCAGCGTCACGAGGTTCTGCGCGGGCGTCGCCTTGGCGTCGCCACTCATGGAGTAGCCGAAATCGCTCTCGTTGCGACGCAGTTCGCGAAACCGCGCCAGATCCCGGATGATCACGAAGACGGCCTCGCCGTCGAGGACCTGATCCTCGATCCGGCGCTTCACCTCGTCGGCGAGCCTGGCGACGGCGTCGCCCACGCCGAGCGGATTGACCATCTCGACCTCGTGCGGCAACGAGGGGGCGAGCCGCGCCAGCATGATGTCGGGCTTTTCCTGCGCGATTGCCGGTTCGAGCACGACGAACCGGGCCGCCCGGCCGACGCAGCCCCCCGGATGCGGATCGTGCCCCACCGCCAGGCTCATCATCGCCATCGCCAGCAGGCTGACGCCGAGATCCTCGCGCTGGCCGACGATCAGCAGGTTTGCGCCCCCCTGCCTGCGGAAGATCGCCGCCGTCGGATCCTTGATGGCGATGGCGTCGCCGAGCCAGGCGAGCGGTGCCACCGGCGGCTTGCCCGCCACGGTGCCGGAATCGAGCAGTTCGGAGAGCAGCCCGTTGCCCGCGGGGTTCGCCGCCTCGTTTCCGTCGAAGACGATCCGCGGCAGCGCCGGGATGTCGGTCCGCCGGTCGGCCAGTTCCCGCAGCTTGCCCAGGAACCACTCCCGGCGTTCATCGGTGAGAAAGACGACTTGGAAGTTGTTGTTGCCCTCGATCATGCCGTTGGCGTCGTTGTAGATCGCCTCGCCGGGGCGGGTGAGGAGCCGGGCGGCCGTGTTGTCTTCGGAGAGGATCAGGCTGGAGTCGGCCTCGTTGCACTGCAGGGCGATGCGGATGGCCATCTGGCCCATCGTCGCGCGGGGGAGGCTGTAGGAGCCGCCGAGTGTCTGCGAGCCCAGCAGCACATGCATGCCGAAGGCTCGGCCCTGCCGCACGAGCCGGTCGAGGATGAGCGCCGCATCCTGCGCGATCTTGTCGTCCTCGACGAAGATCTCCTGGAACTCGTCGATGATCAGCAGGATGCGCGGCATGGGGTCGGGATGGCCCGTCTCGCGGAAGCCCGCCACGTTCTGCACGGAGAGCTCGCGAAACAGGTCGCCGCGTCGCTTCAGCTCCCGGTCGAGCTGCTCCATCACCGAGAGGCCGAACTCCCGCTCGCTCTCGATGGCGATCACGCGGGCGTGCGGAAGCTTGTAGTGGTCGTAGAGCTTGAACTCGACGCCCTTCTTGAAGTCGATGAGGTAGAACTGGATCTCGTTGGGGCTGTACTGCAGCGCGAGGCTCGTGATCATCGCGTGCATCAGCGTCGACTTGCCCGAGCCAGTCTTGCCCGCGATCAGGCAGTGCTGGCTCGTGCCCTTGCCGAGCTTGAGGCTCTGGATCTTCTTGGCGCCGGCCGGGCCGAGCGGCGCGACCACCTCGTTGGCCGTGCTTCCGTGCCACCACTTTCCCTCCTCGGGTGCCACGCGGTCGAAGGGCACCTCGACCCGCTTGGCCGCCTGCGCCGCCTTGCCCACCCGCTGGATGATCCGCGTGAAGACGTCGTCGGGCGGCGGCTGCTCGACGGAGAGCGGCCACTTCCGGAACTCGGGATCGTTCCAGGTGTACACGCCGTTCTTGAGGACGAGCGTCGTGGAGTGCTTCTCGATGTCGTCGATCGAGAAGTTCGCCGGCACCGTCTGCGTGCCGTCGATCGAGACGATCGTGTAGACGCCGCAGCGCGCGCCCGATGCGGCGATGCTCGCCAGCCGGCGGGCGCTCGTCTCCGTGAAGTTGGCAGGGAAGTTGGCCACGACGACGAAGCGATACGGCTCGGGCACCTCGGCGGCGGCGTTGTACGCCCCGATCGACTCGTACTCGTTGCGGAGATATTTCTGGATCACCAGTTCGATCTGCTCGGTGATGTCGGCGAGCTTTTGCTCGATGAGCGGCGGCTCCGTCCAGATGCGGCTGGTCACGAGGAGCTCGTCGTAGTCGGCCAGATGCATGAAGCCGGCGAACTGCTTTCCCAGTCCGAGCGGGTCGATGATCGTGAAGCGGGTCTGGCCGGCCGGCACGCCGCTGGCGATGCGCAGCATCAGCGCCTGCATCATGTCCGAGGCCACCTCCTTCTGGTCGGCCGTCGTCTTGATGAGGAGCGACGCCTCCACCGGGAACGGGACGATGGCCGGCTGCTTCCAGCTGATGGGGCCGAAGCCATTGAAGTCCGGGCGCTGCGACACGCCGCCCGGAATCGACTCGAGGGAGAGCGCGAGATTGCCGAACCGCAGCCCGGGCGGCGCCGTCGCCGGGAGGGCAACGTCGCCGCGTGCCAGGTCGCCCCAGTCGCGGAAGGCCTCCGCATCGATCCGTGCCGCCTCGTCGAAGACGGCGGCGGTGTCGGTGCGGGCCGTCCGCCAGTCCTCGGTCATCTTCGCCCAATCGTCGTCCCGCCGGGTGGCCGCGGCGGCCAGACGGGCGTCGCGGTCGCTCTCGAGCGTCGCGAGCCTGCTCGTGCAGTCGGCGTCGAGCTTCTCGATGAGCGGGGGATACTTCTTCTGGGCCGCCTCGCAGGATGCGGCCCGACGCTGCTCGATCTTCTGCTCGTACTCCGCGCACTTCGTCTCGAGGTCGGCCAGCGACTTGTCGCGTTTCTCCGCCAGCGCCTTGACCCGCGTCTCGAACGCCTCACGGGCTACCCTGGCCTCCTCCGCGAGCGTCTGCTCGAGCTTGACCACATCGGCGTCGTGCCGCTTGCGCAGATACTCCGCGCAGCCGGCGTGGCAGCTCTTCGCGCGGGCGATCGTCGCCGCGAGCTCGTCGTGGAGCGCCGTCGCCTCTGCTACCGCCGTTCCACGCATCCTGCCGACGAGCCACCACCCACACGCCGCGCCGCCGCCGCCGAGGACGAACAGGGCACCCGCGGCGGCTGCGGCCTTCGTCGACATCGAGTCGGCGAGCGATGCCGGCAGGAGGAGGAAGACCGCGGCTGCGGCCAGCCCGCCGAGGAGGATGGGGATCGCGATGGCGGTCGCCATCATCCCGCCGGAGAATGCCGTGGCCACGGCCTTGAGCCCGAGCAGTTTCGTCTTGCCGGCTTCGACCGCCTCACGGAGCTGTTCGAGGTGCGTGACGAGGGACGAGCCCGTGGGCAACGGCTCCGCGTCCTGGGCCGGAGCCGCGTCGGTGGAGGGGCCGCGGCGTATCCGTCCCAGGAACGAACGTGCCTGCGAGTCGGCCTTGTCGAGGGCCTCGACGATCGTGGCCAGTTCCTTCTCCGACCGCCGCAGCCGCTTGCCCGGCTCGGAACGCTTGTGCTTTGACTGCTCCGCGACCGTGAGTTCGTCGAATGTGCGGGATTCCTGGACCTCCTCGTTTCCGTTCTTCCAGGCCCGGTTGATCTCCGCCGCCTTGTCCTTCCGCTGCTGCGCGAGCCGACTGCGATCGTCGGCCACCAGCTTCTCCGCATTCCTGATCGCCTCCTCGAGCGCCCGCCGTGCCGCGCCGCTCTCCCGTGCATGGGCTTCCTTCACCGCGACGATCTCCGCGTCGGACTCCGCACGGGCCGCCGCGGTCTCCCGGTCGAACGTGGCGACGATCTCTCGTTCGAGCTTCTCCCGGCTGGCGGCTGCCTGCCGGAGGCGATCGATCTGGCGCCGCAGGAGTTCGCGGTCGTAGGCGTCGTGGGACACGGGCGTGGATCCGGTGGAGAGTCTGGTGGGGGCCGAAGGATGCGCTGGAAAAACACGTCACGGGGGGCGGGGGCCGCCGCGGGAGCGGGACGCACCGCCGCCGGTCAGGAATCGTCGGTGTCGCTCACGTCGCGGGCCGCGCGGGCGAGCACCTCCGCGAGCCGGCTGATGGCCTCGAGCGTCTCCTTGACCTTCGGCCGCAGGGGTTCGATGTGCTCCTCGTGAAATGCGCGGCTGGTGGCGTCGTCCCAGGAGTCGCGAGCCGACTCCCATTTGATGGCGAGATGTTTGAGCGCGAGCGCCAGTTTTGCCGCGCCGCCGGTCAATTCGCCGCCGTGGTAGCTCATGACGCGGTCCCCCCGCGGTCGGCCCCGGGGGCGGTCGACGACGCGTCCGATGCGGCCGGCGGCTGCTCGTCGAGGCTGCGGCTCACCGACCCCGTCGCCCCTCCCTCGCCGCGGCTCGCCGCAGGGCTCGTCGCGCTGGTGTACTGGTCGAGCGAACGGAGCATCCGTTCCAGGCGGGCCATCGACCGCGGGCAATCGATGTCGATCACCTCGCGAAACCGCGTGAGCCGCACCCCCGCCTCCTGCATCTCCTGGCGGACGATCGGCGTCCAGCGTCGGACCGCCTCCGCCTTCCGCTCGGCACGGGCGAGCTTCTTCTTGGCCTTCTCCAGCGCCTTCTTCTCCTCGGCGCAGGCCGGCTCGTTGTCGCCCACCTTCTTGTAGGTGCGGCAGTGCTGGAGGTCTTTCATGGCCTGGTTGACGCCGTCGGCGGCCCGGCGCACCTCCACCTTCCAGTAGGCCGCTTGGTCGACGCAGATCCAGTCGATGATGCGTTGGGCCTGCATCTCGACCTCGGTGATTCCCTGCCCGGTCTCATGCGAGAAGGCCACCAACGCCGTCTTCACGAACGTGATGGTGTCGATCGACTTGACATCGGCCTGGGTGGACATGGTGCGACGCTCCATGCCGCGGGCCGCGGGGATCGGCTGCCTCCCGGTTTCCCGGACGGCGCGGCCCCGCGACGCGGCGGTTCTGCTCAGCGCTGCTGCTGGTATTCCTCGACCCGCTCCGCCTTCCGGATCAGGTACGGGACGTAGTCGCCCGTGGCCTCGACGAAGCGGCTGAAGGTGCCCAGCTGCTGCTCGAACTCCTCCGCGAACTTCTGCTGTTCCTGGTCCCGCCAGGTGGCGCTGAGGGCTGCCAGCTGCCGCTGCACCGCCTGCATCTGCGCCATCACCTCGGTGCTGAAGACGCGCAGCCGCGCCGCAAAGCGGCGGAGTTCCTGCGGATCGACGATGACCTGTCCCATGGGATT
This sequence comes from Pirellulales bacterium, assembly GCA_044370415.1. GTDB lineage: Bacteria > Planctomycetota > Planctomycetia > Pirellulales > UBA1268 > CAMCQY01. Next base: position 22,233 of record JBILVO010000002.1, read on the forward strand.
CCTCTCCTCGGCCCGCAGAGATGACGCCGGGGCAACGCCGCCGCGGGCCGCGGACTCCGGCACCGCACTGGACGGCGACCTCCCCGACTGCCACCATCGTATCGCGCCGGCCGCGGAAACGCACAGGGAGCCGCTCCCTTTGGGCCGGCCGCCCGCTGTGCTTCTGCGGTGGCGAAGCGTACACTCTGCGGGCCGGTCCACAATCCGCTCACGAATCCGCTCACGTAGAATCGCCGAGGAGACGTTCCGACCGATGCAGCCGACGACTCCCCACGGCGCCGCCCGGCCGCCGGCCGCCGGCGCTCCCGGCCATTCCGCCCAACCGGGAGGCCAGCCCGGAGGCGGCGAGGCGTCGATCTCGCCGGCCGTCGGCTGGCACGTCAGCCACCTCTTCTACCGCTTCGACCGGACGCGGCTCGCGGCGCTCGAGCCGGCCGTGAGGGCCGAGGGCGCGAGGCAGTTCATCGCCGCGCTCGACCCGGCGGGGCCGGATGCCCCGACCCGGCTGCAGACCTGGCTGGTGCCCGGCCACAAGGCCGATTTCGGCGTCATGGCGCTCGATGCCTCGCCGTTGCGGGTCGAGGCCGTCCACCAACGGCTGCTGGCGGGCCCGCTGGGGCCGGCCATCGAGCCGGCCTGGTCGTTCATCGGTCTGACGGAGGTGAGCGAATATGTGCCCACCGTCGAGCAGTACGGCGAGCGGCTCGTGGAGGAGGGGGAGACACGGGGCAGCCCGACCTGGCAGGCCAAGGTGCAGGGATACGCGGCTCGCGAGGAGTCGATGCGACGGGCACGGCTCGAGCCTGAAATGCCACCGTGGCCCAACGCCTGCTTCTATCCCATGAACAAGAAGCGGAAGGTGGGTGAGAACTGGTTCACGCTGCCGTTCGCCGAGCGCAGTCGCCTGATGGCGGAGCACGGCCGGACGGGGATGACGTTCGGCGGACGCGTGACGCAGCTGATCACCGTGAGCGTCGGCCTCGACGACTGGGAATGGGGCGTCACGCTCTGGGCGCGGCGGCCCGAGTTTCTCAAGGAGATCGTCTACACCATGCGGTTCGACGAGGCGAGCGCTCGCTACGCCGAGTTCGGCCCCTTCTACACGGGGTACGTGCATTCGGCGGCCGACATTCTGGCCCTGTGCCGCGTCTGCTGACGGATGGTCACTTGCCGTCGGGCCGGGCGGTCGCTCCGCCACTGGCGGCCGCCGCCGAGAGGAGAATGTCCACCTCGGTGCCCTTGGGCGGCACGCGGCCCGCGAAGGACTCGAAGAGCAACGCCTCGTTCGACTGCGAACTCTCGATCGTGAGGTCGAGCGTCGCCGTGGGGAAGTTGGAGACGCAGATCAGGTCGCCGCCGTCGCCCTGGTAGTACTCCTTCCCGTCGCTGGGATCCTTCCAGAAGGAGCTGCCCGCGAACACCCAGTCCTCGCGCATCGCCTCGCCGGAGCGGGTGTCGCGGACCCAGTCCTGGGCCCGCAGCTCCCGGACCATGCCGTCGCCGTCCTTCCAGCGCAGCCGCACGCGGACGGTCGGTCCCGACGCGGCGGCGTATTCGGGGTCGAACGTCACCGGCCTGCCGGGCTTCAGGCCGATGGCCACCAGCGCGGTGTGGACGAGCCGGGCCGAGCAGCGCGTGGCCAGGAGTGACTCGTAGTCCTTCGTGCCCTGCGGGCAGGCGAAGTACTCGATCGGCCCCTTGTCGACAGACACATCGGCACCGACGACGACCGTCTTCGTGGCCGGATCGATCCACACCTCCTCGACCGGCGAGAGTCTCTTGAACTCCGGGTGACGGTCGACCGTGGAGGCCTTCGGGGCGGGGTCTGCGGCCGGGCAGGGCGGGGCACCCGCGACCAGCCACGAGGCGAGGATCAGGAGGGCTGCGAGCCGCGACCGCATGAGTGGTCCCCCGGGGGGCGGCCCGTGGATGCCGGGCCTGGATTGGGCTACCATACCCGACCACTCCGGAGCGTGCGAACGCGCAGCGGAGTTGCACGATCCTCGAGCGGGACGAAGCCGAAGCGATGGCGACGAAGCAGGCGGGCGGCCGACGAGCCGCGGCGAGAAAGACCAACGCAGGCGCGTCGCCGCAGGTCAAAGACGGCCCGCGTCGCCATCCGCATGCGACGGCGACCGCCGCGGCAGTCGAGCCGCCGCCCACGGTGGGGTCGAGGCTGGCGGGCCGCCGCATCCGCGGCGGGGCGGAGCTGAGCGATTCGATCGACGTGCGCCGGCGGCTGCGCCGTCTGGCCCGGCAGATCGAGCGGGGGCCGAAGCACGTCCAGCGGATGAATTTCATCGAGGCCGCGATCGGCGACTGTCTCGACGACGCGGCCTCTATGGAGGCCGGCGTCGATCGCTGGCTGCTGTGCGAGGCGGCCACCTGGGGCCTGGCGTGGATGGCCCGCACCAGGCGGGCCGGCGGTTCGGCGGGCGGCATCCTCGAGCGGCTCGTGCGCACGGCCCGTTCCGCCCAGACGTGTCTCGACGCGGGCGACACCTCCCCGGCCCGGTTCATGCTGACGCTGGCGAGGCTGTTTCGCGACATCGAGGCCTGCCGATGCCTGGAGTCCCCGGCCGCGACCGCGCTGTCCGCGGAGATCTCGCGGCTGGTGTCGGTCGAGGGCAGCGTGAGCCTGCACGGATCGTCGGCCATCGTCAGCCGGGTGGCACGCTGGGCGTCGGCGCGTGACGTCGCGTCGGCCACCGGGCCGGCTGCCTGGGACGAACCCACGGACGAGGCGTTCGGCAGGGCCGTGGCGACGGCGCTGCGGCTGCTCGGCGGACAGGGCCGCATGCTCGTGGGGGCGGGGCGGATGCCCGCCGCGTTCTCAGCTCCGGTGATGGATGCGGCTGCGGATGCCGAATGCAAGCGGGTGCGGCGGTCGGCCCGGCTGATGCGCGACGCTCCGAAGGCAGCGCAGGCCGCGAAGCAGCGACGCCGGACCCTGGCTCGAGACATGCACGACGCCGCGGCGGCGACGGCCATCCTCCGTTCCGGCTGGGATCGGGACGCGGTGCGGGTGCTGCTCGAGTATCGCGACACCGTCCCGCACCTGGAGATCGCGGTGGGCGACAGGCTGCTCGTCGACGGACCGTGGCGGTGGCGCGTGCTCGCCGACGGCAGGCCCCTCGATGCCGAAGGGCCGTGGACCCTGTCGTGCTGGGAATCAGACCGGAAGGCCACCTTCCTCGAGATCGTCGCGCCGCTCGCCGGCGGCCTGCAGATCGAGCGGCAGATCGTGCTCCTGCCGAAGGATCGGGTGGTCCTGCTGGCCGACGCCGTGACCCGACGGGCGGGGCATGCGGAGCCGTCCAACGGCCATGCCCAGGGCGTGCATATGCGTGGCGCGGGCGGCGGAATGGCCGTGGAGTCGTTCGTGCCGCTGGCGGCCTCACTGGAGGGGGAGCAGGCCGAGGAGACCCGCGAGGTGCTCGTCTACGACACGAAGCCCCGGCTCCTCGCGCTGCCGCTGTCGCTGCCGGAGTGGAAGTCGGCCGGCCACGGCGGCTTCGCGGTGACGGCGGGTGGGCTCTCGCTCGAGCAGGCCACGGCCGGCTCGCGCTGCCACGCCCCGCTCTGGCTCGACCTCGACCCGCGTCGGCAGGGACGGCCGCTGACGTGGCGGCAGCTCACGGTGGCCGACACACGCCGCAACCTGCCGCCGCACCAGGCGACGGGGTATCGCGTGCAGGTGGGCCGCGAGCAGTGGCTCGTCTATCGGGCGCTCGACGTCGCCCGCAACCGCACGCTGCTGGGGTGCAACGTGTCGTGCGAGTTCCTCGTGGGAAGGATCGGCCGCTCCGGTGTCGTCGACAGGCTGATCGAGATCCAGTAAGCGGCCGCGGGAGCCCGCCTGCATGCCCGCCGAGGACGCGATCATCGCCCGCTGTCGGGAGAATCTCGCCGCGGTGCGGGAGCGGATCGCGGAGGCCTGCAGCCGTGCCGGCCGGCGGCCGGACGACGTGCGGCTCGTCGGCGTGACGAAGTACGTGTCCGTCGACGCGGCGCGGATGCTGCTCGACGCCGGCTGCATCGACCTGGGGGAGAGCAGGCCGCAGTCGTTGTGGAGCAAGGCCGAGGCGCTCGCCGGACACCACCCCGCGGCCCGCTGGCATCTCGTGGGGCACATGCAGCGCAACAAGATCCGCAGGACGCTGCCGGTGCTGTCGCTCGTGCACTCGCTCGACAGCCGCCGGCTGCTCGAGGCGATCGATGAGGAGTGCGCCGCCGCGGGCCGGGTCTGCGACGCGCTGGTCGAGGTGAATCTCGCGGGCGATCCCGGACGGACCGGCGTGCCGGAGGCCGACGTCGCCGCGCTCCTCGAGGAGGCGGGCCGGCGGCGTCACGTCCGTGTGCTGGGGCTGATGGGGATGGCAGCCCTGCCGGACGGCGACCCGGCCGCGGCCCGGCGGCAGTTCGCCCGCCTGCGCGGGCTGCGGGACGCGCTCGCCGCCCGCCTGCCGACGCCGACCGGCCTGCACGAGCTGTCGATGGGGATGAGCGGCGACGTCGTCGAGGCGATTCTCGAGGGCGCGACGATCGTGCGGATCGGGTCTGCCCTGTGGGAGGGCATCCCCGCGGCATCCGGCCGCTGACGCCCGCCGTCGGCTACGATCCTCGGCGCGACAGCATCCTCACGCTGGGGCTGTTGCCCTCGACGTGCGGATGGAAGGGCGATCGCAGGAACACGTTTCCGCTGACGGGGTCGGCGTGCATGGTGGTGAGATTGGTGAAGTCGTCACCGACCGCGGCGAGATCCCAGTCGGCTACCAGCGGCACGCCGACCGCGGCGAGATCGAAGAACCGCAGCCGCTTCGGATCACGACTCACGACAAGCAGATGGCGGCCCACCTGGGTGGCGTCGACCGGGGTGCCGTCCGCCGGCAGCACGGCCGCCAGCGAGTTGGTCCGCTTGTCGATGAGCAGCACCTGGTCGGCCCAGCTCTCCACCGCCGCGATCCAGTTGAATCCGTCGAGATCGACGAGCGTGGCCAGCCGCTGCCGGGGCGCCGGGAACGTCCGCTCGACCCGGCCGCTCGCGAGGTCGATCCGCACAACGTTCTCGACGCCCGGATAGATCCGAGTCCGCTCCAGCACGAAGAGGCAGCCGGGCAGGACGAGGATGGTGCCGGGCATGAGGATGTCGTGCTCGAATGGCACCGCGCGGATGCCGTTCCAGCGAAACACCCTCCGGCTGCCCGTCTCGTTGAAATACATGGCACCCGGCCGGCCGCCGAACTGCTCGACCTGCAGGTGCTCGGGCATGGTGCGGGTGCGGACGGTGAGGCGGCCATGGCGGAGCCGGGCCACCGAGTGGTAGGTCCTCCAGCCCCGTCGGCCGGTGTGGTGCTTGCCGACGACCAGGATGCCGTCGGGGCCGAACGGATAGAGGAACTCGAGCGTGTGTGGCACGCGTGCCGAGGCGACCAGGCGCGAGCCATCGGCGGCATGGACATCGAGCCGGTAGTCCTCGACGCGGCCGTCGCTGTGGCCCTCCCAGAGATGGCCGGCGTGGAACACCTGGCCGCGGTAGACCTCGCAGCGGCCGAGCGGGACGATGGTGCGGACGTCGAAGTCGGGGCTGGCGCGCATGGAATCCACTGCCCGATCGCGTCCGGATCATCACCCTGCGGACGCTCCCAGCATCCTAGCGACGGGGCCGCGAGGGGTGCCAGCGCTCGGTCGACGGCGGCGATGCAGGGGCCGCGTCAGTCGTCGAATCGGACCTCGCGGATCTCGAACTTCATCGTGCCGGCGGGCACGTCGATCGAGACCTTCTCGCCGACCCGGCGGCCAAGGAGCCCCTGGGCCAGCGGACTGGCGACGTTGATCCGGCCGGCGTCGTAGTCCTCCTCGCCAGCGCCCACGAGCACGAAGATCTCCTCGTCGCCGAACTGCAGGTCGACGACGACCACGGTCGCCCCGAAGACCACCTCGTTGCCCGCCTCCTTGGCCCGCTCGACGATCACCGCCCGGGCCAGTTTGTCGCGCAGCACGTTGATCTTCGCCTGCATCATCCCCTGGCTTTCGCGAGCCCCGTGGTACTCGGCGTTCTCGCTCAGGTCACCCTCGCTGCGGGCCGCAGCCACGCGTTGGGCGAGCTTGGGCATCTCCACCGTCTCGAGGTGGTCGGCCTCGGCCTTGAGCTTGTCGTAGCCGGCGCGGGTCATGGGGATGCGGTCGGACATTGGTTCTCCCTCGGGATAGTGCCGTGAACTGATCACGACGGGCGGGGCCTCAGCCCGGCGCCTGTGTCTCGGGCACGTAGAGCAGCCTGCCGCATGTGCGGCAGACCACCACGCGGCCCATGAGCAGGTTGGAGTGCATGTTTCCCGTCACCTGGTGGAAACAGCCCCCGCAGCTCTCGCCATCGAGCGGGGCGAGCCCCTCGTCCCCCTTCTGCTTGACGATGCGATCGTAGAGTGTCCGGGCGTCGGCGGGCAGATCCCGCTCGGCGGACTCGAGTTCGACGCTGAGCCGCTGCACCTCGCCCTCGAGCGACGTCGCCTCGGAGGCGACGCGCGACTTCGTCTGTGCCAGCTGGGTGCGGGCGGCCTCGACGGCGGTCTCGGTCGTGGGCAGCGTCTTCCGCACCGCGTCGATGCGGTCGAGCGCCTCGAGGATCTCGTCCTCCAGCACCTTGGTGGCCATGCGGTCGGCGGCGATCTGCTCGGTGAGCGTCTGGTATTCCCGGTTTGTCTTGCAGGCGTTGAGCTTCGCCTCCAGGTCGTGGATCTTGGCTTCCGCAGACTTCAGCTGCAGCTGCTTTTGATCCGCGGCCACCTTCGCCTTCTTCACGTCGTCCTGCACCCCGGTTTTGGCGGCCTCAGCAGCCTCCAGCCGGGCGGCGTGGGCCGCCACCTGCCGCGGGCCGGCCGCGATGCGTCCACGCAGGTCCGCCAACTGCCGCAGGATGCGGTGCAGCGTTCGCAGGGTTTCGGTGACGACATCGCTGGACATGACGGGCACGGGACTCCGCGGCGGGACGATCCGCCCGACCTCAAGGGTACCAGATTGCGGGGCGAAAAGCAGCGGGCCGGCCGCGAAAAGCAGCCGGCCCGCCGTTCGCATGGTCCGTCGGGCGGGCGTCAGCCCGGCATGCCCTCGAGGAACGTCTCGAGCTGCCGCGACCGCACCGGATGCTGCAGCTTCTTCACCGCCTTCGCCTCGATCTGCCGCACGCGCTCCCGCGTGACGCGGAAGATGCGGCCGACCTCTTCCAGCGTGTAGGTGTAGCCGTCGGTGAGGCCGTACCGCAGGCGGATGATCTCACGCTCGCGATACGTGAGCGTCTTGAGCAGCGAATCGAGGCGGTCCTTGAGCAGCCCGTGCGTGGCGGAATGCGTGGGGCTCACCGTCGCGACATCCTCGACGAACTCGCTGAAGCTCGCGTCCTCGCTCTCTCCGACGGGGCGGTCGAGGCTCATCGGCTGACGTCCCATGTCGAGCACACGCCGCGCCTCCTCGAGCGGCACGCCGGCCGCCTGCGCGATCTCCTCCGCCGCAGGCTCGCGGCCCAGCTCGTGCAGCAGCTTCTTCGCCGTGGTGCGCAGCTTCGAGAGCACGTCGATCATGTGGACCGGAATGCGGATCGTCCGGGCCTGGTCGGCGATGGCCCGCGTGATCGCCTGGCGGATCCACCATGTGGCGTAGGTCGAAAACTTGAAGCCGCGACGGTACTCGTACTTGTCGACGGCCCGCATGAGCCCCGTGTTGCCCTCCTGGATGAGGTCGAGGAAGCTCAGGCCGCGGTTGCGGTACTTCTTCGCGATCGAGACCACGAGCCGCAGGTTGGCCGCGGAGAGGTTCCGCTTGGCGGCCTCGTACTCCTCCTTCAATCGGCCGAGCGCGTCCACCCGCCGCCGCAGCGACCGCGGGCTCTCCAGCGTCGTGAGCATGAGGTCGCGGAGCTCCTTCCGCCTGTCGGCCCGTTCGTCGGTCGCCATGTGGCCGGCCTCCATGAGCCGGAGGTCGCGCTGCAGGCCGTCCATCCGGGCCGACATGCCGCGGAGCACCTTGACCAGCGGCTGCACGCGCCGCGTCCGCAGGCTCAGCTCCTCGACGAGCGCCAGCGACTTGCCGCGGGAGCGGCGGAAGCGAGCCCGCGCCGCCCGCGCGTCGGCGGGATCCGTGCGGCGGCTGATGAGGAGGCGGAAGTCGGCCTTGCCCTGCTCGATGAGGTGCTCGAGCGTCTGCAGGTTGTGCGGCATCCGCGCCTGGATCTGCTCCTTGGTGAGCCGCTCCGTGAGCGACACCTTGATCGTCCTGTCGAACGGGAGCTTCCCCTCGTGCACCCGGCGGAGCGTCTCGACCGTCGCCTGCATCGAGTAGGAGCAGCCGAGGATCGCGCGGCGAAACCGCTTCCGCGTGACTTCGATCCGCTTGGCGAGCGAGATCTCCTCCGCGCGTGTCAGCAGCGGGATCTCGGCCATCTGCGCCAGGTACATCCGGATCGGGTCGTTGCCCGCATTCGCCGGCGGCGTGGTGATCGCCTCGTCGCGGCGGGGCTGGCCGGGCCGCGATGCTGCCGCCCGGGCCGGCTCGCGGGGCCCGGCGTCGTCGACGGTGGGAGCTACGTCGACGAGCTCGATCCCCTGTTCCTCGAGGGCCACCAGGAGCGCGTCGATCTTTTCCGGGTCGACGGCCTCGTCGGGCAGGTAGGAGTTGACCTGGTCGAACGTCAGATACCCGAGCTTCCGGCCGGTGGCGATCAGGGCTGCGAGGTCGGCGTCGGCGTGGCCGGCGGCCGACGGCCCGCTGGCGGCAACGGCATCGGCCCGGTCTTCGCGGGTCGACGACGAAACCTGCCCGTCACGGGTCGACGGCGCATCGTCGCCGGACGACGACGCCGGCTGCGGGTCGCGGTTGGATGGCTTGGGCTGGGACATCGGCCGGGCGGTCGCGGATCGACGCATCGGGTGGTTCTCCTTCACGATCGTACCGTCACCTCGCGCACCGCCCCCCGACCGGCCGGAGGCAGTGCTTCCGGACGGCCGATTGCAGCGACGAGACGGGCACCCTCACCCATCCTTGGGATCAGTCATGCCCTGAGCGGCCCGCCGTTGGGCGACGAGCTGCTCCAGAAGAGCCGCCTCCGAGCCGGGATCCAGCTGGGAGGTTTTCAGTGTGCGTGCGCTGCGGTGCGCCTGCCGCTCGGCGGAGCGGCGTCGCAGGGCGTCGCGCAGGTGGTCCATGCGTTCGCGGCCGTCGACCGTGGTGCGGCCGGCGCTCGACTCGTCGACAGCGACGAGCAGGCTCTGGACGACGGGATCGGCGATCTCGAGGAGCAGGCCTGAAAGGGCGACGGGCCGCCCGTCGGCGTGCAGCCGGCGGGCCGCTTCCAGGACGACCCGGCCCTCCGAGCTCTCGAGCTCGGAGGATTCCACCTCGCGGACGATGAGGCCCGCACCCTCGGGCACCCCGACGAGCACCTCGATCACCTCGCGGTCCCAGGCGGAGAGCCGGGGCAGGCTCGCCGGCGCGGTCCCGGCGTCGCGGCCGCGGCCAGCGCCGGCCGACTGTTTCCGCAGCGCGGCGAGACGGGAGCGGAGGGCCTCACGCGACAGCCCGAATCGTCGCGACAGCCGTCCCATGACCTGATCCTCGCGCAGCCGACCCTCCGACGGGGCGGCGGCGGTCGTCGACGCGGTGGCCAGCGCCTTGAGAACGCTCTCGACACCGGCCAGGGCGGCGTCGTCTCCCGCATCCGGAGGCAGCCGGGCGACGATCTCGTCGAGCCGGTAGTCGAGCGGGTCGCAGGCCGACGAGACGAGGGCCTCGAACGCGTCGCGGCCGTTGTCGAGGACGAACTCGCAGGGGTCGACGCCCGACGGCAGCCGTGCGATCCGCACGTCGATCGGCTCGGCGAGGATGACGTCGAGGATCTCGTCGGCACGGCGGCGGCCGGCGTCATCGCCGTCGAGCACCAGCACGATGCGGTCGGCGTAGCGGCGCAGCAGCTTGGCATGCCGCTCTCCCAGCGCCGTGCCCAGCACCGCCACCACGTCGTCGATGCCCGCCTGTCGCGCCGCGAGGCAGTCGGTGTAGCCCTCGACGACGACCGCCCGCCGCGATCGGCCCATCGCCTCCCGGGCGGTGTCGAGGCCGTACAGCATCGAGCTCTTCGAAAAGAGCGGCGTTTCCGGTGAATTGATGTACTTTGCGGAATCGGCCGCGGCGCCGGGCAGGACGCGGCCGCCGAAGGCCACGCACCGCGACTGCGGGTCGAGGATCGGAAACATCAGGCGGTCTCGGAAGCGGTCGTAATGACCCGAGCGGTCCTGCCGCTCCACGGCCAGGCCGGTCCGCGCCAGGATCGCCGACGACATGCCGGCCGCCGCAGCCTGCCGGAGCAGCCAGTCCCACGAGGCGGGGGCGAAGCCGAGACGGAATCGCTCGAGGGTCGTCTTGTCGAGGCCGCGCGAGGCGAGGTAGTCGCGGGCGGGGCCGGCCTCCGGGGCCGACGTGAGGCAGGCGTGGAAGCGGTCGGCGGCCCAGGCCAGCGTGGCGAGCATCGCCGCCTTCTCGTCGGTCGGCATGCCGCCCCGCCCACGGGGCAGGTCGATGCCGGCCCGCTGCGCGAGCTGCTCGAGCGCCTCGCGGAACTCCAGCCGCTCCATCTTCATCAGGAAGCTGAACGCGTCGCCGCCGATGTTGCACACCCAGCAGCGGAAGGTCTGGCGCTCCGGGTTGACGTGGAAGCTGGGACGGGAGTCCTCGTGCCACGGGCACAGCCCGACCATGGCCTTGCCCTGCCGCCGCAGCGACAGGTATGAGCCCACCAGATCGACGATATCGATCGCATCCCGAACCCGCTCCTTCAGGTCGTCGTGCGAGCCCTGAGGAAATGCCGGCGGGAATGCTGTGGGAGTCACGGTCGGCGTGTTTCCGGCGGTACGATTCGAGGACACCGTCGGAATGTAGGAGCGTTCGCCGAACGGGTCAATCGCAGGAATCGACGCCCCAAACGGCCTGTTTTGCCGCGGCGAGACTGGGCTTGCCAAACCACCGTCGAGTCGCACGACGCAGGCGTGATGGATCCCTGCAAGACCGCGCGTGAGCGGCGCGGCGTCAGGCGCGATCAGGCAAGATCAGGCGCGATCAGGAAAGAAGCCGGTCGATGCTCGCGAGCAGCCTGTCCATCGCGAACGGCTTGCGGATGTAGTCGTCCACGCCGAGCATCTCCGCATACGCCTTGTGCCGGCTGCCCTCGTTGGCGGTGATCATGATCACGCGCATGGGCACGGGGCGGCTGCGACGGAGCTTCTCGAGCACGAGAAAGCCGCTCCGCTTGGGCATCATCATGTCGAGCACGACGAGGTCTGGCTCCTCGGATTCCGCCATGGCGAGGCCCTGATTGCCGTCGCGGGCGACCAAGATCTCGTAGCCACGCGACTCGAGCACGGCCCGCATCGACTCCACGATCTCGGTGTCGTCGTCCACGAGCAGCACCCGCTTGCCGGCGCCGCCGGCTGCTGCGGCCCGCGGGGCGGTGCGGGCTGCGGCCTCCCCTGCGGCGGTCTCCCGGGCGGCGGCGGTCTTACGGGCTTTCCTGGGGGCGGGCATGCGTGAGTCTCGGGGGATTCCGGCGGTCGTGGGCGGCCTCCGGCTCGAGGCTCGCAGGTCACGAGATCATCGCCCGTGCCGCTCATACGCCGCAGGATATCACGAATCGAAAGCGACCGGCAAATTCACCGACGATTTTACGCAACGCTCATGCAGTCGGTCGCGGCCGATCGGGCGACGCGCCGAGAAACACCGCCGCACCGGCAAGGCCGAGCGCCGCACCCAGGAGCACGTCGCTTGGGTAGTGCGCCGACGTGGCCACCCGCTGCGCAGCGGCCGCGACCGCCAGCGCGGCGAAGAGCCAGGCCGCCCGCGGATACTTCCACGACAGCGCCGCAGCCAGGCCGGCCGCCATCGCGGCATGCCCGGATGGAAAGCTGTTGACGTCGCTGTGGCTGGTGAGCCGCGTCGCGGCCGCGGTGCCGAACGTGGCGATCGCGGAGGCCACGGCCGTGAGGTCGGCCGCTCGCGGCCGCACCCGATCGACGACCGCCTTGATGATGTCGACCATAAGACCGCCGGCGATCGCGGCCGCTATCATCCGCCAGCAGTCGCCGCTCGGCCCGAGGCGGCCGAACGCCGCCGTGCGGCCCGTGGCCGGGTCTCTCGCGGACAGCGAGGGGTCGAGGGCGACGGCGGCCAGCAGGATCACCGCCACACCCATCCCGTGGGCGAACACCTCAGCGAAGTTGAGAAACCGCTTCAGTTCGCCCGGGAGGTGGCCGGCCTTGCACCAGCGGGCCACATCGAGGTCGAACGCGAACGCAAGGCTCGAGGCGGCAGCGAGCGCGATCGCCATCGTGACGAGCCGGCGGCGCAGGCCGCCCCTACCGGGCGGCGGCCCGCTGGCAGTGGATGAGGATGAGCTGTCCATGAAAAAAGTGTCGCAGACGGCTTCGGCGGCTGTCGAGAGCGGAGGGCCGCTCAAATTGCGGCTCCGCTCGTGGGCACATCCTCTGCCGACGACCGCCGACGCCCGGCGGTCACGTCCACAGGCCGCGGTCGAGCACCCGGTAGTTGATCGCCTCGCTCACATGTGCGCAGCCGATCGACTCGGAGGCGTCGAGGTCGGCGATCGTCCGCGCCACCCGCAGCACCTTGTCATGGGCGCGGGCCGAGAGTCCCAGGTCGGAGACCGCCGCCCGCACGAGTTCCGCAGCTGCGGGTTCGAGCGGGCAGAACTCGCGGATCTGCCGGCTCGTCATTCGGGCGTTGGACCGTACTGACAGGCCGGCGAACCGGTCGGCCTGCCGCAGCCGTGCGGCGAGCACCGCCTCGCGGATCTGGCTGCTCGATGTGCCGGCGCGGGAGGCGGAGAGCTCGCGGAACGGAACGGCAGGCACTTCGAGGTGGATGTCGATCCGGTCGAGAAGCGGCCCGGAGATCTTGCCCATGTAGCGTTCGACCTGCGGCGTCGTGCACTGGCAGTCGCGTCGCGGATCGCCCCGGTAGCCGCAGGGGCAGGGGTTGAGCGCCGCCACGAGCATGAAGTCGGCGGGAAACCGCGTGCTCCCCTTCGCGCGGCTGATCGAGACGAATCCGTCTTCGAGCGGCTGCCTCAGCACCTCGAGCGTGCGGCGGTTGAACTCCGGCAGCTCGTCGAGGAAGAGGACGCCGTTGTGGGCGAGACTGATCTCGCCCGGCATCGGCACCGACCGCCCGCCGATGAGGCCGGCCTCGCTGATCGTGTGGTGCGGTGCGCGGAAGGGCCGGGTGGCCACGAGCGGCTGGCCCGTCGAGAGCAGGCCCAGCGCGCTGTAGATCCGCGTGGTCTCGATCGACTCGGCTGCCGACAGCTGCGGCAGGATCGTGGGGATCCTCTTCGCCAGCATCGTCTTGCCGCCGCCTGGCGGCCCAAGCATGACGCAGTTGTGACCGCCAGCCGCGGCGACGCAGAGGGCCCGCTTGGCGGCCTCCTGGCCACGGACGTCGGCGAAGTCGACGTCGTAGGCGGCGAACCGGTCGAACCACTCGGTCACGCGGGGCGGTGAGCGGGGGATGTCGAGCTCGCCGGCGAAAAATCGCACCGCCTCGTGCAGAGAATCGACGGGTATCACCTCGATCTCCTCGACGACGGCGGCCTCGGTCGCGTTGGCCGTCGGCACGACGAGGCCGCGCAGCTTTCGCCCGCGCGCCACGGAGATCGCCGCCGAGAGCGCGCCGCGGGTGGGCCGCGTCGAGCCCTCGAGCGAGAGTTCACCGACGACCGCGTAGTCTTCGAACCGCTGCGCGGAAAACTGCCCGCTGCCGGCGAGGATGCCCAGCGTGATCGGCAGGTCGAATGTTGCCGCCTGCTTCGGCATCTCGGCCGGAGCGAGGTTTATCACGATCCGGTCGTTGGGCCGGTTGAAGCCGGAGTTGACCATCGCGCGGGCGACGCGGTGGGTGCTCTCGCGGATCGCGGGGTCGGGCAGGCCGACGAGCACGGTCGAGGGGAGGGCGCCGGTCGAGACGTCGACCTCCACGTCCACCGGTACCGCGTCGATGCCCAGGAGCGAAAACGTCTGCAGGCGGGCAAGCATGGCGAAGGGTCTCCCGTGCGCGATTGGCTTTCCTGACGCCGGCCGCGGCATGCCGGAAGCCGCGCGTGCCATTACTGTACGTGCGTATAGTTGCTGTGTCAATGGTCGGCGATCGCTGCCGTGAGGCCGAGCAGCTCAGCTCGCGGCGGAGGCATTCGCCGATGCCGACGCCATCCGCCTGAAAAATCTTCGCCAGCCGGAGCGCGGGACGAACGGTGGAGAGGCAGTTGGACCGCGAGCGGACGACGCCCCGCCTCGAGGGTTGTGGTGCGGGCGGTCAGGCAACCGCCTGACCGCCGCTTCCGCCAAGCCCGCAGGCCGGCGGCAAAGCCGAACTGCTGTTCGACGAGGGCGAGCCCGCCAAGGAGGAGTGCCATGGCACTGCCGCCGGAGGCATGGGAAGGCTTCGTCGCGGTCCACGTGGTTGTCGCTGTGGCTGTCTTCATGGATTTCATGGCCGTGTCCGCGACCGCTCTCCGGCGATAACGTGGCAATCTATCCCTCGGACCTGCACTCCCCTCGAAGTTTTACTCCGCGCACCGTGGCAGCCGTGGTCGCGGCGTGCTTGACGGGTTTCGCGAGGCAGGGCTAGAGTTCGCGCACCGGGCAGATGGCCTGCGAGACGTGAGACTCCAGAGCGACACAGAGTTCTAGAGCACAGAGTTCCGGGGTTCAGAGTTCCGGTGTTCAGAGTTCCGGGGCAGCGAGTTCAAGAGCAGAGAGATCAAGGCCAGCGAGTTCCAGGACAGAGGCTTGATCTGGCAGCGGCTGCGGCACGATAAGGTCGAGTCCCTGTCGTTTCTGAGCACCACCACGCCGGCAGTCCCAGGGGAGTTCACCGTCGTGCGATTCCTGCTCCAGTCAGTGGCGTGGGCGGCGTCGTGTGTGGTGGTATGGGCGGCGGTCGCGGACCCGACGCCGGCGGCCGAGGTGCCCAGCCTGTGGCAGCGGACGGCCGGCGTCGACTGGCCCTGCTTCCTGGGGCCGGCGGGGGATGGCACGAGTCCTGAAACCGGCTTCTTCACCGACAGCGGGCTGCGCGGGGCGAAGATCCTCTGGCAGCGGCCGCTCGACTCTGGCTACGCCATGCCGTCGATCAGCCGCGGCCGGCTGTTCCAGTTCTCGGCCCGCGGCCGGCTCAATCGGCTCGAGTGCATGCGGGCCGAGACCGGCGAGCCGCTCTGGTCGTTCGAGTATCCCACCGACTACGAGGATCTCTACGGCTACGGCAACGGGCCGCGGTGCTGCCCGGTGATCGACGACGATCGCGTCTACATCTTCGGCGCCGAGGGGATGCTCCACTGCCTGAGGACCGTCGACGGCACGGTCGTCTGGAAGCTCGACACCACGGCCCGCTTCGGCGTCATCCAGAACTTCTTCGGCGTCGGTAGCACGCCCGTCATCGAGGGCGACCTGCTGATCGCCAGCATCGGCGGCTCGCCCGCCGCGAGCAAGGATGTGCCACCCGGCCGGCTCGACCGCGTCAAGGGAGCCGATTCGGGCGTGGTCGCCTTCGACAAGCGCACCGGCGAGGTGCGGTATCAGTTCAGCGACGAACTGGCCAGCTATGCGAGCCCGATGCTCGCCACCATCGCCGGCCGCCGATGGGGTTTCATGTTCGCCCGCGGCGGCCTGATCGGCTTCGAGCCGGCCACCGGACGGCAGGACTTTCACTTTCCGTGGCGGGCCACGATCCTCGAGAGCGTCAACGCCAGCAATCCCGTCGTCGTCGGGGACGAGGTGCTCATCAGCGAGACCTACGGGCCGGGGGCGGCGCTCCTGCGGGTGAAGCCCGGCGGGAGCGAGGTCGTGTGGAGCGACGACCCCAAGCAGCGGCGCAAGATCCTGCAGACGCACTGGAGCACGCCGATCCATCACCGCGGCCACGTCTATGCCTGCAGCGGCCGGCACACGGAGGGGGCGGAGCTGCGGTGCATCGACTGGAAGACCGGCGACCTGAAGTGGTCGCAGCCCGGCCTCGGCCGCACGAGCCTGCTCCTGGTCGACGGCCACTTCTTCTGCCTGACCGAGGCGGGGGGCTTGTTCGTCTTCCGCGCGAACCCCGACGCCTATCAGTCGGTCGGCGAGATCCCGCTGGAGGCCGAGCAGGCGGGCGGGCCCGACGGCCGCCGCGGACTGCTCCGCTATCCCGCCTGGGCGGCGCCGATCCTGTCGCACGGCCTGCTTTTCGTCCGCGGCGCCGATCGGCTCGTCTGTGTGGAGCTCGCGCGGGCCCCGGATGGCCGCTAGGGCGCACTTGATCTCGCTTGAGCGACGACCCGGTGAAGTGGGAAAACGGCAAGCCGGGATCGGCGGAAGCTCGACGAGCTTGGAGGATTTCGCATGTCCAAGACGCATGCAGCGTAAGAGACGGTCGCGCGAAATCATCCCGCGAGGAGACTTCTGCCGGCCCGGCGGCGATCGCTCCCTGCCGGAACGCCCCACATAACTTGAATGCACTCGACGCCAGCCGCGTGGTTCGTGAACCCATGACGATCTTCGCGACCGAGGAAAAGCGGCTGACGGTCGCCGTGCGGCTGCTCGCGGCGGCGTTTCTGCTCTGCCTCGGCCTGTCGTGGAAGCTCTGGATCTCGAGCCGGCTCTATCCGCTCGTGCCGCTCTTCGGCCTCCTGCCGCCGCTGCCCTCGCCGTTCGACCATCTCGCGCTGGCCGCGGTCGTCGGCCTGCTGGCGGGCATCGTCGTGTGGCCCCGCGCCACGCCGCTCATTGTCGCGGTCGTGGTCATGCTCTCCGCACTCTTCGCGCAGGACCAGAGCCGACTCTGGCCGTCGTTCTACGAGTTTTTCATCCTCTTCCTGCTGTTGCTCTCCTGGCGACCCGACGGCGGCGAGGGGGAGTCGCAGCGGCTGCTCGCGGGAATGCGGTTCGTCGTGGCTGCCGTCTATTTCTGGGGGGGCATCCAGAAGCTCACGCCGCACTTCTTCCACGAGGAGTTTCCCTGGTTCATCCAGCCGCTCACCGACCTCGTGCCGGTGGCTGCGCCATGCGTGCCGGCGCTGGCGGTGGCGGCCGCGATCGGCGAGGTGATGATCGGCGTCGGGCTGCTCACGCGGCGGTGTCGGGCGTTCGCCCTCGGCGAGGCGCTCGTGATGCACGCGATCATCTTCGTGTGCATCGGGCCGATCCGGGGCAACTGGAACGACGCCGCGTGGATGTGGAGCCTGGCGACGGCGGCGTTCGCATGCGTGCTCTTTTACGACGCGCCGCCATTTTCGTTCCAAACGATGTTCGCAGCGCCATGGCGGTGCAGCCTGCCGCAGATGCTGGCCGTGGCGCTCGTCGGCATCGCCCCGGTGCTCAACAACGTGAACCGCTGGGACTCGGCGATGTCGTTCAACGTCTACACGGGCAACGTCACCACGGCCGCGATCGTCCTGCCCGCCGACGCGGTGGGGCGGCTGCCGCCCGAGGTAGCCGCGCACGCGACGCTGCAGGGCGCGGGGGCGCTGCTCGACGTGAACGCCTGGGCAAGGCAGGAATTCAACGGCGGCGCCTATCCTGAAGCGCGGATCTTCCGGGCCGTCTTCCGCATGATCTGCGGGCTGGTGCCGGATCGGTCGCTGCGGCTCGTGATCATCGAGAAGGCGAGCTGGTCTGCCCCGAAGACGCAGCGGATGGAGGCCTGCGGCGAACTGTGACCCGTGCGGACAGTAACGCGGCGGAGCGGGCGTCGCCCTGCCGATGCCATGAACTGGGTCAGAAACCGGCGAAGGCCCGGGCCACGGTCGTCGCAACGCCGACGCTCTGCCCGTTCCCCCAGGAGATCGTGGAGGCCATGGCCATGGCGGCGTTGTTGGCGACGGCCCGGATGCCGTTCGGCTGGATCTGGAGCGAGTAGATGCCCGTCGACGCGGTGCGGGCTGCGGGGAGCGTCAGCGTCCAGGTGGCCCCGCTGCCGGCGAGCGTCGCCCCGGTCAGGGACGCCGCGCGGCCGTTGAGCAGGAGGCGGAAGGACATGAGAGTCACGCCGGTGACCGGAGTGTTGAACGTGATCGGGATCGACAGCACCGTGGCGTTCCTGTCGAAGACGCGGGTGGGGTCGGAACTGAACCCCGTCTCCGTCGTCGAGGCGGAGATCCCTGCCGAGATGACGATGCTGCTGAGAGTTGCCAGGCGGTCGGACAGGGGCGGCAACGACTGGGATGTCATCTTGTTGCCGGCCACGTCGACGACCGGCGTGGCTGGGATCAACTGGTAGGAGACGATGTCGAGGTCCGTGGACATCTCGCCGGGGCTGACCGTGTAGGTGCCGGAGAGCAGGGTTCCCTCACTCAGGGCGGTGAGCGTGACGAACCCGCCGGTGCCGAGCTTCGCCTTGATCGCGCCACCCGCCTGTACCGGCTCGGCGAGCGTCGCCTCCACCACGACGGTTGCGCCGATGCCATACACGCCGTCGGCCGTCGGAGAACTCAGCCGCGTCACCACGGGGAGAACCCGGTCGAGCGTGAATGCGACCGCGGCAGCCGCCTCGCTCTGGTTGCCGGACGGATCCGTCTGGCTGGCGGAAACGGCGACGAGTCCGTCGCCGAGGGTCGCGAGGTCGGCGGTACTCAGCACGACCGCCTGTGCAGTGCCTTTCCCGGTGAGGGTCTTGGTGACACTGGCGGCGCCGCGGGTGAATCGCACGACGATCGTCGCGAGGCTTTCGCCGGTGACGGTGACGACGCCCGTGTTCTGCGTGGCTTCCGCGGCAGTGGCCCCGTTGGCGATGCCGGAGCCGATCGCCAGGACGGGCGCAGTCGGCACGCCCGTGTCGAGCGTGAACCGAGCCGCGGTGGCGGACGGGCTCAGATTGCCGGCCACATCGGTCTGGACGGCCGAGACGACGACGGGGCCGTCGCCGAGGCTGGCGAGGTCGCCGACAGCGAGGACCACCGCCTGCTCGGAGCCGGTTCCGACGAGGGTTTTGGTGACCGTGTTGGTTGCGCGCGTGAAGGTGACCGCTATCGAGGCGAGGCTCTCACCCTTGACGGTGACCGCGCCGGAAGCCTGCGTGGCCTCCGCGGCGGTGGCGCCGCTCGCGATGCCCGCGCCGAGCGTGAGCGTCGGGGTGGCGGGCGCAGTGGTGTCGAGCGTGAACGGGAGCTGGGGGCCGGACGGGCTCTGATACCCCACGAGATCGGTCTGGCGGGCCGAGACTGTCACGACGCCATTGCCGAGTGTGGCGGCGTCTTTAGAGGAGAGGGCAACCTGCTGCGCCGCGCCCGTGCCTGTGAGCGTCTTGGTCACCGTGGCGGTGCCACGGGAGAAGGTGACGACGATCACGGCGCGGGGCTCCCCGCTGACGACGACGACGCCGGCGGGCTGCTTGGACTCGGCGGCGCTGGCGCCGTTGGCGACGCCGTCGCCGAGCATCAGGTTGGGCGCCGCCGGAGCGGTGGTGTCGAGCACAAACTGGACCTGATTGCCCGCCGGGCCCGGATTGCCGGCGCGGTCCGCCAGGACGGCGGAAACTGTCACCAATCCGTCGCCGAGCGCCGTCAGATGCTCGGGTGTGAGCAACACCGCCTGGGAAGCGCCGGTGCCGGTGAGGCTTTTGGTGACGGACCGCGGGCCGTTGACGAAGGTGACCGTGATCGCCGCGAGGCTCTCGCCCTTCACGGTGACGACTCCCGAGGCCTGGGTGGCCTCGGAGGCGGTGGCGCCGTTGGCGATGCCCGTGCCAAGCGTCACGACTGGCGCTGACGGCGGCGCCGTGTCGAGCGTGAACTGCATCTGGCTGGCCGCCGTGGTCTGGTTGCCGGAGGGATCCGTCTGGGTGGCCGAGACGGTGACGAGCCCGTTGCCAAGCGCGGCCACCTCTCCGCCGGTGAGAACGACCGGCTGTGCCGCGCCGGTTCCCGTCAGCGTCTTGGTCAGCGATCCGCTGCCGCGGGTGAACCTGACCAGGATCGAGGCGAGGCTCTCGCCGGCGACGGTGACGACCCCGGAGGCCTGGGTGGCCTCCGCGAGGGTGACGCCGCCCGCGGGGGCCAGGCCCACGCCGTCACCCGGAGTCAGCGAGGGCGTTGCGGGAACGACCGTGTCGAGCGTGAACGTGGTCAGGGTGGGCTGGCTCTGGTTGCGGGCAGCGTCCATTTGGATTGCGGAGACGGTGACGACCCCGTCGCCAAGCGTCGTGAGATCACCGGCGGCGAGGACGACCGCCTGCGGGCCGCCCTTTCCCGTGAGAGTCTTGGTGACCGTATTGGATTCCCGCGTGAAACTGACGACGATCGAGGCGAGGCGCTCACCGGCGACGGTGACAACCCCGGAGGCCTGTGTGGCCTCGGCGGCGGTGACGCCGTTCGCGACGCCGGCGTTGAGCGTCAGCAGCGGGGCCGACGGAACCGCCGCGTCGAGCGTGAACTGGAACTGGCCGCTGGTCGCGCCGGGGTTGCCGGCCGGGTCGGTCTGCCGGGCAGTGACGGTCACCCGACCGTCGCCAAGTTGGGCGATCTCGCCGGGGGTGAGCACGACGCCCTGCGCCGCACCGGAGGCGGTGAGCGTCTTGCCGACGGTTCCGAACGGCCCGACGAACTGCACCGCGATCGTGCCGGCGGCCTCTCCCGTCACCAGCACGACGCCGCCGCCCTGTCCGGCCTGACTGCCGTTGACGAGGCTGCCGATGCCCGATCCGGCGACGACCGCCGGGGCGGCCGGCGCGACTGAGTCGAGCGTGAACGACACCGTCGCCGCCGGGCTCGGGTTGTCGGGAAGGAGGGACTGCGTGGCCGATACGACGACGAGCCCGTCGCCGAGCGAGTCGAGTTCGGTGACGGTGCAGGCGATCGCCTGCTCGGTGCCGTCGCCGACGAGGTTGCGGACCACGCTGCCGCCGACGCCGGCGAATGTCACGGTGATCGCGGCGCCCGGAGCGCCCACGACCGTGACGGCACCGGACGGCTGCCGGGCCTCGCTCCGTGTCGCCCCGCCGCCGGGGGCGATACCGACTCCGGCACCGAGCGCCAGGACCGGGGCCGCCGGCGGCGGAATCACCACGTCCGCGAACCGCACGGCGAGCGTCTGGGACGGATCGCCCACCGTGGTCGCCGTCGTGTAGGTCTGGCCGGCGAACCTCACCGAGACCTCGTAGGATCCGCTGAACGCCCGCGCCGTGTAGCTGCCGTCGAAGGTCGTCCCGCGGACGTCGGTCCACCAATCCCCGAACACGAGATCCTCGTAGGCCTGGCCGCTCGGCTTGATGCTGAAGTCGGCGCGGTAGAGCCGCGCATCGGGCTGATAGTTCGTCCCGGCCCAGAATCCCCATTGCAGGAATTCGTCGGTGCCCGGCTGGCTGAACACCATCGTCATGTAGTCGCGCAGGTAATCCGCCTGCAGCTGCTCGTCGGTCGTGTCGAGATCGAACTCGGTGATCGCGACCGGCAGCGAATACCGGTCGTGGTAATACTGGATCAGGGTCCCGAGCGTGGTGATGTCGGTGAGGACGTTCTCGGTGTAGTGGCTCTGTTCGCCGATGACGTCCACCAGCGACCGAGCGGTCAGGCGGTCGAGCCAGGCCTCGAAGTTGGCCCGGTGCGCTGTATCGCCGCCGTTGCGGGCGAAGATGTAGTAGTCGTTGAGGGCCAGCCGCGCCTCAGGATCGTGCTCGCGAAAGAGCTGGTACCAGTCGGCGACGACGGCATCGCCCAGCACGTCCATGACGTCGTGGTTGGCGTAGGGCTCGTTGACCACGTCCCACTCGTACGCCATCCCCGCGAAGGTGTCGGCGGCCGCGATGATGCGGGCGGCGACGGCGTCGCGCAGGTAGGTGCCCGCGGCCGTCTTGCCATCCGTGGCCAGCAGGGAGTCGTAGCGCGACCACACCGCCGCGGGCATGAAGCTGCGGCTGGGCCAGACGGCGGTGTGGCCCCGCAGGTCCAGCCCCGCATCGAGGATCCATTGCGCGGCGTCGATTCCCTGCTGGGGATTCCTGTCGGACTCGACCCACTTCATCGAGTTCTCGACGACGGCGGTGTTGAACAGCCGTGTGAGGAGCGCCTGGTAGGCGAGCGCATCGGGGCCGCCGCTGGCTGAGAGCAGGGAGCCGGATGCGCTGACGGCCGTGCCGAACCGGAAATCGTGCCGCTGCTGCCGCAGTGTGACCACGGCCCCCGGGATCGCCCGGCCGTTGGCGTCGGTGACGGAGACCGTCAGGTTGGCCATGCGGTTCGCGGCGATGCGGGAGTCGGCGGCGGCCCGCCAGGCATCCGTACCCGACCGCCCCCCGTAGGAGGTCGAGGGCACCCGCATGGGCAGGTTGCCCACGTCGACCCGCGAGACGTCACGCCAGGTGAACCCGCCGATCTCCACGGCCTGCGGATCGAAGCCGGCGTTGAACGCGACCTGCAGCTGGCCGACCGCGTACTCCCGCGACGCTGCGACCGTAAACGAATACTGCCGCCACGTGGACGATGGAGAGATGGACGTCGAGTAGCGGGCGGTGTACGACCCGAATCGATCCTGCAGCACGACGCTGATGCGGGGCGTGGCTCCCGAGATCGACCGGGCCCAGTACGTCACCTCCATCGTGTCGCCACTGGCGACCGCCGCGCCACTCGCCGCGACCGCCTGGAATTGATAGCTCGCGGGAGGCTTCGTCACGGTGGTGAGCCTGAAGGCCGTCGTGAACGGCTGGTCGACCACGCTGACCGACTGCAGCGTGCCGTAGGTGCTGCCGCTGTTGCCGAGGGAGAGGCCGGCGGCCGTGACGAGATCGGGCGACGGCCCGAAGTTGAGGAGGCGCACTCCGGCGAACTGCAGCGTCTGGACCGCGTAGCCCAGCTGCAGACTGAAGTTCGCCTGGCCTACCGCATAGGAGGCGGCGACCTGAAAGGGAATCTGCACCTTGTTCCAGTTCGTGTCGACCATCATGTTGCGGGCGAGCGACTTCGCGTATGACACCGCGTCTTCGAAGACCACGGAGAACTGGCCGCTGGATGTGTCCGAGCGGACCCAGAACTCGGCCCAGAGCACGTCCCCGCGGGTGACCGCCACGGCGTTCGACTGGCGTATCTGCGCCATTGAGGATGCCGACGGCACGGCCGTGATGGCGGCCTGAATCACGCTGCCCAGGGTGGCATCCGTCACGGTGGAGAAGCTGCCGCCGTAGGTCACGAAGTTCGACCTGGCCGAGCCCGCGAGGATCGATGTGCCGCCGGTCGGCACGGGGGCATCGTCCTGCACCGAGATCGTCGCCGTCCGCTTGCCCCGCAGATCGACGTCGTAGCCCGCCGCCTGCTTCAGCTCCACGACGACCGCCTCAACGCCTTCCGCGCGAGCGTCGACCAGCGCCGACACCTCGAGGGATACCGCCGACTGCCCGGCCGGAATGGTGATCGTGCCCGGCAGCGCGACGTAGTCGACGCCGTTCGCGGCCTGCCCCTGCAGCGCGTAGGAGACGGTGAGCGGGGCGGTCGTCGGGCCGCCGCTGCGCACGATCGACAGCCGCGCGGGGCTGGCCGATCCCTCAGCGGTGGTCGGAGTGTCGGCATAGATGCTCACCAGGGGCAGCACGGGCGTGAGGTACTCGCCGGCGATCGGCTCGAACGTGGTGGCGCCGGGACGCATCCAGCCGATGGCCAGCGAATCGTCACCCCCAGACTCTTTGTGCAGCGCCTCGATGAAGTAGGACTGGCCGGCGACGAGCGGCAGCGGCACCGAACGTTGCGTGGGTGATTGCTGCCAGCCGCGTGGCCCGCCGGGTGAGTCGAGGAAGGCGATCCGCCGCCGGCCCTCGGGAGAGGCGTCGTTGCTGAGCCACAGCTCCGCCGCGTCGTCGCCGGCGATCGAGAACAGATAGGTGCCGGTCGTCGGCGGCGCGAGGAAGCCGCGCAGCCGGCTGCCGTAGGCGTCGCCGGCGTTGGCCGGGGCCTCGGATGTGGCGATCGTGCCCGTGGTCGACGGCGTCGCGGGAAAGGCCGCGGCGGATGTGAGATCGGTGACCCTGCCGCCGGGGATGCCCGTCCACGTCTCGCGGGTCAGGCCGCCGCGCTGGGCGGCGAAGAGCTGCGTGGCGGGGATCACCTCCAGCGGCTGGCTCGCGCTGCTCCAGCGGAGGCTGACCGCAGCGTTGCCCTCGGCCTCGGCATATTCCAGCACGATGTCGTAGCGGCGGCCGGCGACCAGCGCGATCGTTCCCGGGCTGCTCGCGGAGCCCGCCGTCGCGAAGCCGTCGACGAGGAGCTGGCCGTTGACCCACAGCCGGGCCGCGTCGTCGGTGGTCGCGGTGAAGGAATAGTCTTCGGTGTACTTGGCCTCGATCTGGCCGCTCCAACGGACGGAAAATGCGTCGCTGCCGAGCGACGCACCCGGCGAGCCGCCGAGCCAATTGGCAGCGACCGTCGAGTCGATCCGGGCGAACGCGAGCGTGGAAAAGGAGGAGTCGCCGTAATACTGTGCCAACAGGCCGTTGCCCGCCAGCGTGTCCAAGGCGAGCAGCTGGCGACGCTCCAGCGTCTCGAGCAGCAGCCGGCGATCACGTCTCCGCCGCAGGCTGCGCGGCGTGGGCTGCGGTCTCCGCGGCAGGAAGTGCGGCCACGCCATGGGTACCTCCACCTGATGATGGGATAAGCCCCGCCCTGACGTAAAAAGTCGTCCGACCGGTGGGCACATCATCCTGCCGGCCAACCCCCCGCGAACGTCGAAGAGTGTACGAGAGGTCGAGGTCCGACGGCAATGGGGTTTGTGCACGCCGAGCCTTTTCCCAGCCGGCCTGACGCGGCCTGCGATTCTTCATCGGCACGACGCCAACCCCAGCGAGAGTATGCGGGGCAGGCGTTGCTTCGGTTCATCAGGACGGGGCAGGCCGCCGCCGCCGGTCGCCCCACGGTGCCCCTGACCCGCGCCGCGGCGGCGCTGGAAAAGACAGGTCGGCCAGCGCGGCGATGGACGCAGCGACTGCGTTATCCGGTACGCTAAGGGCCCGGTCAGGAGCGGCCTGGGCGGGTGGCTGCCGCCGCGAGAAGGGGTGCGGCGGACGGCAGGTGGGTGGCGACCGAACGAAGTGGGAGCATGGCATGCTGCGGACACTTTTTCACCATGACGCAGGCCCAACGGATTGCAGCGAGTGGCGGATGACGCGCCGCCGACCGCCGGCCTTTCTTGCGGAGCTGGTGCTGGCTCTCACTGCCGTCGTCGCGGCCCTTGCAGCCCGTGCCGACGAGGGGATGTGGCTCTTCAGCCATCCGCCGCTGGAGCGGATCCACAGGGACCATGCGGCCGCGCTTGGGGGTGTGAAGCTCTCGCCCGAATGGCTCGGCCACCTGCAGCAGTCGTCGGTGCGGTTCAACTCCGGAGGCTCGGGCTCGTTCGTCTCTCCCGACGGCCTCGTGCTCACCAACCACCACGTCGGGGCCGACGCCCTGCAGAAGCTCGGCGACGCCGACCACAACTACTACCGCGACGGCTTCGCTGCGGCCACGCAGGCCGACGAGCTCACGTGCCACGATCTCGAGCTCAACGTGCTCATGTCGATCGAGGACGTGACGGCGCGGGTGCAGGCGGCGGTGACGCCGGGGATGGATCCGCCGGCCGCGTTCGCCGCCCGCCGCAGGGTGATGGCCGAGATCGAAAAGCAGTCGCTGGCTGCCACCGGGCTGCGGAGCGATGTGGTGACGCTCCATCAGGGCGGGCTCTACCACCTCTACCGGTCGAAGAAATACACCGACGTGCGGCTCGTCTTCGCCCCCGAGCAGCAGATCGCGTTCTTCGGGGGCGACGCCGATAATTTCGAATTCCCGCGGTTCAACCTCGACGTCTGCTTCTTCCGCGCCTACGAGAACGGCGCGCCGGCGCGGGTGCCGCACCATCTCACGTGGAGCAGGCAGCCGGTCGCCGCGGGCGACCTCGTCTTCGTCTCGGGACATCCGGGCCACACGGACCGCGCAAGCACCGTGCGCGAGCTCGTCGCCATGCGGGACCGGCAGAGTCCGTTTGCGCTGTCGATGCTCAACCGGCTCGAGGTGATGCTCGGGGCCTACAGCGACGAGGGGCCGGAGGAACGCCGGCAGGCGATGGAGGATCTCTTCGGCGTGCAGAACGGCCGCAAGGCGCGGGAGGGCATTCTGGCCGGGCTGCTCGATCCGCGATTCATGAAGCGGAAGCAGGAGGCAGAGACGCGGCTGCGCGAGCGGCTGGCGAAGTCGCGGCCGGCGGGCGGCGGCTCGCCGCAGGTGTCGCCGTTCGAGCGGATCGAGCAGGCGGAGGAGCAGATCGCGAAGGTGGCGCTGCGGCACAACCTGCTCGAGGGGGCGGTCGGGTTCAACAGTCGGTATTTCTCGAACGCGCGAACGATCCTGCGGGCCGCCGCAGAGGCCGCCACGCCGAGCGGCGAACGGCTCCGCGAATACCGCGACTCCAACCGGGAGTCGCTCGAGTTCCAGCTCTTCTCCGCCGAGCCGATCCACGACGCCTTCGAGACCGTGAAGCTGGCTGACTCGCTCACGTATCTGGCCACGGCGCTGGGGCCCAACGACCCGCTCGTGCAGCGGGTGCTGGCTGGTCTGCCCCCGCGGGAGCGGGCGGCGCAGGTCGTCCGCGGCACCGGGCTGGGCACGCGAGCTGCCGAGCCGGGAGCCGCCGCTCCGGCCGACACGCGCCGGGCCCTCTACGACGGCGGCACGGCGGCGGTCGCCGCCTCGAAAGATCCGATGCTCGAACTGGCGCGGATCGTCGACGAGGAGGCGCGGTCGCTGCGGAAGGTGGTCGAGGCGGCGGGCGAGATGAAGCGGCAGGCGCACGCCGAGATCACGCAGTCCGTTTTCGCGGAGGAGGGCGAGGGCGTTTATCCCGACGCCACGTTCACGCTGCGGCTCGCCTACGGCACGGTGAAGGGCTACGAGCAGGGCGGGCGGAGCGTCGCGCCGATCACGACATATGCCGGCCTCTTCGCCCGGGCGCATGAGAAGCGGGAGGCGCCGCCGTTCGACCTGCCCGAGCGGTGGCGAAAGCTCGAGCCGGAACTCGAGCGAGACGAGGCCTTCCTGAAGACGCCGTTCAACTTCATCTCCACGGCCGACATCATCGGGGGCAACAGCGGCAGCCCGGTGGTCAACGTGGCGGGCGAGCTGGTGGGGCTGATCTTCGACGGCAACATCGAGTCGCTCGTGCTCGACCTGGCCTACGACGACGAGCGGGCCCGCGCCGTGTCGGTCGACGCCGCCGGAATCCTCGCGGCGCTCACGAAGGTCTACCGTGCCGACTGGCTCGTGAAGGAGCTGACGGCCGCCGGGGCCACGCGGGGCGCGGCCGGCGGGGAGTGGCGGTCGCTGTTCGACGGCAGGGCGCTCGGCGGCTGGCGGCCCACGGCCTTCGGCGGTGAGGGGGAGGTGGAGGTTGAGAACGGCGCCATCCGCATCGGCATGGGGGCCGACATGAGCGGCATCACCTGGACGGGCGACGTGCCGCGGCAGGGCTACGAGCTGGCGGTCGACGCGCAGCGGGCCGACGGCAGCGACTTCTTCTGCGGGCTGACGTTTCCGGTGGGCGAGGATCCCTGCAGCCTGATCGTGGGCGGCTGGGGGGGCGGCCTCGTGGGTCTTTCGAGCATCGACGGCCAGGATGCCGCGCGGAACGACACGACGAGCTTCCACGAATTCAAGCGGGGCACGTGGTACGCGATCCGCGTCCGCGTCACCCCGGAGCGGATCGAGTGCTTCATCGACGACAAGCAGGTCGTCGATCAGCCGCTCGAGGGCCGGCGGATCTCGATCCGCGAGGAGGTGCGGGCGTCGGTGCCGTTGGGCATCGCCACCTACGCGACGACGGCACTGGTGAAGAACATCCGCTGGCGGCCGGTCGGGCCGCAGGCGGCGGGTCCGGAGAAACGGCCGTGACGGCGACGCCCTCCGACGGTGGTGACGACAAGCTCCGCCGCCGGATCGCGGAGGAGGCGGCCCGGATGGTGGCCGGCGGCGGCGATTCGGCGCGGGCGCGGTTTCGCGCGGCCCGCCGCGTGGCCCGCGGCTGGGTGCCCGAGGAGCGGCTGCCGAGCCACGAGGAGATCCGTCGCGAGGTGAACCGGGAGACCGCTCCATCCGCCGGGCTCGCGCACTTGGGCGGCGACCGGTTCGACCGGATCGCCGACATCGTGCGGGTGCTCGAGACGGTGAAGCAGGATCCGGTCAGGCATCCCGAGGGGGACGTGCTCGAGCACACGCTGCAGGTCTTCGACCGGGTGCACGAGGAGCGGCCGTTCGACGAGGAGCTGCTCACGGCGGCGCTCGTCCACGACGTGGGGCGGGCGATCGACCGGGCCGATCCGGTGGCGGCGGGGCTCGATGCGCTCGGCGACCTGATCACGCCGCGGACCGGCTGGCTCGTCGAGTCGCTGGCGGCGGCCGCCGCCTACGGCGACCAGTCGCTCGGCGCGCGGGCCAGGCAGCGGCTCGAGGCCCATCCCGACTTTCTCGACGTGCTGCTGCTCGCCGAGAGCGATCGCAAGGCCTGCGTCCGCGGCTACGCCGCGCCGTCGCTCGAGGAGGCGATCGCGATTCTGCGGGCGCTCGACGCCGACGGCGGGGACGACGACGAGTATGTCGGCGACGAGGATGTCGACGACGAGGATGTCGGCGACGACATCGACGAGAATCGCTCCGCGTCCGGAGACACGCCAGCCCCATGAGGACGCCCGCCACGATCTTCGAGAATCATCTCCCGCGGCGGGTCGTGACCGGCCGGGCCGCGGCCCGCACGCTGGCGACGCTCTGCGGCGACCGCGGCTGGCGCCGGGTGGCGGTCTGCAGCGATCCGGGCGTCGTCGCGGCCGGCATCCTGCCGCGGGTGCTCGAGCCGCTCCATCAGGCCGGGCTCGTCGCCGACGTCCTGACCGACATCCCGGCGGAGCCGCCGCTGGCCGCCGTCGATGCCCTCGCAGCCCGGATTGTGGACTGCTCCGCCGATGTCGTGGTGGCCGTCGGCGGTGGCAGCGTGATGGACGCCGCGAAGGTGGCGGCCGTCTCCGCGCGGCACGGCCGGCCGGTGGCCGACTTCGTCGGGATCGGCCGGACGGGTGGCCGCGGGCTGCCCACGGTGCTCGTCCCCACCACCGCCGGCACCGGCTCCGAGGCGACGTTCGTGGCGATCCTCACCGATGCGGCCAGCGGGATGAAGGTGGGCGTGGTCGATCCGCACCTCCTGGCGGACGTCGCCGTTGTCGATCCGGAACTCACCGACGGTCTGCCGGCGGAGATCACCGCCGCGACCGGCATGGACGCGGTCGTGCACGCGATCGAGGGCTTCATCGCCACGGTGTCCACACCGTTGGCCCGCGGCCTGGCGATCGAGGCCGCGCGGCAACTTGGCGGCGGGCTCGAGGCAGCATGCCGCGACGGCCGCGACACGGGGGCCCGCGATCGGATGGCCGTGGGGGCGCACCTGGCGGGGATGGCGTTCGCCAATTCCTCGTGCTGCGCGGTGCACGCGCTGGCGATGCCGTTGGGGGGCCGCTTCCACATCCCGCACGGGGTGATCACCGGCTGCTTCGCGGCCGCGGTCATGCGGCACAACGCGCCGGCCTGCGCAGCCGACTTCGCAACGCTCGGCGAGGCGCTCGGCTGGGGCCGCACGCCGGCGGCCGAGTTCGCCGACCGGCTCGACGCGCTGGCCGGCCGCATCGGCCTCGTCGCCCAGCTGCGGCGTGTCTGCGTGCCCGACGACGCGATCACGGCGCTGGCCCGCGACGCCGTCGCCGTCCGCCGGCTCATGGATCCGAATCCGCGGCCCGTCACCGAGGCCGACGCCGTGCGGATCTACCGTGCGGTGCTCGCGCCGGCCGGAGCCTGAGGGGACGACGGCCGTACCGCGGCCCGGGAGCAGACGCATGAAGACGATCCCGACGTTCTGGTTCGAGCCCCGGCCCTGGATCGACGGCCGCTGGCAGGGAGGAGACGAGGCGTTTGCCGTCATCGATCCGGCCACCGGTGCCGTGATCGCCGAGGTGGTGCGGGCCGATGCCGCCGCTGTGGAACGGGCGATCGCGGGCGCGGCCGCAGCGCAGCGCGGGTGGCGACATGTGTCGGCGGCCGACCGGGGGGCCGTGCTCGTGCGGACGGCGGCGGCGCTCCGCCACCGCAAGGACGAGTTCGCCCGGCTGCTCACCGCAGAGCAGGGCAAGCCGTATCCGCAGGCGGTCGGCGAGGTGGAGTATGCCGCGAGCTTCTTCCAGTGGTTCGGCGAGGAGGCGCGGCGGGTGTCGGGCCGGATCGTGCCGCACCCGGAGGCGGGCCGCGAATTTTTCGTGGAGCGGGTGCCGGCGGGCGTGGCGGGGCTGATCACGCCCTGGAACTTTCCGCTGGCGCAAGGGGCAAAGAAGATGGCCGCGGCGCTGGCGGCGGGCTGCGCGGCGGTGTGGAAGCCGGCCGAGCTCACCCCGCTGGTGGCGCTGGCCATGGCGCCGGTGCTGGCCGAGGCGGGCCTGCCCGCGGGCGTGCTGCAGATCGTGCCGGGCCGCGGCAGCGTCGTCGGAGCGGTGCTGGCCGCCCACCCGGCCGTCCGCGTGCTGAGCCTCACCGGCTCCACGGCGACGGGCGCGGCGCTCATGGCCGGTGCCGCGCCGGGCATCAAGCGGGTGTCGCTCGAGCTCGGCGGCAACGCGGCCTTCATCGTGCTCCCCGACGCCGATCTCGACCATGCGGCCGACGAGCTCGTGCGGATGAAGCTCTTCGTGTCGGGGCAGGTCTGCGTGACTGCCAACCGCGTCTTCGTGCCGGCGGCCGTCGAGGAGTCCTTTGCTGCGCTGGTCGCGGCGCGGCTCGCGGCCGCCCGCGTGGGCAACGGCCTGGCCGACGGCGTCGACGCGGGCCCGCTCATCCACCGCGAGGCCTGCCGCGACGTGGGGGTGCTCGTGCACGACGCCGTGGCCGCTGGCGCGCGGATCGTCGCCGAGAACAGGAGCTACGAGGCCGATGCATCACTGTCGCAGGGAAGCTTTTTTTCGCCGACGCTGCTCGTGGGCGTCCGCGACACGATGCGGCTGGCCCGCGAGGAGATCTTTGGGCCGGTGATCCCACTCCTGTCGTACGAGCGGGTCTCCGAGGCGGTGGCCCGGGCCAACGACACGCCCTTCGGCCTCGCGTCGTACGTCTACGGCCGCGACCTCTCCGCGTGCCGCGCGGTGGCGGAGCGGCTCGAGGCGGGCATCATCGGCGTCAACGAATGGCGGCCGCTGAAGGCGGAGATTCCGTTCGGCGGCGTGAAGACCAGCGGCATCGGCGCGGAGGGGGGAGAGGAGGGGATCCGCGAGTTCCTCGACACCCGGGTGATCTCGCTGCCGCGGCCGCAGCTGCCGTGAGTGTGGCGGCGGCCCCTTGGCATGGCCGCAGGCCGCGGCGACACTGGTCGCCACGACCGCAGATCTGCTCCCCCGTCAGGATCATCACATGCCGCTTCCGCTCGCCGAACTCCTGCAGCTCTCCCGCTGGAACACGCCCACGATCTGCAACGGCTGGGAGCAGATCACCTCCCACGACATCGCCAACGACGGCTTCAACCTGGAGGAGACCCGCGACTTCATGCCGCAGATGGGCCCGATGGCGGGCTACGCCGTCACGCTCGTCATCGAGCCGTCGGCGAAGGCCCACAAGCAGGCGCATAAGAGCAACGCCTCGGCGTGGGACGACTACCGCGGCTACATCGGCAGCGTGGCCGGCCCGAAGATCGTCGTCGTGCAGGACCTCGACAAGCCGCGGGTCGTTGGCTCGTTCTGGGGCGAGGTCAACGCCAACGTGCATCGGGCGCTGGGCTGCGTCGGCACGATCACCGACG
Organism: Pirellulales bacterium; assembly: GCA_044370415.1. GTDB lineage: Bacteria > Planctomycetota > Planctomycetia > Pirellulales > UBA1268 > CAMCQY01. The sequence continues at coordinate 54,089 of JBILVO010000002.1, forward strand.
GCGCGATCCGCGACGTCGACGAGATGACGGCGGCCGGCTTCAAGGCGATCGCCCGGCGGCTCTGCGTCAGCCACGCCAACGTCGTGCCGGTGCGGTGGGGTGTGCCGGTGACCGTGTTCGGCCGCGAGGTGCGGCCGGGGCAGCTTGTGCATGCCGACAAGCACGGGTTCCTCGCCGTTCCGCCCGAGGACGAGCCGCGGCTGCTGGCGGCCGCGTCGTTCATGGACGCCAACGAGTGCCGCACGGTGATCGAGGCGGCCCGCGGCACCAGCGGTATGTCGGCGGCGGAGATCGTGGCCGGGCTCAACGCGGCGTCGCAGCGGTTTCGTGAGGCTGCCCAGCGGGAGTTCCGCCGCGGCGGCGAGTGGTGACGTCGGTGTCGTGTCGGCCTGGGCGGCCTGCGCGGTTGCGTCTGCTGCATGCGGGCGATGGCGTGGTGTGCGTGACCAAGGAGTTTTCAATGGCGATGCAACGCGGCCGCGCTCTGGCACATACGACACGCCTGGTGAGCGGTGTGGCGCTCGTGGCGATGTTCGGCCTCTGGTCGCCGGGCCGCGCCGACGGTCCGGCCGACAACCTGCCCGACAACGTGCGGCCGATTCCGCCGGTGGGCATCGAGCTGGATGACAGCGTGCAGCAGCGGCTGCTCAGCGGGGCGGAGGCGATTGTCCGCGACGTCGAGGCGGTCGCGGCCGCCGACGGGGCCGACCGGGCCGAGGTGCTCGTGTTCGCCCGGGCCGTGCGGCTCGCGGTGGAGGATCGGTTTCTCTACTCGCCACAGGAGGTCGCCCTGGCGGAGCAGCTGCTGGAGCGCGGCCGGCAGCGGCTGGGGCTGCTCGCTGCGGGCAAGCGAGGGGTGACGCTTCTCGAGGCAGCGGCGCCGTCTCCGGCGCAGCCAGGGCAGCCGCTGCTCGCGGTGGGCGGGTTCCGGTCGCTGATCGACGGCTCGATCCAACCCTACGGCCTCGTCCTGCCGGCGGAGTTCGACCCTGCCGACCGGACGCCCCGTCGGCTCGACGTCTGGCTGCACGGCCGCGGCGAGAAGATGAGCGAGGTCGCGTTTCTCGCGCAGCGGCAGAAGAACGTGGGCGAGATCGCTCCGCCCGACACGATCGTGCTCCACCCCTACGGCAGGTATTCGAACGCCTTCAAGTTCGCCGGCGAGGTCGACGTGCTCGAGGCGATCGCGCACGTGCGAGCGCTCCTTCCGGTCGACGACCGGCGGATCACCATCCGCGGCTTCTCGATGGGGGGAGCGGGCTGCTGGCAGCTGGCCGTCCACCATCCCGGGGCGTGGATGGCAGCAACACCCGGCGCTGGGTTCAGCGAGACCAGCGATTTCCTCCGCGTGTTTCAGCAGGAGGAGTTTCATGCCACGGAGGCACAGCGCCGGCTGCTGCAGTGGTACGACTGCCCCGATTGGGCCGACAACCTGCGCACGCTCCCCACGGTCGCCTACAGCGGCCAGCTCGACGTGCAGAAACAGGCCGCTGACATGATGGTCGCCGCCTGCAAGGCCCGCGGCTTCGAGATGCCGCACGTGATCGGCCCGCAGACTGCGCACAAGATCCATCCCGACTCGAAGGCCGAGATCGAGGCGTTTCTCGCGCGGCAGGCGGAGCAGGGGCGGCCCGACGTGCCGCGGGAGATCGACTTCACCACCTACACGCTCCGCTATCCCTCGCGGGCGTGGCTCACCGTCACGGGGCTCGGCGAGCACTGGCGGGAGGCGCGGGTGCAGGCCGTGATCCGGTCGCCGGCCGCGATCGAGGTTTCGACCCGCAACGTGACGGGCATGTCGATCGACATCCCGGCCGCCGCGTCGATCGTCGACGCCGGCCGGCCGGTCGAACTGCGCGTGGACGGGACTGTCATCACGGTGCCACCACGGGCCGGGCCGCGGTGGCAGCTGGCTCTCGACCGTGCGCCGTCGGGCTGGCGGCTCGACGACGGGGCGGCGGCGGCCGGATTGCGAAAGCGGACGGGACTGCAGGGGCCGATCGACGATGCGTTCATGGATGCCTTTCTGTTCGTCGGTCCGGAGCCGGGCCGGGAAGGGGTATCCGCCGTGGACCGCTGGGTCGCCGAGGAGTTCATGCGGGCGAAGCGGGAGTGGCGGCGGCACTTCCGGGGCGACGTGGTGGAGCGGCGGGCGGCCGACGTGACGCCTGAGGAGATCGCCACGCGAAACCTCGTCCTCTTCGGCACGCCCACCTCGAACCCGCTCGTCGCCCGCGTGCTGCCGCAGCTTCCGGTCGTGGAGCGTGATGGACACTGGGTGATCGGTTCCGGGCGGGCGGCCGTGGGCGAGAGCGTGCCCGTGCTCGTGTTCCCCAATCCGCTCGCGTCCGACCGCTACGTCGTGCTCAACAGCGGGTTCACGTTTCGCGACTACGCCTACCTCAACAACGCGCGGCAGGTCCCGATGCTGCCCGACTGGGCGCTGGTGAGCGTGACGGGCGGCCGCGGCTCGCAGCTGCCGGGCACGGTCCTCGCGGAGGGCTTCTTCGACGAGCGGTGGCAGCCGACGGCCACAGCCACATGGGTGCGCGCGGCAAAGTGAGCCGCGGCGCCGGGCGTGTTCACGGCACGGTGTCTGTCACACCGCGGCGAGGGCGGCGCGCACGCCGGTCGTGCAGATCGCGGCCACGTGCGCGGCCACAGCCTCGTCGATGCCGGGGAGCGACGTGGCGAGGTCGCTGCCCCACAGCGACGCGTCTCCCAGGAGCGGCGCGACGACCGCGCGAGCCGCGGCCGGGGCGAGCGGCCCGCGCCCATGACCCGACCAGGCGGCGTGCAGCGCGTGCAGGGCCGCGGGCTCGTCCCGCACCGCGAGCGTGGCCGCGGTATCCGGCGTTGTGACCCTGTCCGCGCCGGCGGCGCGGCATGACGCGATCACCGCGGCCAGCGCGAACGTGAGCCGGCGGGGCGGTCGCCCCCACGCCCGCTGCCGATCCTCGGCCGCGCCGAGCAGCCGCGTGCGGAACTTGCTCGTGGAGTTGAGCGCGATGTCGTCGAGCCGGTGCCGCAGGAAGGGGTTGCGGAAGCGTTCGAACACCGACTGCGTGAACGCGTCGAGATCCGCCGCCGGCAGGTGGAGCGTGGGCAGGATCTCCTCGGTGAGGGCAGCCTCGAGAAACCCGCGGATCTGCATGTCGGCCATGCAGTCGGAGACGGTCGCGAGGCCCGCCAGGCGACCGACGGCCGCGGCCATCGTGTGCGTGCCGTTCAAGATTCGCACCTTCCGTTCGCGATACGGCGCGACGTCGTCGGTCCACACCACGTCGAGCCCCGCCCGCCCCAGTGGCAGCTCATCCTCCAGGCCGCCGCGCGTGCCTATCACCCACGAGTGGTAGGGCTCGGCGGCGACGAGCAGCCGATCATCCCAGCCGATCTCCGCAGGGATCCGCGGGGCGTCCTCCGTGGGGTAGCCGGTGACGATCCGGTCGACGAGCGTGTCGACGAACCGGCACGCCGAGTCGAGCCAGTCGAGAAACGCGGGCTCGAGCCGCCAGCGTCGCGCGGTGTCTGTCACGGCCTGCCGCAGGGCGTCGCCGTTGCGCTCGACGAGCTCGCAGGGCAGCATGATCCAGCCGCGGGCGGGGTCGCCGTCGAAGTGGCGAAACCGCGCGTGGAGCAGCTGCGTCAGCTTGGCCGGGAACGATGCCGCGGGGCGGGCGTCGGGAGCATCGTCCGGGTCGAGCCGGATGCCGGCCTCGGTGGTGTTCGACACCACGAACCGCGTGTCGGGATTGAGCCCGCAGCGGAGGAAGCCGGCGAAGTCGGCGTATGGGTCGATGCACCGCGTGACGCTCGACACGAGTTCGCGGGAGTCGACGGTCCGGCCCTGGTGGAGGCCGCGGAGAGCGACGGTGTAGAGGCCGTCCTGCTCGTTGATCAGGCCCGCGTTGCCGTGGGGCAGCGGCTGGATGAGCACGGCCGTCCCGTGGAACAGGCCGGCCCGGTTCATCCGCTCGAGCATCCAGTCGACGAACGCCCGCAGAAAGTTGCCCTCGCCGAACTGGAGCACCTTCTCGGGGAGCGTCTGCCGCCGCGCGGCGGCGTGTGCCGAGAGCTGCGGCGGGCGGCGGGGCAGGGGAGCGGTCACGGGGCGATGCCTGAACCTTCGTGCCTGATGCCGGCTATCTGGCCGGTGCAGAGACGCCGCGGGGAACGGGCCGGTCAGCTCCGCGGGGCTTCGCCGTCGAGCGCGACGCGGATCGCCTCGCGTGCCGCCCGCCAACGCGACTTCACCGTCCGCTCGGAGCAGCCCATGAGGCCGGCGATCGTCTTCTGGTCGCAGCCGAGGTACCAGACGAGGTGAAACACCTCGCGCTCGTCGTCGGGCAGAGCGGCGATCGCCTCATGGAAAAGCGTCCAACGGTCGAGGCTGGCATCCTCGGCGGGGCTGTGGTCGATGTAGTGCGCGGCGGTGCCGTCGACGACGCCACGGGGCATGACGTTGGTGCCGTGGTTGGCGGCGTACGAGGCGGGGCCGGCGTGCCGTCGGGCCAGGTCGATCAGCTCGCGGTGCAGCTGCGTCGCGGCGAGGGCCATGATCGACCGCGGCGAGTCGAGCGTGAGCGCGCCGAGCGCGCGATGAAGCCGCATGGCGGCGTTCTGGAAGACGTCGTCGGTATCTTCCCAGCGACGGACAGTCGGATAGCGGCCGAGCATCCGGTGGGCGAGGCGGCGGAGCCGCTCGCTGCAGAGCTCGATGATCCGGTTGCGAGCGGAAAGATCGCCGGCGGCGAGCCGCTCGAGGCAGGCGGCGAGCTCCGGTGATTCGTGGTCGGCGGCGTCCATGGGTCGCCCTCTGCGTGCGCCGCCGCGATGGGCGACAGACACTCCCAAGCACTCTGAGGAAAGAGTCTACCGCAGCCGGGTGCCCTGTGGAGGGGGGCTCTCCGACTTTGGGGCTGGCTGAGGAAAGGGTCCTGCACGGTCTTTCCACTCGGTGCCTCCGCCTCCTGTGGCGGATGACCGTACCCACGGCCAGCGAGGGCGGATTTGAGCGCGCCGGGATCGGCGTCGGCGTCAGCGGGCGGCGGTGAGGCGGCAGCGTAGCGTGCGCACGCCCTTTTGCACGGTGATGGGGAGCTTCCACCAGAGCATGTGCGCCCCTGGCACAAGGCATCGGGTTCACCGAGCACCATCCGCGACTCGATCGCGGCCGCGAGGCGGGCTCGGCGGCCCGGCGTCGCTACGACGCGAACAAGGGCGCGAGATTTCGGTGGCAGGCCTCGGCCGCCGCGAACGGGTCGTAGCCCGGTTGCCGCCAGATCTGGCCGCTGACCTCACAGCAGTAGTCGCCCGCGTAGCCCGTGGCCTCGAGCGCCCGGCGGATCGCGGCATGATCGACCGACCCGTTCGCGCCGGGCAACGCGAAGGAGACCTTGCCGTCCGCCATGACCGCGTCCTTGAGGGCGACATATGCCACGAGCCCCTCTGCCTGCCGCACGGTCTCCTCGATGGAGAGGTCGCGGTAGGCGTAATGGCTGTAGTCGTAGACGATCCGCAGCTGCTCGGGTGACCCCAGCTGCTCGAGCAGCCACGCGGCCTGGCCGGGGGTCGACATCGCGCCGAACCGATGGGGCTTGATGGCGACGGTGCCGCCCTGGTCCCGGGCGAGGTCGACCCATGCGCCCAAGCGATCGCGGAAGGTGCCGCGGACCTGCTCCCAGACGCCCCCTCCGAGCACCGTCTGCACGAGCGGCCGCTTGCCACGGGTGAGATCGCGACCGAGTTCCAGGGATTGCCGGAGCCTGTCGAGCGCCGCGCGGGCGCGGCCCTCGTCCACCTGGGGCGGCAGGTCCTCCATCACGGCCACGAGCCGCAGGCCTCCGTCCTCGAGCAGTCCCGCTGCGGTCCGCCTGCGTTCGGCAGTGATCCGGGACGGCTCGCTGTCCCACTCCGGGATGGCGCAGCACTCGAAGCCGCCGAACCCGATCGCCGCGATGCGGCGGATTGCGTCCTCGAGCGGCACCGACTTCATGCCGTAGTTGCCAATGGCCAGCCGCGGCGTGCGCGTCGGTTTCTCCTGAGCCCCAGCCCGCAGCGCGAAAGCGATTCCGCCACCCATCGCCAGCAGTGCATCACGACGTTGCATCGATCCAGGCCTCCATCGCGGGTGGCGATCGGCTCGCGCCACTGGCCGGCAGTGTAGGGCAGGAATGGCTGCGGCTACCAGCGCCCGGCAAGACCCTCAGTGGCGGAGAACACCACAGCCGCCGGCCGCCCTCGCTTCCGTGTCTTGCGTCGGTCGAGGCGGCCCAAGGTCCCCAAATCGCGTTCGCGAGGGCGGTTGGCCGACTGGTGTGGCCGCCTGTGAAAAATCGCCACGGATTCTGTTGCCCCTCGGGGCCGTTTCTCTCGCTAACCCTAATGGCACGGCGGCCTGCGTCGCAGGGCAGTCGGCTTGCCTGGCGTAAGCCTGAAGTGCTGGCCTGACATGTGTGCCTGGCATGTGTGTCTGGCATGCCGCAAGGCGTGGCGACTACGGAGTCCAATGTGGCAGGGACGCAGCGACAGGGCGAAGCACCCCATCGACTGCGTGGCTGGCGAAAAAGTGTCCACAGGAAACTGGGGAGAGCACGGTGTCGAGCCAAGATCCTGCGAAGGGCTGCGTTGAGCTGTGGTGGGCGAGCGAGCTGTGTTGAGAGCTGTGTTGAGAGAGGAAGTGCGGCCGGTGCCGCACGGGCGGAAGGATTGCCGAGGAGACAGATGACCTACCACAGAATCCTGCGGCTGCCGCCGCACGAGGTCGATCCCGTGCAGATCATCTCGGCGGCCTACGTCCAGCTGCGAAGGTGGCGGAGTGGCGAGCTCGACGTGTCGGCAATTGAGCGGCAGCGGCGGGTCAGGCTCATCATCGTCGCCCGCGACGCGATGCTGCGTGACGTGCTGGTTGGCCGGGGATCGACGAGGCAGTCGCGATCGATGCTCCGCCGGCTGGCACATTCCCGAGCCTCGTCGTCCGCATCCGGCCGCTCGGCAGCGGCTGCGGGGCGGCGGGAAGGAAGGCAGGGACACGGGTTCGCGGACGGTGTAAACTGATGCGGGTTTCCGTAGCGATCTGCGGTGCCGCATCGCATGGCCGAACCGACGCACTGTCCAGCCGACGCAGACCTCCCGTCTGAAGCGTGTCGGGTGGAGGAACTGTCGCTCCTGACCGGGCTCTCCGAGTCGTTCGGTCTCGATGGGGCATGCATCGTCGATCTGCCGGTCGGCACCGATCTTGGCGGCGTCACGATCGTCCGCCTCCTGGCTGAGGGAGGCATGGGGCGGGTCTACGAGGGGCGGCAGCGGTCGCCCGACCGCGCCGTGGCTGTGAAGGTGCTGCGGGACGGGCTCGCCTCGCCGACGCTCGTCAGGCGGTTTGCGCAGGAGGCGCAGGTGCTGGCGCGGCTCAAGCATCCGCACATCGCGCAGGTGCACATGCTCGGCACGTTTCCACACGCGGGTGCCACCGTCCCGTTCTTCGTGCTGGAGCTCGTCGACCACGCCCTGCCAATCGATCGATTTGCTCGCGAGCGACAGCTTTCCGTGCGGCAGGTCGTCGCGGTCATGAGGAGCGTCGTCGCCGCCGTCGCCCACGGCCATTGCCTGGGCGTCGTGCACCGCGATCTCAAGCCGGGCAACATCCTCGTGGGGGCCGACGGGACGCCGAAGGTGATCGACTTCGGCGTGGCTCGTTGCACCGGTGCGGATCTGGCCCTGACGACCGCCCACGACGACACTGGTGGGATCGTCGGCACGCTCCGCTACATGAGCCCGGAACAGTTCGAGGCTGATGAGTCGGCCATCGATCCGCGTACTGACGTCTACGCGTTGGGGCTGGTGCTGCACGAGGTGTTGACCGGCGAGCTGCCGTACGAGGTGCGGGGCAAGTCGCTTCCGGCGGCGGCCCAGATCATCCGCGAGCAGGAGCCGCGGGTGGAGGCGCGGATGCGGCAGGCCCTCGCCACGGCGACTGACGCTGGCGTGGGCGAGGCGGCGACGCTGGCGGCAGTCGTGGAGAAGTGCCTGCATAAACGGCCGGCCGACCGCTACGCCTCGGCGGACGCGCTCGAGGCGGACCTCGCCCACTGGCTGGCCGGTGAGCCGGTGCTGGCCCGGCCCCTCGGCCGCCTCGCACGCTGCCGGCGCTGGCTGGGGCGGCACCGGACCGGTGTGATCGCGGCCACGGTCGCGATGGCGGCGGTGGGCGTCGCCGCGGCGAGCGTGGCCTTTCTGTCGCGAGCCGAGCTGCGGCAGCGGCTCGTCGCCGAGCGGCACCGCGAGGCCGCCGTTGAGCAGCAGGTGCGGGCGGACATCGAAAAGGCACACGCGAAGGTGTGGCAGGCGGAGGAAGCCCGCACACGCGGCAACACCGTGCTGGCCAGGAGCCTCGTCGCCGAGGCGGTCGCAACGCGGCCGGGGGGGCCGCCGCCGATCGAAATCACCGTGCTGTCGGCGCTGCTTGACGACGTGGACGGGGTCGACGAGTCGCTGGCAGTGCTGCGGGGCCATGCCGATCTGGTGACGAGCGTGGCCGCCACGGTTGAGGGACGCCGCGTGGCGACTGGATCGAAGGATCGCACCGCCCGGCTCTGGGGCGTGGACGACGCCGGTTGCTGGACGCAGACGCACCTTCTCGAGGGGCATCGGGCGGCGATCTGGGGCGTCGCGATCTCGCCCGACGGCACGCGGGTGGCGACCGCCGCGGCCGACCGCACCGCGCGGCTCTGGGATGCCCGCGATGGGGCGTCCCTGGCGACGCTCGCCGGCCACCACAAGCCGGTGTACGGTGTCGCCTTCGCGGCCGACGGCGGGCTCGTCGCCACTGCGTCGGGCGACCGCACGGCCCGGCTGTGGAGCGTGGACGGCGAGCCTCGCGGGGAACTGGCAGGCCATGGCGACACCGTGTTCGGCGTCGCCTTCTCGCCCGACGGCCGGCTGCTGGCCACGGGGGCGGGCGATCGTACGGTGCGGCTGTGGGACGTGGCGACCCGTGAGCAGCGAGCCATGTTCGTGGGCCACGAGCAGCGGGTCTTCAACGTCGCCTTCTCGCCCGACGGCGGGCGGCTCGCGTCGTCGTCGGAGGACGGCACGGTGCGTGTGTGGCACGTCGCCTCCGGCGACGTCGCGGCGACGCTGCGGCATCCGCAGCGGGTCAACGCCGCCGTGTTCACCGCCGACGGGACGCGGATCGCCGCGGCGTCGGTCGACGGCGCGGTGCACATCTGGGATGCCCGCTCCGGACGCGAGACGGGCCGGCTGCGCGGTCACGCCGACGGCATCTGGTCGGTGACGGCGCTGGCCGACGGCCGGATCGTCACCGGCGGGGCCGATGCGACGGCGCGGGTCTGGGACGCCGACGCTTCCGCCGAGCCGCTCGTGCGGTGCTCGAGCCGCGTGCAGGGAGTGGCGATCTCACCCGATGGCCGGCTGCTCGCCACCGCGCTGTCGGAGGGTGGCGTGCGGCTCTGGGACGCGTCGACGCTGCGGGAGATCCGGCAGGTTTCCGTGGCCGCCGGCCGCGTGAACGCGATCGAGTTCTCGGCCGACGGGGCACGGCTGATCGCCGCCTGCCACGACGGCGCGGTGCGGCAATTTCGCGTGACCGACGCCGCGGCCACCGGTGGAAGCGAGCCGACCGGGAGGCCGATCTACGCGGCGACGTACGCACCCGACGGCGGCCGCGTCGCCACCGCGGGTGACGACCGACGGGTGCGGATCTTCGACGCGGTGACATGGGCCGAGGTGGCCGGGCCCTTCACGCACCCCGATCGGGCGCTGGCCGTGGCCTGGTCGCGCGACGGCCGCAGGCTGGCGACCGGCTGCGCCGACGAGATCGTGCGGCTGTGGGATGTCGCCGCGGGGACAGACGGCGGCGCCGGGCAGCCGCTCCTGCTGGAAGGGCATGCCGCCGCGGTGAACTGGGTCGTGTTCTCGCCCGACGGCGGACGGCTGGCGACCGCGTCATCCGACGCCACTGTCCGGATCTGGGATGCTGTCACCGGCAGACACCTGGCGGTGCTCGACGGCGCGGTGGGACAGGTCTGGGAGGTCGCGTTCTCTCCCGACGGCACGCGGCTCGGCGGCGTCGGTGCCGACCGCCGGCTCCACCTCTGGGAAACCGCCGGTGGCCGGCATCTGGTGGCGTTCGACGGGCATGCCGACGAGGTGTGGGCGATCGCGTTCGCGCCGGATGACGCCGCGATCCTCACCGGGTCGTGGGACGGTACGGCGCGGCTGTGGGGCCGTTCGGCGGCCGAGTTGCAGCGTGGCCGGGCTGCGGCGGCGCGGTAGCCTGTCAGGCCGTCGCGCCGGAGAGCACCTGGCCGAGCGTCTCGGCGAGCACCGCGGCGCTCCGCTTGAGCCCTTGCGATTCCTTCGGCCACAGCTCGATCTCGAGGGCCTTCTCGGCGCCGGAGCGGCCGACAACCGTGGGCACCGAGATCGCCACGTCGCGGATGCCGTAAGGGCCGTTGAGCACGGTCGACACGGGCAGCACCCGCTTCGCGTCGAGGGCGATCGCATGGATCACCTCGGCGATCGACACGCCCACGGCGAAGCCTGCGCCGGTCTTCTTCTTGATCATCTCGGCGCCGGAGGTCTTGGCCCGCTGGAAGACGTCGGCGCCCAGCTTCGGCGTGTAGCCCGGGTACTTCTCGAGCGGCAGGCCGGCGACGCTCGCGCTGCTCCAGATCGGCACCATGCTGTCGCCATGCTCGCCGATGATCATGGCCTGCACCTGCGTGGCCGGGGCCTTGAGGTTCATGGCCAGAAGGCTGCGGAAGCGGAGCGTGTCGAGTAGCGTGCCCAGACCGATGACGCGGCCCTTCGGCAGCCCGAGGTCCTTCTCGGCAAGGTAGGTGAGGATGTCGACGGGGTTGCTGACGACGAGCACGATCGCGTCGGGCCGCATGCCCTTCACTCGGATCGACTCCAGGATCGAGCGGAAGAGCACGACGTTGCGGTTGATCAGCGCCAGCCGGCTCTCGTCGGGCTTGCGGCGGAGGCCGGCTGTGATGCAGATCACGTCGGCGTCGGCGAGATCCTCGTAGCCGCCCGCGTGGATCGACTGGTCCGCGATCGCCGCGGTGCCGTGGAGCATGTCGAGCGCCTGGCCGTCGGCCAGGTCGGCGTTGGCGTCCACGATCACGATCTCGTGGACGATGCCCCCGAGCTGCAGCGCGAAGCCCGCGGAGGAGCCCACGATCCCGCCGCCGCCGATGATGCCGACCTTCATGGTGCCGAACTCCGTGTGCGCCTGTGTCCTGTGACCGTGTCCCGCGACTGTGTTCTCGGTGTCGGTGCCGCCGCGGTGCGGATCATGCCGCGGCGATGCCGAGCTGCTTGCAGACCTGCTCGGTGACGGCCTTGACGAGCGCCTCCTGGTCGAGGCCCGCCGGCGTGACCGCGCGGCTGGCCGTGCCGGGCTCGGCGCCCATCGGCGGGGGAGCGTCGAAGGCCTTCCGCGTCACGCCGGTGGCGTCCCAGCTCGCGCGGAAGACGTCGTTGGCGCAGATGTCGCAGTTCTCCATGCTCTTGTCGAGTCGCGGATCGCTGTAGCCCCACTTCTGCTTGAGGTCGAGAAGCTCCTTCGTCTCCTGCTTCGTCAGGTAGGTCACGCGGCCGAGGTCCTTCGACAGCATGAGGATGCGGCAGTAGGCGTCGAGGATCTCGGTCCACCAGTAGGCCTTCTCCACCGTCTCGCCGAAGCTCACCGTGCCATGGTTGGCGAGGATGAGGACGTTCGAGTTCTTGACGAACGGCCGCACCGTGTCGGCGAACTTCTGTCCGCCCGGCGTCTCGTAGCGGGTGATCGGCACGTCGCCGAGGAACACCTCGACCTCGGGCAGGACGCACTGCGGGATCGGCTCGCGGGCCACGGCGAAGGCGGTGGCGTGGGGCGGATGGCAGTGCACGACGCTGTTGACGTCGGGGCGGTCCTTCATGATCGTGAGGTGGAGAAGGATCTCGCTGGAACGCTTGCGATGGCCGGCGAGCTGGTTGCCGTCCATGTCGACGATGCAGAGATCGGAGGGCTTCATGAAACCCTTCGAGATCATCGTGGGGGTGCAGAGCACCTCGTTGGGGCCGAGCCGGAACGAGATGTTGCCGTCGTTGCCGGCCGCGAACCCCTTGTTGTAGATGCGGCGGCCGATGTCGCAGATCTCCTCTTTAAGCTGGGAGAGCGACTTGCTGGATGTCTTTCCGGCGATCTTCGTGGCCATGGGTGCTCCTTCTGGTTCGCGGTGGATCGTGGGTGGGGTGGACGGGTTCGGGGCGGAATGCGCTGCCGGCGGGCGGGCCGTGTGGGACGTGAGGGACTCTGCCTGTCCTATCGATTCTTGCCCACTTTTCGGGCTCGGGTCGGGCTGCGGGTCATCGTGGCCGTCCCGATCGGTCGGGGTGTCGGGGTCGTGCGGGTCGTAGGGTCTTTCGGCGTGCTTTCAGACGAGGTTTCAGGCGATGTCGAGGCGGTCGATGAGGGCCGCGACGTACGCGTCGACGGGCTTGGCATCCGGCTCGAAGGGCTGCGCCGCCTCGCCACCCTCGCTGAAGGCGACGAGCTGGCCGTAGCCGCTGCCCAGGTCATCCCAGGCCACCAGCGGCTCTGCGGGGCCGTCGGCGGCGGCGAGATCGGCCGCTGCCAGGGGCACCAGGAGCGTGAGCCTGCCGCCGCGCACCGTCGGGTGCGGCTCGACGAGGGTCACGGTGCCGATCGCGCGTCCGATTCTCATGGTGGTGTCGCCTCAGTGGGAGTGGGTGTTGCAGCTGCAGGGCGTGGCCGCCGGCGCCGCGGTGGCGAGCTCGGGCGGGATGGCGGTGCGATCGCGGGTGGCGAAATCGGCGGCGGCCCGCTCCATGCCGCCGGTGAAATCGGCAGGGTTGACGACGAGCAGGTTGGCGGAGCACTCGGCAGCCGCGCGGGCCGCACCGGCCGCATCACGGACGGCGACCGCCCGCACGCCCGGATGGCGATTGGCCAGGATGGTCGCGACGGCCGGCCGGCCGGTGAGCAGCACGCTGCGACCGCCGTCCCGGGCCGCGTGGGCTGCGAGGGCCGCGACGACGTCGGCGAGCCCCGAGGGGGGCAGTTGCTGCGCCGCAGGCACGGCTCGGGCGATGGCGGCGCACCGCCGGGTGGCGTCGCCGCCGCAGTCGGCATGGGAAATGGCGAGGGGGCGGGCCGGTGCCGCCGTGGCGAAAGCGGGAGCAGCCGCCGTGACGATCGCCAGCCCGATCTCCCGGGCATGATCGCGGGCCGAGGGCGTGACGACGGCCCGGGGCGCCACCGTCAACTGCCTTGTGCCCGCCGGCAGGCGGACGAGCATGTCGAGCGTGATTACCCGCTCCCCGAGCACGACGGTCGAGCCGGCCGCGGAGGCGGAAGCTGCCGCCGCGGCGGGCGCCGCGGGACGGGGCGAGGGGCCGGCCTGGGCGGCGATCCGCCGGAGGACTTCCTCGACGATCCGTCGCACAGCGTCGCTGGTCTGTTCGGTATTCGCCATGGTGGGGAGTGTCGCGGGGAACGAGGATCGGTCGGGACGGGCCGGTCTGGGCTGCTCGATCAGGGATTGTCGATGAGCGCCACGGTGCTCCACCGCGCCGGGGTCGTGCTGCTCTTGAGCCGGTCCCGCAGGAGCCGGCCGTCGCTGGTGATCATCACGACGTCGCCGGCCCCCGCCGACACCATGTCGATCGCCAGTTGCGGATCGCCGTCGGGCGAGCGGCCGTCGGCCATGAGCGGCTGCACGACGTGGAGCGTCGTGCCCGTCAGCGACGGGTGCTTCACCGTGGCGGTCGCGGTGCCGATGATGCGGGCGAGTTGCATGGCGAAGAAATGGGCTGAGGGTCAGCGGTCGATCGTGTCGGGGCTGCCGAGGATGCACAGGTCGTCAACGAGCGTGCAGCGGCGCTGCCGCGTGAAGGTGAGCGGCGTCGTCACGCCCTCGCCGGTCGGCGTGGCAATCGAGAAGGAGAGGTAGCCCTCGCCGCCGAGGCCGAGCCCCGCGACGCTCGGCCCGTTCTTGACGAAGAGCGTCGTGTCGAGGAGGCGGCCCATCTTCGTCATCGTGCGGACGTTGTTGGAGTGGATGATCGCCGTGTGCCGGAAGCCGTGCTCGCTCTCGTGGGCCAGCCGGATCGCCTCGTCGGCGTCCTTGCACCGCACGAACGGCAGGAAGGGCATCATCTGCTCGGTCGGCACGAACGGATTGCCGACGTCGGTCTCGCCGAAGACTAGCTCGAGCCCCGGCCGGCCGGCCGCGCCGGCGGCCTGCGCGAGAAGCGACGCGTCCTGCCCGAGGAGATCCTTGCACGGCACCGGGTGCCGGTGGGCCCCCTCGCCGCTCATCACGATCGCCCTCTTCGTGAGCGTGTCGACCTGCGACGGCGTGAGCCGTAGGGCCCCCGCCCGCTCCATCGCGGCCATCATCCGGTCGAAGACCTCGGCGACGACGAAGACCTGCTTCTCGGCGATGCACAGCAGGTTGTTGTCGTATGCGGCCCCGTAGATGATCGACCGCGCCGCCCGATCGAGATCGGCCGTCTCGTCGACGACCACGGGCGGGTTGCCCGGGCCGGCCACGATCGCCCGCTTGCTCGATTGCAGGGCCGCCCGCGCGACGGCCGGTCCGCCGGTCACGCAGATCAGCTTGACGCCGCGGTGGTTGAAGAGCGCCGATGCCGTGTCGAGCGTCGGCTCGGCAACGAGGCAGACGAGGTTGTCGACGCCGATGTCGCGGTGGATCGCCGCGTTGAACCGGCGGACACCCTCGGCCGCCACCTTCTTGCCGCTGGGATGGGGATTCACCACGACCGTGTTGCCGGAGGCGATCATGCTCACCGCGTTGCCGGTGATCGTGGGCAGCGAGTGCGTCACGGGCGTGATCGCGCCGATGACGCCGAAGGGGGCGTGCTCGATCACGGCCAGGCCGTGGTCGCCGCTGAACACCTCGCTCTGCATGAACTCGACGCCCGGCGACCGCTGGCCGAGCACCTTCAGCTTCTCGATCTTGTGCTCGAGCCGTCCGATCTTGGTCTCCTCGAACTCCATGCGGCCGAGCTCCTCGGCGTCGTCGATGGAGATCCGGCGGATGTGGGCGATCGCCTTGCGGCGGCCCTCCACGCCGAGCCGCTCGAGCTGCTCGAAAGCCTCCTGTGCCGCGACGACGGCCTCGTCGACGCTCGTGAAGATGCCGTGGCGGCCGACGTGCGAACGGCCGGCGACCGGGCCGCCAAGTGGACCGGCAGGCGGGCCGCCGGACGGGCTGGCGGACGCTGCGGGCGGCGGGCTGCCAGCGGTTTTCAGCTCGGCGATCACCTGGCGGACGATCTCTGCGATGTCAGGAGCGGTTGCCTGTGTCATGGTTTTGTTCCGTGTCGTGCCTTCCTGTCGGTGGTGTGACTGATGCGTGGGCGTGCCGCCGCAGCGGTTCAGCCGCGGCCCTTCTGCCTGGTGAACACTTCCTTGCCCTCGACCCTGACTGTGTCGACGAGCCCGATGACGACGGCGTCGATCGGCAGCGTCTTTGTCTCCGGGGTGAGCCTCGCGCTCGATCCCTGGGTCACCAGCACGAGCTGTCCCTCGCCGGCGCCGAGCGTGTCGACGGCGATGAATGTGCGGCCGGTGGTGACGAGCCGGTCTCGGCTCTTGTCGTCGAGCCGGTAGGGCTCGACGACGAGCAGCTTGTGGCCGGTCATCGACTCGGTCTTCTGCGTTGCCACCACCGATCCGGTCACCAGTGCCACGAACATCAGCTGCGCCTCCCCGTTGGTGTGCCCGCCGTCGCGGCTCGCTCCGCGGCCAGCAGATCACGCGTCTGCCGGGCCACGATCAGTTCCTCGTTGGTCGGAATGACCCAGACGGTCACCCGCGCCCCAGCGGGGCTGATGATCCGCTCCTCCGTCCCCTGCCGGGCGTTGGCGGCCGGGTCGACCGCGATGCCCAGCTCTTCCAGGCCCGCCAGCACGGCGGCCCGCGTGAGCGGCGAGTTCTCGCCGATCCCGCCGGCGAACCCGATGGCGTCGAGCCCGCCGAGTTCGACGATCCCCGCGCCGAGCCAGTGCCGGATCGACGCCACATAGACGTCGATCGCCGTCCTCGCGGCACGGCTGCCGGCGGCCGCGGCCTGCTCGAGGTCGCGCATGTCACCCGACGTGCCCGACATCCCCGCCAGACCGCTCTTGGCCGACAGCTCGGCGAAGAGCTCCTCGAACCCGCGGCCGGTCTGCTTCGCCATGTGCAGGAGGGCGAAGGGATCGAAGTCGCCGGCCCGATTGTTCTGGGGCAGGCCCGACTGCGGGCTCATCCCCATCGACGTCCCCACGCTGCGGCCGTCCGCGATCCAGCAGACGCTGCTCGAGCCACCGAGGTGGCAGGAGATCGCCCGCAACGGCTTCCTTGGCACGAGCGCCGTCAGCCGCTCCGCCACGAAGCGATGGCTCGCCCCGTGGAAGCCCCAGCGCCGCACGAGGTGCTTCTCCGCCCACTCCGTCGGCACCGCGTAGAGCGCGTTGCGGTCGGGAATGGTCGCATGAAACCCCGTTTCGAACGCCGCCGCCAGCGGCACCGCCGGCAGCCGTGCCCCGACCTGCCGCATCGCCCGCACATAGGGCGGGTTGTGCGCGGGCGCCACCACCGCCATCTCCTCCATGGCGGCGAGCACGTCCGGTCCCACCCGCACGACGCCGCTCACGCGGCCGCCATGCACCGCCTTGAAGCCCACCGCCGCCACCTCGTCGACGCTCTCGAGCGGACCGCCCTCGGCGGTGAGCTGCTCGAGCGCTGCCGTGAGGGCGACGGCGTGGTCCGGCACGGGCATCACGGCCTCGAGTTTCCGCGGCTGCCCCGCACCGCGTGGCGACACCGACGCGTAGACGCGGCTTTCGGCCGCACCGATGCGTTCGACGCCACCGCGCGCAAGCTCCGACTCCGTCTCGCCCGCCTGCCGTGGGTCGGCGGGCAGCTCGAAGAGCCGGTACTTGAAGCTCGTGGATCCGAGGTTGGCGACGAGGATTTTCATGGGCACGTTCCGCGGGTCGAATGCACGTCCGTGTGCGGCCGCCAGCCGGCCGTCTCGCGACGGGTCAGCTGAAGAACGCCGTCACCAGGGTGTCGGCAGGCCGGGGAATCACGTGGCTGGCCACGAGCTCGCCCACCTGCTGGGCCGCGTTGGCACCGGCCTCGACGGCCGCCCGCACGCTCCCCACGTCGCCCTGCACGACGGTCGCAACGTAGCCGTTGCCGAGGCCGCTGATCCGCTTGAGGATCTTCACGTTGGCCGCCTTGGCCATCGCGTCGGTCGCCTCGATGAGGCCGACGAGCCCCTTGGTCTCGATCAATCCAATCGCAGTGTTCATAGTCGTTCCTGTGCTCTCGCTGTGAAAGTGAAAAAAGGTTTGGGATTGCACTGACATGGTCGCCGACGTTCTCTCGCACTAGCCGGGCAGCACGATGCCGAGGTCCTCATGGGGGCGGGCGATGACCTGCACGCTCACCACGTCGCCGATCCTGCCCGCCGCAGCCGCACCGGCGTCGGTCGCAGCCTTCACCGCGGCCACGTCGCCCGACACGAACGCCGTGACGAGCGCGCTGCCGATCTTGTCCCAGCCGAGGAAGGTGACGTTCGCCGCCTTCATCATCGCGTCAACCGCTTCGACGAGCGTGACGAACCCCTTCACCTCGATCATGCCGAGGGCTTCGATGTTCTTCGCCATCTTGTGTCCTAGCTCCTGATGAAACTCTCCTCCGTTCCTGGCGGGAACTTTCCCGCCGACCGCACCGGCACGCGCCGGTCGAACGGTCCTCCTGTTTTGTGTCGGCGCGGCCGGTGCACGCACCGTTTTCCTGGCCGCGCGTTTCTTGGTCATGTCTGCCTCACGAGTTCCACGCTCTCGGCGTGGTCGAGGTCGGCCGCATTGCCCTCGTCGGTGTCGATGTGCACCTCGAGCTTGCTCGTGGCGTCGGCCCGCACGAGCAGGTCGCGGAAGACGGTGCCGCAGCCGCCGCGGATCACGAGGCTCATGCGGTCGCCGTCCTTCACGCCGAAGTGGGCCGCGTCGGCGAAGTTCATGTGCACGTGCCGCTCGGCACGGATGACGCCCTCGGTGAGCTCGATCGCGCCGGCCGGCCCCACGAGCACGCAGCCCGGAGTGCCTGCGATCTTGCCGCTGGCCCGCACCGGCAGGTCGATGCCCAGGGAGATGCCGTCGGTGAAGGCCAGTTCGACCTGCGACGCCTTGCGGGTGGGCCCGAGCACGCGGACGGTCGGCAGCATCTTCCGCTTGGGGCCGACGAGCATGACGGTCTCTTCGGCGGCATAGAAGCCGTCCTGGTAGAGGTTCTTCTGGGGCGTCAGCGTGCGGCCCGGGCCGAAGAGCTTCTCAACGTGCTCGTCGGTGAGGTGGCAGTGCCGCGCGGAGATGCTCACCACGAGTGTCGGTTCGGCAGGCCGGCCGTCGCGGCCGGCAGCCGCCGGCACGCCACTGGACCGCAGCACGATCTCGCGGACGATCCGCTCGACGCCCGCGCGATCCAGTCCGGGCGGCAGAGCCCTGAGGGCGTGGTTGGCGATCAGGTGTGCAGTCGAGGCGCTCATGCGGGCCGCGTCCTTTCGGAGGAATGAGGCGGTCGGAGGCCGGCGGGCTCCGAGGGCTCCGGCACGGGCACGACCATCAGCCGGGGGCCGGCCGCGGCGACGATCTCCCGCCACCGCTGCGGCAGGCCCTCGTCGCTGACGACGAGGTCGATGCCGTCCAGGCCGGAGACGAGAGTCAGGCTCTTGCGGCCGAATTTCGAGCTGTCGGCGACGACGATCACGCGGCTGGCCGCCTTCAACATCGCCTGCTCGGTTTCGGCGAGCAGCAGGTGGGCGTTGAAGAGCCCCTCCTCGGCGATGCCGGCCGCGGAGAGCACGGTGGTGGTGACGTGGAGCCGGCCGAGCAGTTCGTTGGCGTAGGGCCCGAGGCACACGCCGGTGCGGGGCGACACGTAGCCGCCGAGCAGCACGAGGTCGGTGCGGGCCTCCGAGGCGAACAGGTTCGCGACCGGGAGGCTGTTGGTGACGACCTGGAGCGACCGGCCGACGAGCAGCCGCGCCACCTCGTACGTGGTGGTGCCTCCGTCGAGCAGCACCGTCTCGCCATCCTCGATCACGTCCGCGGCAGCGGCGGCGATCGCCCGCTTCGCCGCCCAGTTGGCGGGCTGCCGCTCGTCGAATTCGGCCAGCCGCGGCATGCCGCCCGAGTAGAGCACGCCGCCGTGCGTCCGCCGCGCCGCCCCGTGCTCCTCGAGGGCGTCGAGGTCGCGGCGAACGGTCGACTCCGACACGCCAAGCTCGCGGACGAGTTCATCGAGCGCCGCGAAACCGCGGACGCGGATGATGTCGACAAGCCGGCTGCGACGCTCGTGGTTCTGCACGACTTCAGGCTCCAGAAGTGGCAGAGTATGAATCATATAAGAGCGAAATCAAGCAGCGAGTGATCGAAAAATACCAGAAGTCAGGCGTAGAACGTGAGAGATGGAGAGAGTTTACGAGCAAATCGAGATTCGGCAAGAGGTTGTGCGGTCTGCGTCGACCTTTCCGGCCTGTTCGTCCAGAGCAAACACTAGGTCGCAAAAGCAGTGCAGGAAGCGATGTTTTTTGCGCGTTTCAGGGTGAATAACCGGCACAATTGCTAGAATTCAGCGGCATACGGACGGGATGTCGAGCCGAGGGGAGGGCCGCGGATGCCACCGATTCGGTTCCTGCTGCGTTGCTGCCAGGCGTGTGAACACCCGTGGCCGGCGTCGGCAGAGCCCCGCGAGGGCCTGCTCGCCGTGGAAATGCGACCGGTCCGTGGCGGCGGCGACCTCGCGTCCGTGGCCGAACTCGCCAAGCAGTGCCGGACCATCGACCCGGCCTTGGCGGGCCGCTGGAGCCCGGCCGGCCTCTGCGCGGAACTGCGTGGCCGGGAGGGCCGCAGGGTGCATGGCTGGCTGGCGTGGCCAGCTGGCCCGGAGCCGTCGGTCACGCAGTCGTCCGCTGATTCGGCCCCTGAGTCTGCAGCTCATTCGCCTGCTGGTTCGGTTCCGCCCGGGGATCGCTGCCCGCTGGGCATGATCGCGGTGGTGGACGTCGGCCGGCAGCCGCTGGTCCGGGCATCGATCGCCTGGCTGCTGGTGCACCCGGCGGCACGGCGTCGCGGAGTCGCGACGGCACTGGTTCGCCGGGCACTCGCGGAGGTCGGCCGCCTCGGTGGCGACGTCGTGTCGGCCGAGACGCTCCCCTCATGGGTGGCGGCGACCGCCTTCTGGAAGAGGTGTGCCGCGGATGCCGAGTCTGCGCCGCCGTGCCGGGGCTGCGTGCGGTGCCATCCCACCGACCTTTCCGCGGAGGACGTGGGCGGGCTGCGATCGCCCAACGTCGATGGGCTGCAGACGGCCATGGAGAACCGGTAGACTCGTCCTCCGCCCGCCGCCGATCGTGCTGCGACCGCCGGTAGCTGCGTGCGGCACGGTCGGCCCACCCGTGGCCCACGATATCCAGCCAGGAGATTCTCCCATGCGTGAACGCACGACACTCGGCTCCCTCTCCCGCCGCGGCTTCGGTGCCGCCGTGGCCTGCGCCGCGGCCGGCGCGGCCGTTCCCGCATTCGCCCGCGTTCGGCGACTCGCCGCCGAGACGATCGTCGGCGAGGGTGAGCACCGCTTCCGGGTCAGGCACAACTTCCCGCAGCTGCCAGACCGCTTCACGTGGCAGACGACCCACGGCGTGGCGGTCGATGCGGCGGGCAACCTCTATGTGATCCACGAGGGGCTTGCGGACAAGAAAGACCACCCGGCGATCTTCGTCTTCGACCCAGAAGGCCGGTTCGTCCGGGCCTTCGGCGGCCAGTTCCAGGGGGGCGGCCACGGCATCGAGGTCCGCATGGAGGGAAGCGACGAGTTCCTCTACGTCTGCGGTTACCAGCAGGTGAAGTCGTTCGCGAAGCTGACGCTCGACGGCGAGATCGTCTGGTTCCGCAAGGCGCCGATGGAGTCGGGGGCCTACGCCGCCGGTGAGGACCTCTCCACGGCCCGCAACTGGAGCCGCCAGGGATTCCTGCCGACCAACTTCGCCTTCCTCGACGACGGCGGCTTCTTCCTCGCCGACGGCTACGGCTCGTTCAAAATCCACCGCTACGACAAGGATGCGAAGTGGGTGAGCGCGTTCGGGGGTGCCGGTGAGGGGAAGGGAACGTTCAACACGCCGCACGGCCTCTGGATCGATCGCCGCCCGGGCCGCGAGCCGACGATCGTCGTCACCGACCGCGCCCACAACACGCTGCAGTGCTTCGGCCTCGACGGCACCTACAAGGAGACGATTCCCGGATTCGGTCTGCCCGCCAACATCGACTCGTGGAAGAGCCTGCTCGTCATCCCCGAACTCAAGAGCTCGGTGACGCTTCTCGGCGACAAGAACCAGATCGTCGCCCGGCTGGGCCGGGCCGTGGAGCGGCTCGACGAGATCAAGGATCTGCGGGCGCAGCCCGACAAGTGGGTGGACGGACAGTTCGTCCACCCGCACGACGCCTGCTTCACACCCGCCGGCGACATCTACGTGGCCGAGTGGGTGAAGACGGGCCGCGTCAGCAAACTCGAGCGGCTAGGCTAAAGTCCTGCTTACAACACGAGGAGTCGCGTCCATGTCTGCGCTGGTCAGACGCCAGGTCCGAACGTGGCTGCAGTGTGCGGCGACGCTCGCCGCCGCGCTGGCCGCTGCGGAGGCGACGGTCGCCGCCGACCCGCGGCTCGCCGACCTCGCGCTCGAGCCGCCCGTCGTGAACACCGCCCCGGGCCCGGAATATGCCGACGCCGTCCGTCCCGGAAACATGGTGCTCGGCATCGATCGGACGCCGAAAGGCAGGCTCTGGGCGGCCTGGGTGGGCAATGGCGACAGCCCCAACGGCTTCTTCATGCTGGCGACGAGCGACGATGGCGGCGTGACCTGGTCGAAGCCACGGGTCGTGATCGACCCGCAGGACGGCGACGTCGCCGGCGTCCGCTACGAGCGGCGGGCGCTCGTCGGCAACCTCTGGACCGATCCGCTCGGACGGCTCTGGTGCTTCTTCGACCAGAGCCTCGGCTATTTCGACGGCCGCGCCGGCGATTTTTTCATCCGCTGCGACGATCCCGACGCGGCCGAGCCCACCTGGACGCCGCCGGTGCGGATCGCCGACGGCTGCACGCTCAACAAGCCGACCGTCCTCGCCGATGGCGACTGGCTGCTGCCGGTCTCGCTCTGGACCAGAGACCGGATGGGCGGCCCGGGCGTAGATAAGGAGGCCCACAAGGATCTCGACGCGATCCGCATGGCCAACGTGTTCGCCTCGACCGACCAGGGGAAGACATGGTCGCGCCGCGGTGGCGTGGCGTTTCCGGGCACCGAATTCGACGAGCACATGATCGTGGAATTGAAGGACGGCCGCCTCTGGATGCTCGCCCGGACGAAGCAGGGCATCAGCGAGAGCTTTTCGGCCGACAAGGGCCGCAGTTGGAGCGAGCCGGCGGCGTCCGCCATCCAGAACACGAGCGCCCGGTTCTTCATCCGCCGGCTTGCCTCGGGCAATCTGCTGCTGGTGAAGAACGGTCCGATCGACGTGCGGCTGCCACGGCGGTCGAGCCTCACGGCGTTCCTGAGCACCGACGACGGCAGGACCTGGCCGCACGCGCTCCTGATCGACGATCGGGCGCAGGTCTCGTATCCGGACGGCTTCCAGGCCCCCGACGGCACGATCCACGTGCTCTACGACTGGAACCGGCACACCGACGCCGAGATCCTGCTCGCGAGGTTTCGCGAGGAGGACGTGCTCGCCGGGAGCGTTGCCGGCGATCCGGCCGTGCCCTGGCAGCGGCGGCTCGTGCAGCGGGGCCTGCCGCGACGGACTGTGAACAAGGCTTTCGCCCCGCGGACGCCGGCGGCGATCGTGCCCGACCCGCGATGGATCGCGCAGGCCGCCGAGGACGCGCGTGAGGATTTTTCGAGCATCCCCTATGACGGCGTCTCGCCAAACAAGCTGGTCTGCGACACGACGCTGCGGGAACTCCCCGACGGATCGTGGGCCCTCTTCATGCTGGCCGGCGACGATTTCGAGCCGTCCCCCGGCAACTACACCGGCGTGACCCGCAGTCGCGACCGCGGCACGACCTGGACACCGCTCGAGCCGGTCGCCCTGGGCCTGCCCCGCGATGGCGCCACCCGCGGCCAGGGGCCGACGGAGCTCATGGTCCGCGGCCACACCTGCACGCTCTTCTTCAGCACGCACTCGCAGACCTGGGGCCGTGACTGGCGGAGCTGGATGATCACCAGCTCCGACAACTGCCGCACCTGGTCGCCGCCGCAGCCGGTGCCGGGGCGGCTGGGACGGTTCACGTTCATCCGCAACTCGATCGTCACCCGCGACGGCCGGATCCTGCTTCCGTTCCAGCACTACGAGGGCCCGCCGGCGGGCACGCCGCCGCCGCCAGACGAGGAGAAGCCGTGGCACGGCGAGATCTTTCACTTCGTCAGCAATCCCCGGAATGGTGTGCTTGCCAGCGGCGACGGCGGACACACCTGGACAGAGCATGGCGATATCCGGCTCACGCCCGACGACCGCTACCACGGCTGGGCGGAGAACAACGTCGTGGAACTCGCCGGCGGCCGGATCGCGATGATCATCCGGGCCGACCGGCTCGGGGGCGTGCTCTTCAAGGCGGAGTCGACCGATGGCGGCCGCACCTGGCCACGGTTCGCGTCGGCCACGGAGATCCCCAATCCCGGCAGCAAGGCGACGCTCTATCCGCTCGGCGGCGACGCGGTGGCGCTGCTCCACAACCCCAACAGCCGCCACCGCAGCCCGCTGGCGCTCTGGATCAGCTTCGATGGCATGAAGACCTGGCCCTACCAGCGGGTGCTTCGGGCCGAGAGCTGCGACGGGCCGAAGGGCGCGATGAACTACCCCGACGGCTTTGTCAGCGCCGACCGCGAGTGGCTGCATTTCGCGTTCGATGACGCTCGCCACCGGGCCGTACACTACTCGGCGAAGCTTCCCCCGCTGCCGCCGTCGGCCGCTTCTGGAGCCACCCGATGACGATCTCCCGCCGTAGATTTCTCCACGGCTCGCTCGCGACCGCAGCACTCGCCGCGGGCACTGGCGGCCAGGCCGCCGACATCGCCCGGGCCGCCGCCGACCCGCGATACCGCATCCGCAACGCCGGCATCCGCCACTCGCTCATGGGCTGGTGCTTCAAGCCGATGGACACGCTCGAGCTGGCCCGGCACGCGAAGGAGATCGGCCTCGTCGGCATCGAGGGAATCGACCGCAAGCACTACGCCGACGTGCGGAAGCTCGGGCTCGACATCTCGCTCGTCGGCAGCCACGGCTTCTCCCGCGGCCCCTGCAACCCCGAGTATCGCGACGAGGTGGTCGCCACGCTTGAGGACGCGATCGACGTGGCCGCCGGCGTGGGCAGCCGCAAGGTGATCACGTTCACCGGCATGCGGTTCGATGGCATGGACCCGGACCGTGCAGCCGACGACTGCGTGGCGGTGTGGAAGCAGGTGCTGCCGCGGGCGGAGCGGCAGGGGATCACCCTCGTGCTCGAGCACCTCAACTCCCGCGATGCCTCGCATCCGATGAAGGGACATCCGGGCTACTTCGGCGACGACGTCGAGTTGTGCGTGCGGCTCATCGAGCGGGTCGGCTCCCCCAACTTCAAGCTACTCTTCGACATCTACCACGTCTCGATCATGAACGGCGACGTGATCCGCCGGCTGCGGCTGCATCGCGACGTGATCGGCCACCTCCACACTGCCGGCAACCCGGGCCGCGGCGAGCTCGACGAGACGCAGGAGATCAACTACCCGGCGGTGATGCGGGCCGTCACGGAGATCGGCTACCACGACTTCGTGGCGCACGAGTTCATCCCCACCTGGGACGACCCGATCCTGGCCCTGCGGCATGCGGCGATGGTGTGCGACGTGTGACGTCTCGGGGCCGACATGAACAGCGTCAGGCGGGGCCGAGGCCCGCCATCCGGCGCCAGCCGCTCATCTGGCCGAGGTGCATCATCATGTGGCCGCCGCAGTAGAAGGCCTGCACCGAGCCGAGTGTCGGAAAGAGCTCCTTCATCCGGCCCTCGGCCGGATTGGGCCGGTCGAGGGCGGCGTCCGGCGTGCTCCGCAGCGCGCCGGAGAGCATCCGGTGGGCCTCGAGGAAGAAGGCGACGATCTCGTCCATCGGCGGGTAGAGATCACCCTCGGCGTCGTCGCGGCAGGTGGCGTCCTTCGAAAAAAGATCCTCGAAGTGGTCGGGCACCCGCGGGGCGGGGTGGTCGAGCTGCTGGAGCACACGGGGCGCGTAGAGGCTCAGGTGGCCGTAGATGAAGGCGGGGTGGTTCGATTCCACGACCGTGCCGCCGACCTGCGCGAACCGGCCGAACCGGTCGGCTGGCACGTCCTTGAGCAGTTTCTCCCCGTAGCCCATGGAGACCTGCAGGCTGTCGGCAATGACGTTTCCAATCGAGCGGGGCATGGGGATGACTCCTTGGGGAAGTCGCCATCATAGGCCGGGTCGCCGCCGGGCGGCAATTGGCAGCCACGTCAAGCCAGCCCCGCGCTGGCGCTCACGGCCTCTTCGCAACGGCTCAGGCGACCGATCCCGCTGCGATGCGGTTGATCGCTTCCGGCAGGGCGACGCACTCGGCGGCGAAGACGCGGGCAGCCAGCGAGTCGGCGGTGTCGTCGGTGAGCACGGGCACCGTGCGCTGCAGGAGCACCCGGCCGTGGTCGTACTCGTTGTCGACCAGGTGCACGGTGCAGCCCGACACCGTGCAGCCCCGCGCGAGCACCGCCCGGTGCACGTGCATGCCGTGGAATCCCTTGCCGCCAAAGGCGGGCAGCAGGGCGGGGTGGATGTTGATCACCCGGCCGGTGAAGTCGGCCGGGATCTCGGCCAGGTGCAGGAAGCCGGCCATCACCACGAGATCGGCGCCGGCGGCACGGCAGCGGTCGAAGATCGTCGCGCTCCACGCGGCCACCGTGGCGTCGGCCCGCGGCAGCACGTGGACGGTGATGCCCGCCCGCTCGGCGATCAGCACGCCGCGGACATCGCTGCGGCTCGACACGACCGTCTCGACACGGCCGGCGAGCCGTCCGGCGGCGATCCAGTCGAGCAGATTGTCGAGTGTGCGGCCGGAACCGGAGAGGAGCACCGCCAGCCGCAGCGACCGCGGGACGGCGGAAGACGAGGCGGCCGTCACGCGTCACCTCCGGACCGTGGCTGCACCGCCGCGCGGCGGATCGCGATCGTGAGCGGATGGCCGTCGACGTCGGTCGTCTCGGCCGCAGTGGCGGCGAGCGTCCCGAACGTGGCCGATGCCGCGAGGGTCTCCGAGGCGACGTAGTCGAGGTGCCGCTCCAGCGCGGTCCGCAGGTCCGACGACGACGTCTCGAACGCCAGGTCGATCCGGTCTGTGAATTCGAGGTCGAGCGACTTCCGCTGCGACTGCACGGCGTGGACCACCTCGCGGACGAGCCCCTCGGCGACGAGCTCCGGCGTCAGCTGGCTCGCCACGACGACGACGGCGTGCGGGCTCTCCGCCGCCGCCCAGCCCTCGCGGGCGGTGGTCCGCACCATCACGTCGTCCTTCTCGATGACCGCCGTGCCGCCGCCGGCCAGCGGGAGCGTGGCCGTGCCGTCACGGTGCAGGGCGGCGAGCAGGGCGGCGGCATCGGCCTTGGCGATGGCGTCGCGGGCCTTCGGCAGGTCCTTGCCCAGCCGTGGCCCGAGCTTCTTGAGGTCGGGCAGCACCGCGCGGGTGATGTAGCGGTCGGGCTCGCGGCAGATCTCGAACTGCTTCACGTTGAGCTCGTCACAGACGAGGTCGGCGTGGGCTTCGAGCCAGGCGGCGTCGGCGGGAGACGCGTCGGCCAGGATCACCTCCACCTTCGACAGCGGCTGCCGCACCTTGAGCTTCTCGGCGGCCCGCGCCGCCCGGCCCAGCGACGAGACGTCGCGGACCAGCGCCATGCGGCGGACGAGGTCGCGGTCGACGAGGGCCTCCATGCCCGACGGATAGTCGGTGAGGTGCACGCTCTCGACGGACCTTCCGCCGAATGCCGCGACGGCAAGGTTCTGCCAGATCGCCTCGCTGACGAAGGGGACGAACGGAGCCGCGAGCTTCGCGACGGTGACGAGCGTCTCGTAGAGCGTCCAATAGGCGTCGAGCTTCTCACGATTCGTATCGGGGCCGCCGTCAGCCCGGCCCGCCGCCCAGAAGCGGTCGCGGCTGCGGCGGACGAACCAGTTGCTCACCGCCTCGACGAGCCCCGAGAGCGCCTGGGCCGCACCGAAGTGGTCGTAGGCGTCGAGCTTCGCCGTCATCGAGGCCGCAACGGAGTTGAGCTCGGAGAGCATCCAACGGTCGAGCTCGCCACGGTCGGCCACCGGCCGCCAGCCGCGGGCCCGGGCCAGGTGGGCGTGGTCGAGCGGGCCGGGCTGATCGAGCACCGCGGCGGGGTCGAAGCCGTCGATACGTGCGTAGATCACGAAGAAGGAATAGACGTTCCAGAGACGCAGCAGGAACTCGGGCACGCTCTCACGGATCGCCCGCTCGCTGTAGCGGATGCTCGTCCAGGGAGGCTGGCCGGCGAGGAAGAACCAGCGAAGGGCGTCGGCACCGTACTTGTCGAAGATCTCGGCCGGTTCGCGGTAGTTCCGCTTGCTCTTGCTCATCTTCTGCCCGTCTTCGCCGAGCATGTGGCCGAGGACGATGCAGGTCTTGAACGGATGCGGATAGGGGGGCGTGTGTGCGCCGCGCTGAACGAGTTCGGCCGCCCGGCCGAACAGGAGCGTGCTGATCGCCAGCTGGCTGTAGAACCAGCCACGGGTCTGGTCGATCGCCTCCGAGATGAAGTCGGCGGGGAACTGCGCTTCGAATTCCGCCTGACCCTCGTGCGGCCAGCCCCACTGGGCGAAGGGCATCGCCCCTGAGTCGAACCAGCAGTCGATCACCTCGGTCACGCGGCGCATCCGCGCCCCGGCGGCGAACGGCGAGTCGTAGGTGACGGCGTCGATGTAAGGCTTGTGGACGCGGAGATCGTCGGACAGCTTCGGGTTGGCGGCCTTCGCCCTCGTGAAGACGTCGACGCCCTCGACGCCCGGCTTGGCGAGGAGCGCGGCGTACGACGGCACCGCCTCGGCCTTGCCGGTCTCGGAGCAGACCCAGATCGGCAGCGGCGTGCCCCAGTACCGCTCGCGGGACAGTGCCCAGTCGACGTTGGTCTCGAGGAAGTTGCCGAACCGGCCGGTCTTGATGTGCTCGGGAAGCCAGTCGATCTTCGCGTTGTTGGCGAGCATCTCCTCGCGGAACTGGCTCGTGCGGATGAACCAGCTCTGCCGGGGATACTGGATGAGCGGGTCGTTGTCGGCCCGCCAGCAGAACGGATAGTCGTGGACGTACTGCTCCTGGTGGACGAGCAGGCCGCGGGCCCGCAGGTCGCGGGTCACGTCGCGGTCGCAGTCCTTCACGAACCGGCCGCTCCCCATTCCGAAAGCGTCGGTGAACGTGCCGTCGGGCGCGACGGCGTTGATGAGCGCCGGCCCCTTGCCCGCGGCGAACCGGGCCTGCTCGGCGACGAGGACGGTGTAGTCGACCTCGCCGAAGGCCGGCGCGACGTGGACGACACCGGTGCCGGAGTCGGTGGTGACGAAGTCGGCCGCCACGACCCGCCAGGCGATCGCGTCGCTCCCCCCGGCGGCGAGCGGCCCTGTCTGCGGCGGGCCGGCGGGCCGATAGGTGTCGAACGGCGGCAGGTAGGACCGGCCGACCAGGGCGGTTCCCTTCATCGTCGCGATGATGTCGAACTGCTTCTTCATCTTCTCGCCGAGGGCTGCCGCGAGTGGCTCGGCGACGATGTATTCCGGGGCGTCGGCCACGCCGGCCTCGCGGAGGGCGACGTAGTCGAGATCGGCCTTCACGGCGGCGAACTGGTTGGAGGGCAGCGTCCAGGGCGTGGTCGTCCAGGCGACGAGGTTCTGCCGCGTGGGGGTGCCGGCGTCGTCGAGCAGCGGGAAGGCGACGTAGACGCTTGGGTCGGCGACCTCGCGGTAGCCCTGGCCGACCTCGCCGCTGGAGAGGGCCGTGCCCCCCTGGGCCCACCACCAGACGATCTTGTGCCCCTGGTAGAGCAGGCCGCGGTTGAACAGCTCGGCCAGCGCCCACCAGACGCTCTCCACGAACGACTGGTGGTAGGTGACGTAGGCCTGGGAGAGGTCGATCCAGAAGCCGATCCGTTCGGTCAGCGTCTCCCACTCCTTCATGTACCGCCAGACGCTCTCCTGGCACTTGTGGATGAAGGGCTCGACGCCGTAGGCCTCGATCTCGGCCTTCGAGTGGATGCCGAGCTCCTTGCAGACCTCGACCTCGACCGGCAGGCCGTGGGTGTCCCAGCCCGCCTTTCGCTCGCAGAACTGCCCGCGCATCGTGCGGTAGCGGGGGTAGAGGTCCTTGATGGTCCGCGTGAGGCAGTGGCCGGGATGCGGCATGCCGTTGGCGGTGGGCGGCCCCTCGAAGAACACGAACCGCGGCGCGCCGCGACGCTGGTCGAGCGATTGTCGATACGTGTCGCGATCCCGCCAGAGGGCGGCGATCGAGGCCTCGATGGCGGGGAGGTCTGGTTTGCCGCGGACGGGATCGAACATGGATGCAGAGGCTGCGAAACGGATGCGGGGGGCTGGATGCCGGTGCCGGGGAGGCCACGGAAACCGGCAATCCTACCGTGGCCGTTGAGGCGGCCACAGGGGAGGTTTCACGCCGGCCGGCGGACGGCCAGGGCTCGCTGCCGCGGACCCCGCCGCCGGGTACGCTGGCGGCGTCCTCCGCCTGTGCCTCCACCTGCGTCGAGTGCGTGCTGCGTTAGGATCACCCGCAGCCGCCGCCCCGGGCCGAGCTCGGAGACAGCCTGACAGGGGCTCGAGCGCGGGGCTCCGCGATCCGAGGCGGGCGGAACGCTGACGGGGCGGCGATGTGCACGCACCTGCACGGGCGTGTGGCCTGCATGAACCGCCGGCGTCTCAGTCCCGCTCTTCCGAATGTGGGGAAGAGGGTGTGTCGGCCAGTTCCAGCAGCCACAGTGTGACCGCCGGCTCCGGCTGCGGTCCCGGCTCGCCGGCTGGCACGAGAACGGGCGGTCGGATGAGTGTCGCCGTCGGCAGCAGATCGTGGAGCCAGTCGGGCATCTCCGTGCCGGTGGGTTCGCGGCCGGACGTCACCAGCCAAAAGCGATGGCTGGGGCTGGCGGCGGCGAGGGCACGCACGACGTCGGGAGGAGCCTTGTCCATCAGCATGGCCGGCCTGGGGAAGAAGCCGGGAGCGTGTGACCATTCGAGAAGGATCGCGTTGCCGAAGTATCGGTCCTGGCCGGGCGGGGGCATGAGGCTGACGATCGGCAGGCTGTCTGATTCGGACGAGATGATCGGCAGCAGGGCATCGCGCATGTGGTGGAATGAAGGAGAGCCCACGTGCCTCGGTCCGGCGAAGCCGACGGCCGTGAGCGCGACGAACGCTGTGCCGACGACCCAGCCGAGGGGCCTGCCGACGATGAATGCCGCGAGGATCGGAGCCGCGGCGGCACCGACGGAGGCGACAGCTGCATACCGTGTGAACACCGTGTGATGCGTGCCGCGCAGCGCGTCGAGCGTGATCAGCGTCGCGATCGGCGTCCAGAGCATGAGTGCCCAGATCGTCGTTTTTGGGCTGCGATACAGTCCTGCAGCCACCAGCAGGACGGACGCCGCCAGGAGCAGGGCGTACGGGCCGCGATATGCCGGCGGCACCACGAACAGGAGCTTGAGCGGCAGCCCGAGGCCGGCCTTGCCCGCTCCGGTCAAGAACGGCACCGCCGATTGCAGAAAAGAGACTTCCTGCGACCCCGCCCGGCGGACATGCTCCAGTGCGTAGGGCAGCCAGGCGATCATGCTGATCGCCGCGGCGCAGCCGACTGCCGCGACGAAGTGCCAGCGCAACGATCCGGTGAGCCTCAGCGCGGCCCAGATGCAGACTGCCACGCACGCGCCGGCGGCGAAGTAGTGAGTCAGTTGCAGGGGGCAGAGCGTGAGTCCGAGCAGCCAGACTCCGAGCCGCGTGGCGCCCAAGCACTCCATCCGCACCATCTGCCAGGCCGCGCAGG
>JBILVO010000228.1:0-4095 GCA_044370415.1 Pirellulales bacterium
CACAAAGAGGCAGATATATGCCACGACGGCGAAGGAGATGATCTTGTCCTGATAGGCATAGAAGGGAACGTCGTAGTACACAAACAGCAGCGGGTATTTCAGACCAAAGAAGTGGGCCACCGCCATGCAGCAGAAGTAGGCTGCGCCAGCCCACAAAGCGAGTCGAAGAAGTACGGAAGGCGCATTGTTGTTGATCATCAGACGATTGAAGTCCGGCGAACGATGGCAATCAGTTGCTCGCGACCTTACGCGAACCACACCGACCGATTTTATCGCGAGTCCGCTGCATTGCTTGGTTCGCCGGCCGCAACGGGCCGGCCGACGCGCGAGCCCGACGGTGGCGTAGTCGCGGGCGGGCGTCACTCTCTGGCTTCACACCGCAAGATCGAAGCTGAACCGAGCCATAATGGCCCGTCAGGCTCGTGGAGCAGGCTGCTGTCTCGAAGCCCGCGTGACCCGGTTGATCGTCCGCAGGACATCGAGCACCGGCTGGACACCCGGCAACCCCGCTGACGCGGAGAAATCTCCCGAGAAGGAATCACCAGTATTCGTGAAGCTGGGGAGCGACGAGAGCGCCGCCCTCAGGGCCTCGATCGGAGCCGGGAAGCCGGTCGCCTGCTCGTTGGGAGCCGTGTAGTAGAAGTTGGCGGGCGTGCCCGGCAACCAACCGATGAACGTAATCGGGCCGTTCAAAAAGCCGGCGTACAGACGGCTCTCTTCCGAGATGGAATAGTTTGCCGGGTTCAGGTAGTCGGCAACATCGCCTGATAAAACCTGCTCGGCAGGGAGGAGGGGACCGCTATAGCTCCATTGCACCGCCAGATTGACCTGCGACGGGTCGGAAGCGGGATACGACCACTTGCCCCAGACCTGGATTTTGTCGGGGGTGAGGTAGCGCCACACGCCGGTGACTCGATCGCCGAACCGGCCCGGCTGCGTGACGGTGCCGTCGTTGATCTGAACCCTCACGCGGAGCCCGGAATCAGCGGTAGAGATGCCGAGGAAAGTGCGGACC
Source organism: Pirellulales bacterium (assembly GCA_044370415.1). GTDB lineage: Bacteria > Planctomycetota > Planctomycetia > Pirellulales > UBA1268 > CAMCQY01. The sequence continues at coordinate 1,016 of JBILVO010000228.1, forward strand.
TGACCATCCACGGCGGCGATGATCGGGGCCGCGGACTCAGAGGCATCATCTGCATAGGCCCGCGGGTTGCCTGGCACCTCGTAGAGGATGTCCATGGAGTCGTAGTCGTTGTCGTACCCGTCGCCGTCGGTGTCGCCGTCGGCGAAGCGATCCCCGGTGTCGACCTCCAGGTCCATGCCTTCACCACCGACGATTGTGTCCCTGCCGGCGCCGCCGTCGAACCAGTCGTTGCCCTCCTCGCCCTGCAGGGCGTCGTTGCCCACGCCGCCGACGAGTTCGTCGTTACCGAGACCGCCCCACAGGCTGTCGGTGCCGGCGTCGCCGTTCACCTTGTCGTTCCCGTCGCCCCCCATGACCTGGTCGTTGCCCGCGCCGCCCCACGCGGCGTCGTCGCCAGTTCCGCCGTCGACCGTGTCGTTGCCCTCGCCGCCAAACAATTGATCGTTCCCGTCGCCCCCGCTGAGTTGGTCCACGCCACGTCCGCCGCGGAGAATGTCGGCCCCAGCCCCACCATCTGCCCGCGAGGCGATTCCGGTCTGGTTCGTGAACGTGTCGTTGCCCGCGAGCCCCGTGAACACCACCCGCGACACCTGCGCGGCCGGCACCGTGCGGCTGAACCGGCCCGCGGCCGAAGTGAGCGACACCACGAGATTCGCGCCCTGCTGGCGGACCTGAGCGGAATCGTTGCCCTCCGATCCCGCGATCGAAACGGTTCGCGACACGCGGTCGTAGCCGATCGCCGCCGCGAGGACGATGCGGCCCTCGAGGCTCTCACAGTTGAGGGCACGCTCGCGGCCGATGCTGTGGTGTGCAGGACGGAGATTGCGTCGGCGGCGAGGCATAGTGTCACCCTTCAGAAGAAGGTCGGCCGTCTCAGACAAACCATTTTAGTATAGACAGGCCCCCGTGCCCGACAATGTCACCATCAGGGCATTTCGTGGGTGCTTGGCGAACGGCAGCAATCAGCGGCTCGGGAGCACGGAATTATCCACACCGCCCGATTTTATCGCGAGTCTGCTGCATCGCTTCGTTCGGCGATATCATCCGCTTCTCTTCAGTATTGGGCTTCAAGTTGGAGATGAAGTTCGGGCTGTTCCTGAAAACCTGCTGCGACGAGTCTCTTCCGAACCGACGCTGCGATCTCGAGGAACTGCTGCTCGGAAAGCGTCGTGTACCGGTCTCCTTCAAGACCGATGCAGCCAAGACGGTGGCCGACGTAGAGGTAATAGTCCTCGCCATCGGTCATTCGCCCGCTGTGCACCTGAAGGCCCACGGCCTTCGCGGTCACGCATCGCGGATCTGTCTCGTCACCGCAGGCATCAAGCGCATCTTCGTCTTCTGGATCGAGAAACAGCTTGATTCCAAAAAATGCGACGAATGAGTCTGCACCCACTTCTCGATCCCTCCATGTATCGTTGACGCCGAACGCCAGACGTGAGCGACCACCGCCGACAAGAACGGTGGATCGCAAGAGGCACTGCCTGATCTCCGCCCGGCATCGACAAGAAAACCGCGGCGGCGGTTCGTCTCGACCGACTTGTTCCGCATTACTTTCATATAAACAGATGCCGAATGATAGCGCGCCGCGGTCGGGTCGCGTCCACAAGGAGGTCAATCTCTTGCGACTCCCGCAAAGCGAGGACTTCTGGAGTCTGATGCACGGGCATCCACGACTCGAGACGCTCACCGTTGAACTCGTAGCGAAACTCAACGCGGCCGCGGTCGCGCACCAAACGGATGCGCGTAATGTTGCCTCGCACTGCTGCGCCTCGGCTGAATAGCGTCTGAATACGCGTGACGCGCCAGAGGAGAAAACCTGCCGCAATAAGCGAGAGCGGCAGTGCAATCGTGAGGATCTCAACACGACCGAACGTCGCCCCCTGACGAAGAAACGGGAAGACAAGTCCTATGACCCAAATGCCGGGTATCGAGATGGAACAGAAAAGCGCAGGCCAATCTGCCAGCAAGATCTTTGTGAGGTGCGGTTTCATGTTGCGCTACGTGAGAACGCCGAACGGCAGTAACCAGCGGCTCGCAGCCTTGGACGAACCACACCGGCCGAGTTTATCGCGAGTCCGCTGCATCGCTTGGTTCGGCGACTACCCTTTCGCGAGACGAATCTGCTCCACCCAGTCACGGCGACCTTCCACAACAAAACGCTCGTCACCATTCGCAGTCACGACGCGAAGCCCGTTTGGAATAACCCAAGCCGTCGAGCACGCCTGAACGTCCGCGACCTCTGCCAAGGGCATGGAAAGCTCGTGACGCTGGACGTTGAAGCCATGCGACCGGAATAACAGCCGCCCGTCGGTCAGATAGAGCCAGCCGCCCACGCCCTCCCAGCCGCGAAAGTGGTTGGCCGGCCCTTGATGACGAATTCGTTCGCCGTCGAGTGCGGGTGCTTGGCGACTGAAGCGGGCACTTTGCCATGTGACAAAGGAAGCCAGGGTAAGTCCGAAGAGGACGCCAACCGCCAAGCCGCTCGCGCATCCGAAGGAACTGCCATACCGCAACGTGAAGAACAGCCCCATAAGGAGCCCAAAAGGTACCCCGGCAAAGATAGCGGTCTTTAGGAATCGAGACATGTATGGGTCTCCGGCGAACGACTAAGGTAACCCGGCGGCGACCAAGTGGTCTTGAATTCTGAAAACGCCCGATCCGCCGCTCGGGTTGACCGCCTTGTTCGGCTACGAAGTACGCGCAAATGGGAAATCGCTGGTCGGGCCTTGCTCACTTCTTACGATCGGCATGAGTGCCTTTGAGAAAATCCAGTAATGCTTGCTCAGGGATTCCGCGCTCTGCACCATGCCCTTCATGCCGGACTTTGTAATGGATCACGTCGCCGCCGAGATAGCTGAAAACCTCCAAGTTGCCGCTGACTCGGGATGGCTCCGTGATCCTTTTCCCCTCATGTCCCATGTGACGGGCCCAAACAAACGTCGACTCTTCGGCGGCAACAAACGCCAGTTTGCCGTCTTTGCCTGGAATGGCTCTTGAGGGTCCGCCCATGTATGGAACGAGATCGTCTTTCAGACCCGAGATATTCATCAGTCGCTTGCCCTTTACGGGAGTCGCCGCAA
>JBILVO010000110.1:0-13788 GCA_044370415.1 Pirellulales bacterium
CGGATGCAATGGGCAGCGAGGATGCCGGCGCCGCCATCGGAGGCGGATAGGTGGTCGCCGGCGGCGCCTGGATGCCCGATGGCACCGGGTAGTTCGTCGCCGGCGCCGCCATCGGAGCCGCCGCCATCGGAGCCGCCGCGACCTGCACGCACGACGTCGCGCCACCCATGAACGTGTGCGCCTGGTCGAGAATTTCCACGCGGTGGCACTGCCTCCCCGGTTCGTCGAGGAGGAAGTCGAGCGTCAGGCGTCGCGACGTGCCGGCGGCCAGGTCGACCGTGCCCTTCTGCTCGATCGGGCTCGCGGAAGCCTCGTGGTGGAAGCCCCTGTCGAAGTAGTCGATGACCCGCAGTTTCTCGAGCGGCCGACCGGATCGATTCACCAATTCGACCTCGAAGGACACACGATCACCGACCTTGGCGGCGAGCGGCCCCGTGACGAGCACGGCGACCGGGTCCTCGCCCCGTGCGGAACAGGCGCACGCCGCACAGAGAACGGCAGCCAGGGCTCCCCATGGTTGACGCGTTCCGCGGACACCCAGGGACGACGAACGAGACGTGGCGAATCGGCGCATAGTCGGGGATTCCGCTGTGGAAAGGCCTCCAGGGCACGAGAAGGCTACCACGGGGCCGCCCCGGCCGTGAACACCGCCCCCGGCCGGAAAAAATGCCCGGCGGCGGCCTCCGTCCAGGTCGCTCGGACCGCCGGAGCCGGAGCGGCAGCGCCGCCACCGCGTCAGTCGGTGTTGCGATGCCGCACGATGTCGCCCTGCACCATGTAGATCACGTCCTCGGCGATGTTCGTCGCCATGTCCGCGATCCGCTCGATGTGCTTGGAGACGGAATTGATCCGCAGCAGGTTCTCGACGTCGTCGGGGTTGTCCTTGATGCCCTGGATGATCCGCTTGCGGATCCGCTGCCGTGCCTCGTCGACCGCGTCGTCCTCCTCGCGGACCTGCCGCGCCAGGAGCGGATCGGCCTTGACGACCGCGTCGAGGCATTCCTTCACCATGTCCTGCGCCTGCATCGCCATCGTGCGGATCTCGGGCGGCAGGTCCCGGGGCGCCCCCGCAGTGAGCTGCGCCACCCGCTTGGCGATGTTCCTCGCGAGGTCGCCCATCCGCTCGAGGTCGTTATTGATCTTGAGCACCGACACCACGAACCGCAGGTCGGCGGCGACCGGCTGGTAGAGGGCGAGGATCTTCAGGCATTCCTCCTCCACCTCCACCTCCATCCTGTCGATCTCCTCGTCGTTGGCCATCACCCGCTGCGCCAGCTGCGTGTCGCGGTTGATGAGCGCCGTGATCGACTTGGAGATCGCTTCCTCGACGAGCGTGCCGACCCGTAGGATCCGCTCCTTGAGGTGCTCGATCTGCCGCTCGATGTGGTGGGCCATGCGATCGTCAACCAAATCGTCCGGTGACGTAGGCCTCGGTCTCGCGGAGGACGGGCTTCGTGAAGATGCCCGTCGTCGAACCGTATTCGATGAGGCGGCCGAGGTACATGAAGGCGGTGTAGTCGCTGGTGCGGCTGGCCTGCTGCATGTTGTGCGTCACGATCAGGACCGAATACCTGCCCCGCAGCTCCTGAATGAGTTCCTCGACCTTGCCCGTCGCGATCGGGTCGAGCGCTGAGCACGGCTCGTCGAGCAGCAGCACCTCCGGCTCCGCGGCGATGGCCCGTGCGATGCACAGCCGCTGCTGCTGGCCGCCCGAGAGCCCCAGCGCGCTGTCGTGCAGCCGGTCCTTCACCTCGTCCCAGAGTGCCGCGCCGCGGAGGCTCAGTTCGCACACCTCGTCGAGCACGCCGCGGCTGTTCTCGCCGTCGATCCGCAGGGCGTAGACCACGTTCTCGTAGATGCTCATCGGAAACGGGTTCGGCTTCTGGAACACCATGCCCATCCGCTTCCGCAGCTCGATGACGTCCATACGGGGGTCGTAGATCGAGTCGCCGTTGAGACGCATGTCGCCCGTGATCCGCACGCTCTGCACGAGATCGTTGAGCCGGTTCACGCTCCGGAGCAGCGTCGATTTTCCGCAGCCGCTGGGACCGATGAGGGCGGTCACCTTGTTGTGCGGGATCGGCATCGTGATGCCGTGCAGCGCCTGCTTGCCCCCATACCAGAGGTTGAAGCGGTCGATCTCGAGGACGGGCGTCTCGTCGCGTACCTCGGGGTGCACCTCGGCGGGCACGTCGCGGCCCGCCGCCACGGCGACGAGGCGGTCGTTCACCGGCTGAGCCGCGCCCGGCGGGCGGTCGGGCTGGGCATCGGTCGTATGCTGCATGGACATGGGAGATTGCATCCGCGTCGCGCCGCCACGGGCGGTGTGCACCGCATCATATCAGGTCAGAACTGCTGGGCCACGTAGCGCCGCTTCAACCGCGACCGAATCCAGATCGCGGCCACGTTGAGCAGGGCGATGATCGCCACCAGGAGGAAGGTGATCGTGAACACCATCGGCTTGGCCGCCTGGCTGTTGGGGCTCTGGAAGCCGACGTCGTAGATGAGGTATGCGAGGTGCATGAACTCGCGCTCGGGGTGGATGAATGGAAAGGTCCCGTCCACCGGCAGGTCGAGGGCGAGCTTCTTCACGCCCACGAGCATGAGGGGGGCCACCTCGCCCGCCCCTCGCGCCATTGCGAGGATCAGCCCCGTCATGATCCCGGGGAGCGCCCGCGGGAGCACGATCCTGCGGATCGTCTGCCACTTGCCGGCGCCGCAGGCGTAGGATCCCTCGCGCATCGAGTTGGGCACTGCCGAGAGCGCCTCCTCCGTGGCGACGATCACGACGGGCAGCGTGAGCAGCGCCAGCGTCAGCGACGCCCAGAGCAGGCCGCCGGTGCCGAACGTCGGCTGCTTGTCGGCCACGAGGGCGGCCCGGAAGAAGAGCTCGTCGATGCCGGCGCCCAGGCCGTAGCAGAAGAAGCCCAGCCCGAAGGCGCCGTAGACGATGCTCGGCACGCCGGCGAGGTTGTTGATGGCGATCCGCACCGCGGTCGTCACCGGCCCGGGCGCTGCATACTCGCGGAGGTAAAGCGCGGCCAGCACGCCGAACGGCGCCACCAGCAGGGCCATGATGAGCGTCATCGTCACCGTTCCCCAGATCGCGGGAAAGACGCCGCCGGCGCTGTTGGCCTCGCGGGGGTCGTCCGCCAGGAGTTCGCCCCAACGGCTGCCGTAGAGCGCGAGTTTGCCGGCCAACGAGAGCCGGTTGGGCTGCCAGGCCCGCACGATCCCGTCGAGCGGGATGACCTTGGTGCCGCCGTCGGCCGTGGCCAGCTCGAGGCCCCAGCCCTCGTTCTCGCCCCGCAGCCGGGCCGTCCGCTCATCGAGCGCCGCCGACGCCCGCCCCACCTCCTCGACGGTCCGTCGCTCCGCGGCCTCTGCGGCCGCCGTGTCGCCGCCGTCGAGCGTCGCCTGCACCACCGCGAGGCGGGCGGCCCGCAGCCGCCGCTGCAGCGCTCCGCGGTCGTGGCGGTCGATCCGCGCCACCTCCCGCCACCGCCGCCGCACCGCCGGGTGCTCCTGCTCGTACGCGTTCCACGCCTCCGCGGGCCCCGTCGCCACGACCCGGTCGCCCCGGAGCAGCCGCGTCGGAATGCCGTGAAACCGACCCGACTCCAGCCGATCCACCGCCGTCGCCCACTCGGGCCGGCTCGTGGCCGACACCGCCGCTTCGTCGAACCACTCGTAATGATTGCCGCTCAGATCGAAGTTGGCGGTGCGGACGAGCCGCCGCGGACCGGCCGCACCGCCGGCTTCGGGCACCTCCCGCTCCGTGATCTCCCCGAGCACGCGGCGGCCGTCGCGGAGCTCCACCAGCTCCAGAGGTCGCGGCCAGAACGTGGCCGCCCCGCGTGCAGCGATGAACGCCAGCAAGCCGGTGATCATCGCCAGGGCCAGCGCGAGCGCGCCCCCCGTGAGCCACACCCACGGCTCGCCGTGGGCGGCGAGGTTCGAGTGTGCCGATCGCCGGCGCCGCGGCCGGATCGCCTCAGAGCTCATGGGCCCTCCTGCGGAACCGCTGCCGCACGAGCTCCGCCGCGGTGTTGACCACGAACGTCATGGCGAAGAGCGTGAGCGCCGCGAGGAAGAGCACCCGGTAGTGGGCGCTGCCGCGAGCCGCCTCCGGCAGCTCCGTGGCGATGGCCGCCGAGAGCGTCTGGAAGCCGTTGAAGATGTTCCATTCCATGAGCGGCGTGTTGCCCGCCGCCATGAGCACGATCATGGTCTCACCGACGGCCCTGCCCAGCCCGATCATCACCGCCGAGAACAGGCCGCTCGTGGCCGCCGGCACGATGACGCGGACCGCCGTCTGCCATGGCGTGGCGCCCGCGCCGAGCGACGCGCTGCGGAGGTGGTCGGGCACGGCGGAGAGCGCGTCCTCGGCGATCGTGAAGATGAGCGGAATGATCGCGAAGCTCATCCCGATCGCGACGACCAACGAATTGCGCTGCACGTAGGTGCCGAACAGGCCGCCGCGGGTGTCGAGCCGCAGCGCGTCGAAGAACGAAGCGGCCGCCACGGCCAGCGCGACGGCCAGCAGCGTCCCGACCACGAACGCCGCGAACGACGCCAGGGCCGCCTGCTGCTGCGACCAGCCGCCGCTCGTCCGCCGCAGCCAGGGGGTGACGAACCGGCCCACCGCGGCGGCGGCCGCCACGGCAGCCAGCGGCAGCAGGGCGACCACCCAGCCGCCGAAGCCGCTGCCGCCACGCCCGTCGAGCCAGGCGGCGACGTCGCCCTGGAAGAGCAGCCGCTCGATCGGCGCCGCGGCGGCACGGGCCACGAGGCAGCCCGCTGGCAACGCCACCGCCGCGATCAGTGGGAACCGCCAGCCGGCGAATCGGCTCCGCCAGCCCGCCGGCAGCAGCAGCCACAGGTGCGCGCCGAAGAGCAGCGTGAGCGGCACGCAGAAGACCGCCGACAGAGCCGTCGTCAGGGCTCGCTCCACGACCGGTGCCAGGATGAGTCCCGCGATGAAACCGAGCACGACGCTCGGCAGGCTCGCCATCATCTCGATCGTCGGCTTGATGCGGGCCTTCCAGCGGGGATGCATGAACTGGCTGGCGTAGATCGCCGCGAGGATCGCGATGGGCACGGCGAACAGCATCGAATAGACGGTGGCCTTCAGCGTGCCGAAGATGAGCGGCACGAGGCCGAACTTCGACTCGAACGCCTCGTGCCCGGTGGTCTCCCAGGCGTGGACCGCGCCGGGATACTTCTCGTACCAGACGCGGCCGAAGAGCGACCGCCAGGAGACCTGCGGGTAGCCGGCCGTGATCCCCCAGGCGGCGAGCCGCCGGCCGTCGACGGCCAGCAGCCTGTTCTCACGCGGCGTGAGCAGCAGACCGGTGGCCGCTCCCTCGAGGGCGTCGGGCCCCATGCCCCGCACGGACACGACCGTGGCGCCGGTGGTGGTCTGCAGCAGCCTGATGCCGCCGGCCGCGTCGGCTACGGCCAAGAGCCGCGACCGCGGCGAGGCATTCAGCGCCGTGACCGGCGCCGGCGGGCCGCGGCCGTCGAGCGGCTCGAACACCTTGGCGCCGACCATGCGCAGCCCGTCGGCGGCCGCGGCGTCGGCGGCCCGCGTCGCGAAGAACACCCGCACGACGCCGGTTGCATCGGCCACGGCCAGCGCGCTGCCGCCGAAGACATGGACGGCGCCGGTGACGCGGGTGCCGGACGGCGCCGCCTCGAACGTCTCCCGCAGCACGGGCGACTCCACGTCGCGAATGTCGTACCGCCGCGCCGTGCCCCCCTCGGCGACGAGAAAGAGCTCGTCGCCCAGTTCCGAGAGCCGGACGAACCGCGGCGTGAAGTCCGCCCCCTCCGCCGCGGCGTCGATCGTGCTCCCGGAGGCAGTGGTGACAACCTCGTCGGTGAGCAGGTTGCGGCGGGACGACGTCGTCTCCACCCGCGCGCGTCCTCCCGCATCGAGCGCCGCCACGACGGGGCCCGAGGAGAGCATCGTGATGTCGACGTCGATTACCCGGGCCTCGAGCCTGTGCGGCGACGGCGGCGCGGAGAGGTCGGCGACCAGCCGCACCGTTGCATGCTGCCCGCCCGCCGCCCGCACAATCACGTCGTCGCCGTGCGGGCGGGCCGATCCGGCCGCGATGGGATCGAGTCCGCCGGGCAGGTCGCCGTCGGCGAGAAAGGTCGACTCGAGCCCGAGCCGGCCGATGCGGAAGGTGCCGTCGGCGAACCCGGCGACGGCGTGCATGCTCCCCGGCAGGACGCGGATGGCCGAGACTCCGGCGAGCCCGGATTCGGCGGCGGAACGGTCCTGCAGCAGCGTGCCGTCGGCGATCGCGAAGATCCGCAGCCGGCCCGGATTTGCGGCGCCGGCGTCGGCCGCGTCGGCGACATCCGGGTCCCGCGGCGTCGTGGCGTCGAGCAGCCAGGCCACGCTCCCCGTCTCGTCGGCCCCCAGGCACGACACCGGCATCCCGCCCGCGACCACGTCCGGCACCCCGCCCGTCGTCCGCGGCCGGGCCGCGATCGGAAAGGATCGGGCCGTCTCGATCCGGGCCGGACGAAACAGCGGCAGCGCGACCGTCAGGAGGAACACCGCCACCATCAGCACCGCGGCGATCGTGCCGATCCCGCCGAGCGTGATGATCACCCGCGCCAGACCGTCGCCGGCCTTCACCCACGGATGGGTCGTGCGGCGGCGGGAGCGTCCGGTGAACGTGACCTGCGGAGGCATTGCCGATGTGTGTCCAGTGACGGCTGCCGGAGGGTCATGCCGGCGGAGAAGTGCGACGGCTTCGCAGCGGGCGGCCGACCGCGGCCGGCCCGCACCGCCGCGAGCGGGGCGGCTCCCGAACCGTGTGGAACGACCTCACGGCGCGATACCGAGGCTCGCCAGCCCCCGCTTGGCGATCGGCGCCGTGATCGGCAGGTAGCCGTCCTTGAGCACGTCGGCCTGTCCCGTGGCGCTGAGGACGTAGCGGACGAACTCGCCCCGGAGCGGATCGATCTTCGACCCGGGCTTGTGGTTCACGCTCAGGTAGAGGAACCGCGACAGCGGATACTCGCCCGAGTAGGCGAACTTGGGCTCGGTGGACACAGCCGCGGCCCCCGGCTTCGCCGCCAACGGAACGGCGCGGACGTCGGCGGTCCGGTAGCCGACGCCGCTGTAGCCGATGCCATACTTGTCGCTGGCAACGGCCTGCACGACCGCGGAACTGCCCGGCTGCTCCTTCACCGTGGGCTTGAAGTCCCCCTTGAACAGCGCGTTCTCCTTGAAGAAGCCGTAGGTGCCGCTGGCGGAATTGCGACCGTAGAGGCTGATCGGCTTGTCCTTCCACTCTCCCTCGAGCCCCAGGTCGCCCCAGGTGCGGATCTCGTTCCGCGCGCCGCCGCTACGGTTCTTCGAGAAGATCGCGTCGACGTCCTGCAGCGAAAGGCTCTTGAGCGGATTGTCCTTGTGGACGAACACAGCGAGCATGTCGATCGCGACCGGCAGGACGACCGGCGCGTAGCCGTGCTTCTCCTTGAAGGCGTCGATCTCCGACGGCTTCCAGTCGCGGCTCATCGGCCCGAAGGTCGCGGTGCCCTCGGTGAGCGCGGGCGGCGCAGACGCCGACCCCTTCCCCTCGATTCCCTCCTGCACGCTGGGGTACGACTTCTTGAATCCCTCGGCCCAGAGCGCGACGAGGTTGTTCATGGTGTCGGAGCCGACGCACTTGAGCGAACCGGCCACCTCGCCGCCGACCTTCGCATAGGGCTGGAGCGCGGGGTCGATCTCCTGGTCGAGCGCCCCGGCGGGCACCGCCGCCAGACAGGCCACCAGCACGGCAGCCGCCGCACACGGCCGCCGCCATCCACCCCACACCGACGATTCCGTCTGCCGGCGAACTCCTCGCACGATGGACTCCTTCCTCAAAGGCTCGCTTCACACGCCTGGTTGAACGGCGTGTGGAGGGCTCCCCTGAGCCGCTGCCACAGCCGTGTACGCAGCATCGTAGCGGACACTGTGAGCATTTCATGAGCCACCGCCGGACGCCCGCGAAACATCGAGGAAACCGAGTACGCAGACCGCCACGGCCGTCAGCCGCGCGGGACGACACCAGCGTCGTGCGGGGCCGCCGGGGCGAACCCGCGGCGGAGCGTGTTCTCGGTGACGGTCCGCCGCAGCAGGAACTGCTGGAGAGAGTCGGGGCCGCCCGTCTTGCTGCCGATGCCCGACATCCGGTAGCCACCGAATGGCTGCCGGTGGACCAGCGCGCCGGTGATGCCCCGGTTGAGGTAGACGTTGCCTGCCGCGAGCTGCCGTGCCGCCAGTTCGAGGTGGGCCGGGCTGCGGGAAAAGACGCCCGCGGTGAGCGCGTAGGCGGTGCCGTTGGCGAGGTCGATCGCATGCGCAAAGTCCCGCGCCCGCAGAACGGCCAGCACCGGCCCGAAGATCTCCTCCTGACCGAGGGGCCCGTCCGGATCGACGTCACCGAAGACATGGGGACCGACGAACCAGCCCCGATCCGCGAGCGGCCCGACCTCGACGGCGGCGAGCGGGCGGGCGGACCGCAGGCCGATCTCGATGAACGACCGCACGCGGTCGCGGGCCTCCTGGTCGACGAGCGGGCCCACACGCGTGCCCGGTTCCACCGCCGGCCCCACGCGGAGGCTGTGCACCGCCGCCGCCAGCCGGCCGACGAACGCGTCGTGCACGCGATCGAGCACGATCACCCGTGAGCAGGCGGAGCACTTCTGCCCCTGGAAGCCGAACGCGCTGTGCACCACGGCGACCACAGCCTCGTCGAGGTCGGCGTCATCGTCGACCACGATGGCGTTCTTGCCCCCCATCTCCGCGATCACCCGCTTCACCACGCGGCTGCCGGCGGCAGCCGAGGCCCGGGCGGCATCGGCGTTGATGGCGAGCCCCACGGCCCGAGAGCCCGTGAAGGCGACGAGCGCCGTGTCGGGGTGCGACACGAGCGACGGCCCCACCTCCTCGCCGCGGCCGGGCAGGAAGGCCAGCGCCGCCGGCGGCACGCCCGCCTCCAGCAGGATCTCGTGGAGCCGCAGGGCGACGAGCGACGACTGCTCGGCGGGCTTCATCACCACGGGATTGCCGGCGACGAGCGCAGCCGTCGTCATGCCGGCGAGGATCGCCAACGGGAAATTCCACGGTGCGATGACGACGCTCGTGCCGCGCGGCAGCCACGCGGTCGCGTTCTCCTCGCCCGGCACGTCGACGCGGCACGGCGCCGCCAGCAGGCGGGCCGACGCGGCGTAATACCGGCAGAAGTCGATCGCCTCGGCCACGTCCGCGTCGGCCTCCCGCCACGGCTTGCCCACCTCGAACACCTCGATCGCCGCGAGCTCCCAACGCCGCCGCCGCATGATCTCGGCGGCGCGATCCAGGATGTCGGCCCTGCGGTGCCAGCCCGCTGCGGCCCATGCCGGCGCCGCACTCCGGCACAGGTCGACTGCGCGGACCGCGTCCGCCGGGGAGGCCGCCGACACCTCGGCCACGTGCCGCCTCAGATCGGACGGGTCGTGCCGCGAGAACCGGCCGGCCGACGTGCTCCGCCGGCCGTCGATCACGACGGGCACCTCCACCGGCCCCCGCGCGAAGTCCGCCGCTGCACGGTCGATGGCCTCCGCGAACGCCCGCCGCGACGATTCCAGCGCGAAGTCGGCAAGCGGCTCGTTGGCGAACCCGCCGTCGTCTGCGGCGGCGGGAGCGGCCACTGCGACCGCGGGACGCGGCGGCGCCAGGAGCGTCGCCGGCGGCACGTGCTTCACGAAGCCCGCACGGAGGAAGGAATCGTTCGAGGAGTTCTCGAGGAGGCGCCGGACGAGGTAGGCCATGCCCGGCACGAGCTGGCCGTAGGGCATGTAGATCCGCAGCCGCCAGCCGGCGGCGGTGACCGCATCCTTCTCGGGGTCGCCCATGCCGTGGAGCATCTGCATCTCGACGGCCCGCCTGTCGACGCCGAGATGCTCGGCCACCGCCATGCCGTGGGCCAGCGACCGCAGGTTGTGGCTGCCCAGCGCCGGCCGCAGCGTGTCGGCATGCTCCAAGAGGAATGTCGTCGCGGCCTCGAAGCAGGCGTCGGTCCGCCACTTCTCCTGCCAGACCGGCACCGGCCAGCCGGCCGCCCGCGCGTGCACCGTCTCGTAGTCCCAATAGGCCCCCTTCACGAGCCTGATCCAGATCGGCGTGCCGCGGTGCCGCGCCCACTGCGCCAGCGACTCGAGGTCGCGCAGCGCTTCGCGCAGGTAGCACTGCACGACGATCCCGCAGTGGGGCCAATCCCGAAACTCCTCCTCCATGGCGATCGCCCGGAAGATCGCCAGCGCCAGGTCCTTCGTGGCGTGGCTCTCCATGTCGACGTGCACCTGCGCCCCGTTGGCCCGCGCCAGCCGCCAGATCGGCCGCAGCCGCTCCAGCACGCGGTCGGTCGTGCCGTGCGGGTCGATGGCGTCGAACTGGCTGTCGAGGGCCGAGAGCTTGAGCGAGACATTCACGCGGGGCAGCGGTCCCGTCGGCCCGTCGTCGACCAACGGGTCGGCGGACCAGCCTGCGGCGACGCGCGGAAGCTCGCGGAGCAGGTCCGTGTAGGCGGCCGCGTAGGCGTCGGCCTCGGCCTCGCTCGTCACCGCCTCCCCGAGGAGGTCGAGCGTGAACCCTCGATGGTGCCGCCGCTGTGCCAGGGCCGCCTGCGCCGCCTCCGCAGGATTTCCGCCGGCGATGAAGCGGCGGGCCTGGGCCAGCGTGGCCGCGCGGATCGCCCGGGCGGCCAGCGGCGCGAGGAAGCCGCTGCGGGCCGCCTGGAACGCGAGCCGCAGCGACCGCGGCAGGCGGGAGATGACGTCGTCGTCGACATACTCGCGCACGTGCCGGTCGAGCGCGGCGGGGTCGTCGAGCATCGGCATGCAGTCGACCAGCCGGAAGAGCCGCACCTTGAGGTCATCGTCCTGCGTGGCCCATTCGGCCGCCTGCTGCACCCACCACTCGCTCGACGCAGCCGTCGGCTCGGCGGCGAGCGCCCGCTCCAGGAGCCCCCTGCCGATTTCCTGGACGCGCCGCTCGATCTGGCCGCGATCGGCGGCCGTCAACCGGCTCGGCAGCACCCCCTCGAACGTGGCTGCGGGTGAGGTGGTCATGGCGGACCTCGTGTGGTGCCCAAGTGTATGTACGGACTGCGTTTGCGAGTGGATCAGGGCGTTCTTCCAGGGACGCTTTTCCCGGCGGGAACACGAAAACTTGATACACTCGGTGAACCGCGTGCGGGCATGGTAGCCCGTGCGGTAAACGATCGCCGTTCCCTCCCGCCTGTGACGCTCGCGACAGCCCTGCTCCGCGTTCCCTCCCCTCGTGACTGCACGGGGGACACGACACGCGCAGTTCGCTCGGCCAGCCTGACGCCCTTGGCCGCCGTGGTGCGGAAATTGTTCCTCCTGGAGATCTTCCCCGCTCGATGATCGAATCCCTGATCGTGATCCGTTCGGGTGCCACCGACTACGAGATGCAAGGCCGCATCCGCGGAGCCGTGGACATTCCTCTCTGCCCGACGGGCGTTGCCGAGGCCGGGCATGCGGCCGAATTTCTGGCGGCTCGTCCGCCCACCGCGCTCTACTCCGCCGAGTCCGCCTGCGCGACTGAAACGGGCCGCATCATCGCGGCGGCCCTGAGCCTGAGGCCGCGAACGGTCCGCGGTCTGCACAATCTCGGGCAGGGTCTGTGGGAAGGCCTGCTCGTGGACGAGATCCGCAGGCGGCAGCCGCGGCTGTATCGGCAGTGGCAGGACAACCCGTGGGCGGTCGCACCTCCCGAGGGCGAACTCCTCGAGGATGCCTGCGAACGAGTGGAGGCCGTTCTCGAGAAACTGCTCCGCCGGGGAGAGGGCCGCGTCGCGCTGGTCGTACCCGACCCGCTCGACAGGATCGTCCGCTGGATCGTCGCCGGCGAATCGATGGGGGACCTGTGGGCCCGGGAGCCCGACAGCGCCGCCGTGGCCGAACTGCCCGTGGCCGCCCAGTGGCACCAGAGCCGCCGCGAGGAGCGGCGACTGGCCGGCCGGGCCTGAGCGGCGGGGCGGACGGAAAAACGGGTCTTTCGCCGATGGAAGCCGCGGCGTGCAGAGACCGGAACGCACTTTCGCCGGGCCTTTTCCGGCGCAGCCGCGCCGGCGCACCCCGGGCTACAATGCCGGCGTCCGTCTCGACATCCCCGCTTCCGCTCCATTCCCTCTTGCGTTCCCGGGTCGCCCGGCACTCGTCGCACCAGCATGCAGCCCCGCCGTTCGTCAGCCGCGACTCCGGTGGACACCGCCGCCCAGCCCCGCGCGGCCCGGGGGGTCGATCCCGTGCCGCAGCCTGACCGTGCGGCCGGTGGCCGTGAGCCGACAGGCCGCCCCGGCGGCCCGCGCGATCCCCAGCCGCGGGCCAAGCGGGGCGTGCCCGAGGGCCTGTGGCAAAAGTGCGACGGCTGCGGCGCGACCATCTACCGCAAGGAAGCGGAGGAGATGCTCAACGTGTGCCCGCAGTGCGGGTACCACTGGTACGTCTCCGGAAAACAGCGGATCGCCCAACTGCTCGACGAGGGCACGTTCGAGGAGTGGGACGCCACCCTGATGCCGACAGACCCGCTGGGGTTCCGCGACAAGAAGGCGTACGCGGAGCGGATCGTGGCCGAGCAAAAGCGGACCGGCCTGCGGGACGCGGCGATCACCGGCACGGGCATGATCCGGGCTCGCCGCGTGGCCTGCGGCGTGACCGACTCTTCCTTCATCATGGGCAGCATGGGCAGCGTGGTCGGCGAGCGGCTCGCCCGGCTCGTCGAACGCGCCACCGCGGGCCGGCTGCCGCTGATCATCATCAGCGCGTCGGGAGGCGGCGCCCGCATGCACGAGGGCATCCTGTCGCTGATGCAGATGGCGAAGGTGTCGGCTGCCCTGGCGCGGCACTCCCAGGCGGGCGGGCTCTTCATCTCCGTGCTCACCAACCCAACCATGGGCGGCGTGGCTGCCAGCTTCGCGTCGCTCGGCGACCTCTGCTTCGCGGAGCCACGGGCCCTGATCGGGTTCGCCGGCCCCCGGACCATCAAGGCCACCATCCGCATGGAGCTGCCGAAGGGGTTCCAGACGAGCGAGTTCCTGCTGGAGCACGGCTTCATCGACCGGATCGTGGCCCGCAAGGATCTCAAGAGCGAGATCGCGAGGGCAATCGACTACTGCGGCGGGCCGCTGCCGCACGCCTCGTGACCGCAGCACGGGCTCAGGCCGGCGCGATGCCGTCGATCTTCGCAGCGAGCACGAAGTCGTTCTCGGAGAGCCCGCCGATCGCATGCGTGTGGATCTCGATCCACACGTGGCGGTAGCCCTCGAGGTGCAGGTCGGGATGGTGCTGCTCGCGTTCCGCGAGCGCGGCGACGTTGTTGATCAGCTTGATGGCGTCGCGGAAGTTCCGCAGCGTCCAGTCGCGGCGGATGCGGACGCCGTCGTGGGTGAGCCGCCAGCCGGGGAGCACCGCGATCTGGGCCTCGGCCTCGGCGGCCGAGTACTTCGGCACGCCCCCCTCGCAGGGCACGCACTTCTGCGCAGAAAGCTCGCCAGGGAGTTTGCAAGACGTCATGAAGGAAGTATAGGACACGACCGCCCGGCGCACAGCCACACCTCTTCCCGGCGGCGGTTCGGGGCTGCCCGTGCCCCGTCGCCGGACGTTCGCCTCGGCCCTCCAGGCCTCGGCTCACTGCATGTCCGCTTCGCTTCGCCCTCCAGGCTCCGCTCGCTCCCATAGCCCGGCTCTCGGGGCATGGACAACCCCTCACGG
>JBILVO010000229.1:0-4053 GCA_044370415.1 Pirellulales bacterium
GCTTCACTTCGGCGAGCATGGCCTTCCAGTCGCGGTACCCCGCGGAGGCGGGCAGCGTGTTCCGGGCGACCGCCTTGGCGAGCCCTTCCTCGGACTCGTCCGCCACGGCCACGATCTGCGCCGCTTCCGTGCCGGTCCAGAGCTCGTCGATCGCGTGGCCCCAGTCGCCGCGGCCCGTCCGCCCGATCGCCGCCACCCGCAGCGGCCCCGTCCTGAACCTCGTCATCTCGATGCCTCCGGATTGGTGTCTGCCGAGCCGCCCACGGCCGCTCGGCTAGGAACGTGTCGCCTTCATCGCGCCGTCGAGGAACATCTGCACCGCCGACGCCACCAGCACCATGCCCATGAGCCGCTCGATCGCCACGATCCCCTTCTCGCCGAGGAGCCTGCTGAGCCACGACCCCGCGAGCAGGATCGCCGCCGACGCCGCCCACGCCAGCGACACCGCGGCCAGCCACTCGACGTGGCGGCTGGGATCGCGGCTGGTCATGAGCAGCACGGTGGCCAGCGCCGAGGGGCCGGCGATGTAGGGAATCGCCAGCGGCACCACGAAGGGCTCCCCCTCGACGGTCTCCCCCAGCGGCCCGTGGGCTGCCGGAAAGACCATCTTCAGCGCGATGAGGAAGAGCACGATGCCGCCTGCCATCGTGAGCGCGGGCTCGGAGATGCCGAGCAGCGCGAGCAGCGGCCGGCCGGCGTAGAGGAAGCCGACCAGCAGCCCGAACGCGATGAGGAGCTCGCGGCCGACGACCCACAGCCGTCGGTGCGGCTCGACCGGACGCAGCGCCGCCAGGAACAGCGGGATGTTGCCGATCGGATCCATCACGAAAAACAGGAGGATCGCGGCGGAAAACGTGCTCGCCGAAAATATGCCCATTGGTATCATCCTAGCATGACTCCCGCATGCTCCGACGATGACCACGACCATGGTGGCCACCACCATGTGGGCCACGGGCACGGCGGGCACTGCCACGGCCTGTCGCCTGACGAGCTCGACTGGGCGATGGCGGCCGGCGTCGCCATGAACGCGGCCTTCGTCGTCGTCGAGTTCGCCTGCGGCGTGTGGGCGTCGTCCCTGGCGCTGGTCGCCGACGCGGGCCACAACGCCGGCGACGTGATCGGCCTGCTCCTGGCGTGGGCGGCGAGCCGGCTGGCGCGTCGGCCGCCCACGCGCCGGTACACCTGGGGCTTCCGCCGCACGACGATCTACGCAGCGCTCGGCAACGCTGTGCTGCTGCTGACCGCCTGCGGTGCGATCCTGTGGGAGGCCTGGCATCGCCTGTGGGCGCCGCAGCCCGTGGCCGGACCGGTGATGATCGCGGTGGCAACGCTCGGTGTCGTCATCAACACGCTCACGGCACTGCTCTTCATGCGGGGCCGCGCCGACGACGCCAACGTCCGCGGGGCGTTCCTGCACATGGCGGCCGACGCGGCGGTGTCGGCCGGGGTCGTCGTCGCGGGCATCGCCGTCATGCTCACGTCGCTCCCGTGGATCGATCCCCTCGTGAGCATCGTGATCACGCTGGTCATCGTGGCGGGCACCTGGGATCTCTTCCGCGAGAGCGTCGATCTCTCGCTCGACGCCGTGCCGCGGAGCGTCGACGCGGCGGCGCTGGCGGCGGCGCTTGAGTCCGTGCCCGGCGTCGTCGAGGTGCACGACCTGCATGTCTGGGGCGCGAGCACGAGCGAGATCTCACTCACGGTGCACCTGGTGGTGCCCGATCAGGCCCACCACGGCGGCGTGCTGGCGGCGGCGAACACGCTGCTTCGCGAGCGGTTTCGCGTCGCCCACACGACGATCCAGCTCGAGCGGCAGGAGGCCTGCGACGCCTGCCCCCAGCGGCCAGCCGACGTGCTGTGACGGGGAGCGGCCCGTCCCGGGACACACGTTCGGGCAACGAACGCTCCGCCGTCACCTGGTCTCGCCGGCATTCGATCGATGCCTGCCGCCGCACGGACATGGTGCCCCCCGACACCACGGGCCGCCGCGTGCTCCCCAGCGGGAGGGGCTGGCGAGCGGAACGAATCGATCGCCGGCACGCGGCCACGGAAAAAGTGCCGGAAAGACGGGCCGCACACATTTTCCCGGGACATGGTTTCACGATACGCACGGGCATAGACTCTCCCCGGCAACGCCTCGACTCCAGATCATCCACCACCGGCATTCCAGTACGTGCAGAACGCAGGAAATCGATCCAACTCATGAATGAGTCAGCTCACAAGCGATCCGGCGGCACGCTCCTCCCGCGAACTCGGATCTGCGTCGCCATCCTGCTCGCGATCGCCTTGGCCGGCGGGCGTGCGACCGTGACGATTGCCGCCCCACCCACCTACACGTGGACCGGGGACGCGAATTCGAACTGGGACACCAGCTCCATCAATTGGGCCACCATCACCTACCCCTACGAACCGTGGGTGAACTCGAACACCGCCGTCTTCGACGGCGCCGCTGCGGGCTCGATCACGGTCGACTACTCGATAATCGTCGGCGGTGTCACGGTGAGTTCCTCGGGCTATTCCTTCACGGGCGGCTCGATCAGCCTCGACAACTACTCGGGCACGCCGTTCCAGATCGACAACGACGTCACTATCGCCTCGGATCTCAGCGGCGGCGTGCTGCTCAAGACAGGAAACGGAACGCTCACCCTGTCCGGGAACTTCAACTCGTACACGGGCGCGACGGTCTCCGCCGGAGCGCTCGTCGGCACGACGAGCAGCCTGACGGGCGACATCACGAACAATGCGGTGGTGACGTTCGACCAGAGCTCCGACGGCACGTACGCCGGGAGCATGTCCGGCAGCGGCAGCCTGACCAAGCTCGGCGACGGTGCCCTGACGCTCTCCGGCAACAATTCCTACTCCGGCGGCACGACGGTCAGTGCGGGAACGCTGATCGGCACGACCTCCAGCCTGCAGGGAGACATTGCGAACGGGAGCATCGTCACGTTCGACCAGAGCTCCGACGGCACGTACGCCGGGAGCATGTCCGGCAGCGGCAGCCTGACCAAGCTCGGCGACGGTGCCCTGACGCTCTCCGGCAACAGCGACTACACCGGCACCACCACGGTCGAGAACGGGTCGTTGTTCGTCACCGGCGACCTGAGCGGTAGTTCCGTGTCAGTGCAGTCCGGCGGTCTCCTCGGGGGCGATGGCACGATTGGCGGCAGCGTGACGGTTCTGGCCGGCGGCACGCTCTCCCCGGGCAACAGCCCGGGCATCCTCACCGTTTCTTCGCTGCAACTCGATGCCTCCTCGACCACGCTTCTCGAGATCACCGGCACGATCCCGGGCAGTGGCTACGACCAGATCGACGTCGCGAACGCTCTGGCATACGGCGGCGTCCTCTCCCTGACGCTATCGGGCAGTTACGCCGACTACACCAGCTTCGCCCTGTTCACGAATTTCACGTCGACTTCCGGCTCGTTTTCAGCCATCACGCTCTCGGCCGAGGGCACGCCTTACGCCGGGCTGTCCTTTACGCCCTCGGAAACGACGCCCGGCTCTTGGGAGACCGGCTGGGTCGATCCGCTGAACCCGGGCTACTCGCAGAAGATGGTGTTTTCGCAGTCCACAGGCGTTCTCGCCGTGGTGCCCGAGCCGTCGGCTCATGCGTTGGCCCTGGCCGCGAGCGTCTGCGGGGTCTACCGCGTGTGGCGCAGGCGACGGGCCGGCGGGAAGTCGCTGCCGACGATGACGGTGACCTGACGAGGCCGACGAGCCGGCCGCACGGACGGAGCCCCGGGCCGGCGATACGACATCGGCGACCCGAGCGGCGGGAACTCCTGCCGGCTCTGACGATTCGCACGGCCCACCCGCTTCCATCGACGCAGGCTCCGTTCACGAACACCGGCGTCTGTTCCACCCGAGGCCGACAGCATATCGCAGCCATTTCCACGGGAACGCCGGTGGGATGTTCGCTCCGGCGTCATCGACCGCCGCGGGCATGCCGCTATGCGTGGCGTCTCAGGCACCGCGGACAGCGGCGCGGGCGATCCCGGCGAGCATCCGCCGGAAGACGAGTTCGTGGAGCGGCCAGATCGCATACCAGTAGGC
>JBILVO010000230.1:0-4032 GCA_044370415.1 Pirellulales bacterium
GCTTGCTCCCCCAGCCCGCTCGTGGGCGGGGTTTGCCCCAGGCCTCCCTCCAACAATCGCTCACTGGCTCACGCTACGGGAGGCTTCGGACCGCCCGTGCCCCGAGAGCCGGCGTGAGCTGACAAGCGCAGCCATGGATGGCGAAGCGCAGTCAGCTTCGAGTGAGCGGAGGCCTGGAGGGCCGAAGTGAACGTCCGGCGACGGGGTGCGGGCGGTTCGAAGCCGGGCCACGCCTAGGGCCGCAATGCCGGCCCACCGACTCCCCCTACTTCTTCGGCTCGGCCTGGGCGTCGGCAGCCTTGACCGGCTCGAGCACGATCGAGGCGGAGTTGATGCAGTAGCGCAGGCCGGTCGGCGGCGGGCCGTCGTTGAAGACGTGGCCCAGGTGGGCGCCGCAGCGGCGGCAGGTCACCTCCGTGCGGATGCCGAAGCCTGGCAGGCCGGCGAGCGAGCGGTCTTCGTGCTCGGCGATCGTCTTCCCCTTCACGCCGTCGATCGGCGCCGTGAAGCTCGGCCAGCCGCAGCCGCTGTCGAACTTCTCGCCCGACTTGAAGAGCGGCTCGCCGCAGCAGATGCAGCGGTAGGTGCCGGGCGTCTTCGTGTTCCAATACTTGCCGCTGAACGCCCGCTCGGTGCCTTTCTTCCGCGCAACCTGGAACTGCTCCGGCGTGAGCCGCTCCTGCCATTCCTTGTCGGTGGCGGGCAGTTTGTCGTCGGGCACCCGGCCGAGCGTCGCGGGGTTTTGCGGATCGGCGTCGGTCGATTCTGCGGGCATCGGCGGGGCTCCTTTGGGGGCGGTCGGCTTCGGATCGGCGGCGACGAGCACGCCGGCGACGAGCAGGATCGAAAGCGGGGCGGCGCTGCGGCCGGCCGCCCGCCCGAACTGGGCAGGATGCTTTAACGTCATCGCACTATCCCTTCTTGCCGTCGGGCCTGGTCTGGGGAACGTAGGGGTGGTTCCGCTTCCGCAGCACCTCCGCCTTCACGATCTCGTCCCGCTTCACGCCCTCGACGGGCAGGCCCTGGGCGTCCTGCGTACGGGTGAGCTTGGGCAGCACCTCGAGCCCCTCGATCACCCGGCCAAACACCGTGTGCTTGCCGTCGAGGTGCTCCGTCGGGCGGAACGTCAGGAAGAACTGCGAGCCGCCGGTGTTCTTGCCGGCGTGCGCCATCGACAGCGAGCCGAGGAAGTGCTTGCGGGCGTTGGGCAGCTCGCATTCACAGTCGATCATGTGCCCCGGGCCGCCGGTGCCCGTGCCGGTGGGATCGCCACCCTGGGCCATGAAGCCGCCGATCACCCGGTGGAACGGCGTGCCGTCGTAGAAGCCCTTCTCGACCAGGCTGATGAAGTTGGCCACGGCATTGGGCGCCTCCTCCTCGAAGAGCTCCACCACGATCGGGCCCTTGCTCGTCGTGATCTTCACCCGCGGCCGGTCGTCGGCCTCGGCGTCGGCCTTCCGCTTGGCCATCTCGGCGTCGACCTTCGGCCGCTCGGCGTCGATGGCCTTCTCGAGCTCGGCGACACTGGCCTTGTCGCCCCCCTGCTCGCCGGCCTTCACCAGCCAGGCCGCGGCCTCGTCGAGCCGGGAGAGGTTCATCGCGGCCTGCGACGCCATCATGTCGATTCGGTGGTCCGCGGCGCCCGCCTTGTCGAGCAGCGTCGACAGCTCGAGCACGGCCACGTAATCCTCCCCCCGACGCCGCGAGTCGATCACCGCGCCGCAGATGTCGCGGGCCAGCTGGTCCTTCGGCTCGGCCAGCGCCAGGGCGAAGACGGCCGTCTCCAGCCGCTCCTTCGTGGCCGGGATCTTCGCTCGGGCCTTCTCGAACTTCTCGGCGATCGCCCGCCTGTCGGCGCTCGGCTGCTGGAATTCGGCCTGCAGGACGGTCAGTTCTCCGATGAGCTCCTTCTCCTGCTTCCGGGCCGCCTCGAATTCGGTCCGCGCCTTGGCCGGATCCGGCCGGGCCTCGACCACCGGCACCTGCGCCTGGCAGGCCGCGGCGGCCAGCGCCACCATCCAGCCCGCGGCGAACACTCGCATGCAGCCCACGCCCATCGGCTCGTCTCCTGCCTTGAGGAAGCGTCGTTCTCGTCCTGCTACGATAGCACGTTTCCCCGCCTCCCTGGAAACGCCCCCATGGCCCGCAAGCGGCCGCGCACCGACCGCACACAGCCCCCAGCGGCCGCCGACGAGCCCGCCGGCCGCACGCGCATCATCGGCGGCGACCTGCGGGGCCGCTGGATCGAGTTCGACCCCACCGGCCGCACCCGGCCGATGAAGGACCGCGTCCGCGAGAGCCTCTTCGACCTCCTGGGAACGGACGTCCGCGGTGCGGTGGCCATCGACCTCTTCGCCGGCACGGGCGCCCTCGCGTTCGAGGCGCTCAGCCGCGGCGCGGCGACGGCCGTGCTGGGCGAGCGGCACTTCCCCACGGCCGACGCCCTGCGGAAAAGCGCCCGCGGGCTCGGCCTCGAGCAGCGGGTGGAGGTGCGGCCGGGCGACGTGCTCCTGTGGGCGAAGAGGATGCCGCCACTGCTGACGACGGCGCCCTGGATCGTGTTTGTGTCGCCCCCGTGGTCGTTCTTCTCGGACCGCCGCGACGAGCTCTGCGGCCTCATCGCGGCGTTCATGGCCGCGGCGCCCTCCGGCAGCACCATCGTGGCGGAGTCCGACACGTCGTTCGACGCGACGGCCCTGCCGGAGGCGGCGGCGTGGACGAACCGCGAGGTGCCGCCGGCGGTGCTCCACTTCTGGCGGCGGCCGGTGACCACCAGCTGATGCTTCTGCGGCGGGGTTGCCCATGCCCCGTCGCCGGACGTTCGCTCCGGGCATCCTGCCCTCCGCTCACTCGAACCTGACTGCGCTCCGCCCTCCAGGCTCCGCTTGTCAGCTCACGCCGGCTCTGGGGGCATGGGCAACCCCTTCCGCGCCCTGGCGCAGCGATGCAGCGTTGCGCGGTTCTTGGGGTCAGCCGAGGCGGCCCTGGCTGCCGCCTCTTCTACCTGTGCTCACTCGGCCTTCTTCGACACGCGGAACACCTCCTCGAGCGAGGTGACGCCGCGCAGGGCCTTGTTGATGCCGTCGTCGTACATCATCGTCATGCCGGTGGAGACGGCGGCCCGGCGGATGTCGGTGGTGGCCGCGCCCTGGAACGCCAGTTCGCGGATCTTGTTGTTCATCACCATCAGCTCGAAGATGCCGAGGCGGCCCTTGTAGCCCGACTTCTGGCAGTTGACGCAGCCGCGGCCCTTCATGAAGGTGGCCGTCTTCATCTGCTCCGGCGTGATGCCGGCCTGCTCGAGCTGCGAGTCGAGCGGCGTGTGGGGCTGCTTGCACCGCGGGCAGATCACCCGCACGAGCCGCTGCGCCAGCACCGCCACGACGCTGGAGGCGACGAGGTAGGCGGGCACGCCCATGTCGATCATGCGGGTGATGGCGCTGGGGGCGTCGTTGGTGTGCAGCGTGCTGAACACAAGATGGCCCGTGAGCGAGGCCTGGATGCCCATCTGGGCCGTCTCGGTGTCGCGCATCTCGCCCACGAGGATCACGTTGGGCGCCTGCCGCAGCATCGCGCGGATGACGCGGGCGAAGTCGAGGCCGATCTGGTGCTTGATCTCGACCTGGTTGATCCCCTTGAGGTAGTACTCGACCGGGTCCTCGGCGGTGATGATCTTCGTGTCGGGCTTGTTGAGCTCGTTGAGGCAGGCGTAGAGCGTCGTCGTCTTGCCCGAGCCCGTGGGGCCGGTCACGAGGATGATGCCGTTGGGCCGGCGGATCAGGTTCTTGAACTGCCGGAAGTCGTTCTCCGAGAGCCCCAGCTGCCGCACGCCGACGCGGATGGCGTCTTTGTCGAGCACCCGCATCACGACCGACTGGCCGTGGTTGGTGGGGAGCACGCTCACGCGCAGGTCGTAGTCCTTGCCGTCGGCGATGAGCTTGATGCGGCCGTCCTGGGGCCGCCGCCGCTCGGCGATGTCGAGCTTGGAGAGGATCTTGATGCGGGAGAGGAGGGCGCCGAGCAGCCGGCGCG
>JBILVO010000022.1:0-38101 GCA_044370415.1 Pirellulales bacterium
CACGCCACTGGTGATCCGGGCCATGGTGGGCGACAACCAGGCCGCCGGCGCCTGGCGGCCGCCCTTCGTCATCATCGGCGCGATCGGTGCCGCGTGGGTGGTGGGCTGGCTGGCGACGATCCGCGCCGACGATCTGGCCGGTGGTCCCGAGACGCATGACGGGGCGGCGTTGGCTGCGCCGGCAGCACCGCGATCGTCGCTCGGTGTCTGGCGGGAGGCCTGCTTCGCCAACAGGCGGTTCTGGGCCCTGGTGCCGATGATCGTGTGCATCAACATCACTTGGCACCTGCTGCGGGTCTGGCTGCCGAAGTTCCTGCAGCAGGGACGCGGCGCGACCGAGGCCGAATCTCTCTTCTTCAATTCCGCCTACTACGTCGCCGCCGACATCGGCTGCATCGCGGCCGGCGCCGCGAGCCTCTGGCTCGTGAAGCGGGGCATGACGGTGCATCGTTCCCGGCTGGCAGTGGTGATGGTGTGCGCCGTGTGCACGGCCCTCACGGCCGTGGTCGCGACGCTGCCCCGCGGCGGAGCCATGTACGCCGTGCTGCTGGTGATCGGTGCGGGCGCGATGGGGCTGTTTCCCTGCTACTACTCGCTGGCACAGGAGGTGAGCCCGCGGCATCTCGGGCTCTCGACAGGCCTCTTGGGAGCGATCGGCTGGTTCGTTTCGTCGCCCATGCAGAAGATCTTCGGCCGGCTCGTCGACCGCACGGGCTCGTTCGACACGGGCCTGGCGACGGCCGGCTGGCTGCCGGCGGTGGCGCTCGTGCTCCTGCTCGTGATCTGGCCGCGCGAGGCTCCGCACGACGAGGCCGCGGATGCTCGAGCGCATCCCGGATAGGCGTGACGTTCCGGTAGGGAGCGATCACCGCCGGGCCGGCAGAAGTCTCCTCGCGGGATGATTTCGCTCGACGTGCTGTTCCACTGCATACGTCTTGGACATGCGAAATCCTCCAAGCTCGTCGAGCTTCCGCCGCACCCGGCTGCGGGCTAGCCGCCCAGATGCTCCCCCGCGGGATCGAGCAGCGAGATGACGTGGGCCACGCGGTAGGGCCGTGTGACCAGCCCCGCGGCTCCCGCGGAATGCCACTGCATCATGCAGACGTGGTTCGACGTCGCGAGGATGACGGGGTCGCCCGCGGCCGTCTCCAGGAAGCTGCTCTTGCGGGCCAGGATCGCACGGGCGTTCTCCGGCTTCTGCAGGTTGTAGACGCCCCCCGACCCGCAGCAGTCCGCGGCCTGCGGCGCGAGTTCCCAGTCATACCCGGTGGCGTCGAGCACCGCGGCGGGGATGCCTGCCGCCTTCTGGCCGTGCACGAGGTGGCAGGGCAGGTCAACGTAGACGCGCGCCGCATTCGGCCGCCGGATGCGCTTCACCGGACCCAGGTCGCCGAGGAATCCGAGCACGTCCCGGACCGGTGCTGATTGTTGTTCCACTCCCTGCATCGTCTTCTGCAGGGCCAGGCCGCAACCGGAAGAATTCGTGACGATGGCGTCGATGCCGAGATCGGTGAACGCCCGGCGGTTTCGCTCCCGTAGGGCCTCGACGCCGTCGAGCCCGAGATGCTCCTGGACCGCGCCGCAGCAGCCCTGCGTCGGCGGCACGACGACCTGCACGTTGTTCTCGACGAGCACCCGCACCGTGGCAAAGTTGATCTCGCGAAAGAGCGACTCCATCAGGCAGCCGGTGAGCAGGGCGACCCGCGGGCCGGTGGGCCGCCGCTCCCGTACGAGATCGCGGGCGTACACGGCCGTGGACGTGGCGACCGCCGGCCGGCCGGGAAATACGAACTTTTGCCGCAGCACGCCCCACCGCCGCAGCGCCCGCGCGGGCCAGAACGCCCACTGCATGACCGCCGGCCGCGCCGCGACCGCCGCCGCCCACCGCAGGAACGCCGGCGGCCGGCTGCGCCCCGCGGCGACCTGCCCGTGCCGCGCCTGCTCGAGAAAGAGTCCATAGGGCACGTTGCCGGGGCAGGCGGTCTCGCAGGCGAGGCAGCCGACGCACTCGGCGGTGTAGAAGTCGGTCCAGGGGTCGGGCGGCAGCCGGCCTTCGGCCTCTTCCCGCCAGAGCCGCAGGCGGCCGCGTGGAGAGTTGTTTTCGTCGCCGGTGAGCTGATACGTCGGGCACACCTCGAGACACAGCCCGCAGTGCACGCAGCCGCTGAGCAGGTCGGCGGGGGCTGCCGGATGCGGGCACGGCAACGCTCCCGCCGCAGACGTCGGGGTGTTCATCGGCTTCATGCGTTGCCCCACTCCCTGTGCAGGCAGTCGATCCACGCCACTTCGGCCGCCGCCGCGGGTCGCGGCGCGAGGTGCCGAGAGTGCGCGTCGCCTCCGACCGCCTCCAGCTCCGCGGCATGACGGGCGACCACCGCGGCGGCCGCGCCCGCCGCATCCCTTCCGGCCGCGACGTGCGCATGCACGACGCCGCGGGCCATGACCGCCACGGCCGACAGGCCCGAGTGCCCGCCGACGCTGCGGGCCAGTTCCGCCGCGTGCTCGGGCGACGTCTTGAGCACCGCATCGGGCAGGCCGTCGTGCGGCGGCGCCGCATCCTGCTCCATGTCGATCACCAGCGCCCGATCCCGCATCCACCCCAGCAGGAAGGCCTCGTAGACCGGCCACTCGTCCCGCTGTGCCTGGATCCCGATCCGCAGCGACACAGCGGGGCCCTCGACCACGAGATCGATCGAGTCGAACCAGTGCACCCAGCAGGTCCGCGCCAGGTCGGAGGCCGCGTGCGCGACCGCATCGGCCGGACCGGTCGCGCGGCACACCACCGACATCTCTCCCGCCGGCCGCAGCCGCAGGACGTAATCGACCGGCCCGCCGAACCGGCCGTCCGTCGCCAGCAGGAACCGCAGCAGGTCGTAGCCCGTGGTCGTCTTCACGACCCGCTCCCCGATCCGCACCACGCGGCCGTCCGGCAGCCGCCAGTTCATGCCGAGCACGGCGTCGCAGTAGGGCCCGAACCGCGACGACGCCGGCGCGTGGCTGCTGGCCGCGACCTGCTCCCGCAGCGATCTCGCGGGATCGAGCACGAGCGGAAACCGCAGCCGGTGCGGTGCCGCGATTGCGTCGACGTCGCACGAACTGGCGGCCGCCGGCACGCACACGACGCCATCGATCGTATCGAGAAAGGGGGTGAACGGCCGGCCCGATGACGCGGCGGCGGGAACGGCCTGATTCCCCGCCGCACGCCCATCGGTCACGACGCCGCGAGCGGCGCCCTGCGGCTCGAATCGCCGTCCTGCGAGCACCTTGAGCGGGTTGAGCTGGTGCCGCGGATTGAAGGCCGCCGGCACCGCCAGCTGCATGCGGAGGTTCTCCGGCGAGAGCACGAGCGGCATGTAGGCCGCCTTGTCGTTGCCGATGCCATGCTCGCCCGAGAGCGTCCCGCCGACATCGATGACGCGGTGCATGAAGTGCTTCTCCAGCGCCTCGACCTTCTCGAGGTCGCCCGGCTTCCGCGAGTCGAAGAGGAAGTTCGGGTGCAGGTTGCCGTCGCCGGCGTGGAAGACGTTGACGACCTGGATGCCTGCGGCGTCCGACTCGTCGTAGAGATGCTGGAGCACGTCGGCCAGCGCCCGCTTGGGAATCACCGCATCCTGCACCACGAAGTCGGGGCTGACCTGGCCGAAGAGTCCGCCCGCCACCTTGCGGGCCTTCCACAGCTTCCGCCGTTCCTCGTCCTGATCGCTGGCGGCAACGTCGTGGGCCCCCGCCCGCCGGAGCAGATCGGTCACCCGCGGCACCCGGGCGTCGACGAGCGACGCCGGACCGTCGATCTCCACGATCAACAGGAAGCTGTCCTGCGGCAGGCCGACGGCCATCGGGCTGTTCTCGATGAGGGCCACGCACCTCGGATCCATCAGCTCGATCGCCACGGGCGCCGCAGAGTCGGCCACCAGCGCGTGGATCGCCCGCTCGGCGGCGACGAGGTCGGGATAGGTCGCGCGGAACGTCCACGCCTTCTCCGGCCGCGGCACGAGCCGCAGCCAGAACCGGGTGAACGCGGCCAGCGTTCCCTCGGAGCCGACCATCAGCCGCTTCCAGTCCTCCCGCCACGGCCCACGGCCCCCCGCCGGCCCGCCGAAGCGGTGCACGCTGCCGTCCATCAACAGCGCCTCGACGCCCAGCACGTAGTTGCTCGTCACGCCATAGCGGAAGCAGTGCGCGCCGCCGGCGTTCATCGCGGCGTTGCCGCCGATCGTGGAGACGGTGCCGCTGGAGGGGTCGGGCGGATAGAAGAGGCCGAGCGGCTCGACCGCCTGCTCGATCTGCCGCAGCGTCACGCTGCACTCCACCTCGCACCAGCCCGCCTCGGCGTCGATTTCCCGGATGCCGCGAAGCGCGGAGGTGTGCACGACCACGCCCCCCTGCGCGGCCACCGGCCCGCCCGCGAGCGAGGTGCCCGCGCCGCGCACGCAGATGGGCACGGCCCAGTGCCGCGCCTGCCGGAAGATCTCGATCATCTCGCCGGCGTCGGCCGGGATGACGACGGCGTCGGGCCGGTAGGTCTTGAAGCCGATGCCGTCGGCTGAGTATCCGGAGAGCTGGGCCTCCGCCGTGAGGATCCTGCCGCGGGGCGCCGCCCGCCGCAGCAGCTCCTCCAGAGCCGGCGCGAGGGCCGGCACGTGAGGCGGTGCCGCGCGGCTGCCGGCGACGATCGTGCCGGGCGGCATCATTCAGACCTCGGCCAGCGGCTCGGTGGCGTCGCCGAACGACTTCTCGCGGACGCCCATCTTCTCCATCATCGAGAGATAGAGCCGGCACATCTGCCGGTTCTCGGCCTTGGCATAGTCGAGCACGCGTCCCGGCTCGAGCCGGCCGCCGGCCCGGCCGAGCACGGCCACGGGCAGCCGGTCGTTGTCGTGCTTGGCCCCCGCCATCATGCTCGAGCACATCATGATCATCGAGTTGTCGAGGGCCGAGCGGCCGCCCTCGTCGATGGCGTCGAGCCGCCGCGCGACGTGCGCCATCTGCTCCATGAAGAACTGGTTGACCTTGAGCCAGTCGTCGCCGTCGGAGTGCGACAGGAGATGGTGGATCATGTAGTCGATCCCCTGGCTCGGGTTGTCGGTCCGCGGGATATTGGGGAAGCGGAGCGCCGAGTGGTCGTTGTTGAGCTTGAGCGTGCAGATCCGGGTGGTGTCGGTCTGGAACGCGAGCACGACGATGTCGCACATCAGCCGCATGTGCTCGGCGATGTCCTGCGGGATGCCGTCGGGCGGCCGGGGCACGTCGGGCTTGTCGAGCACCGGCTTCCAGCCCTGGAGCTCGCCGCGCTGCCCCGCGCCGGCGATGCGGGCCTCCACGTCGCGGACGCTGTCGAGATACTCGTCGAGCTTGCGCCGGTCGGTCGTGCCGATCCGGCGGCGCAGGCCGCGGGCGTCCTCGATCACGGCGTCGAGCACGCTCTCGTCCCCCTTGGCAACGTCGTCCTTGAAGAGCCGGTCGAAAGCCAGCGCCGGATAGAGCTCCAGCGGCGTCGGCGTCGTCGGCGAGCTCCACGAGATGTGCGAGCTGTAGAGCATCGAGTAGTTCTTGTGGACCGACGGGTTCGACTTCTCGCAGCCGAGCACCAGGCTCGGCACCTTCGTCCCCCTGCCGTAGGTCGCCGCCAGATGCTGGTCGAAGCTCGTGCCGGAGCGGATGTCGCCGCCGGAGGCCAGAGGCGCGCCCGAGAGCAGGTTGCCCGTCTGTGAGCTGTGGATGTTGCCCTTGCGGGCCTGCTCGTTGTAGAGGCCCTTCACGAAGAGCAGCCGCTCGCGGAAGTCCGCGATCGGCTCGAGCACCCTGCCGAGCTTCATCTCGGCGCCGGCCCCTTCGGCCCACCACTCCTTCGAATGGAAGCCATTGCCGGCGAAGAACACGGCCAGACGCACCGGCGGCTCGCCAGCCGCTGCGCCGTCGGCGGCCCGCGACCGGGCGACCAGCGACTCCATCCACGGCAGCGCCATCGACACACCCACCCCGCGGAGCATGGTGCGTCGTGAGATCTGCGGAGCGTTCATGCGGCCGTTCATTGTCATGCCTCCCGAGAGAGCGGCCCTGACAGGGCCACGCGATTCTACTCCCCTGCCTCGACCGCGTCGGCGCCACGAATCTCGCGGAATTGACGGCTCGTCACGATCGCTTCCAGGGCTGTGCCAGCGCCGTGCCCGTGCGCCGCCACGCGTGCCTGGATCTCGTCGAGCAGCGGTTCGTCGGAGAGCTGCACGGCCCGACCGAGGGCGTAGCCGAGCAGCTTGCGGCAGAACTGCCGCACGAACGTGTCGCGGCGGACGGTGAGCAGGTAGTCGCGCAGCCCCTCGTGGCCGGCGATCGCCGTGCCGTCGACGAGCCTGGTGGCGGCGTCGATCGGATGGCCGGCCGCGTCATGCGTGCGAAACCGGCCGATGGCGTCGAACTGCTCGAGCGCGAAGCCGTAGGGATCGATCCTGGCGTGGCACTTCGCGCAGGCCTCGTTGCTCGAGTGCAGCGCGATCAGCTGCCGCTCCGTGAGCCCGGCGGGCACCGTGTCGGCCAGCTGCGGCACGTCCTTGGGCGGCTTGGGCAGCTTCTCGCCCAGCAGCACCTCGCTCGTCCAGTTGCCCCGCAGGATCGGGCTGGTCCGCGAGGCGCCCGACTGCGTGGCGAGGGTCGTGGCCAGCCCGAGGATGCCGCCACGTCCGTGCCGCCGCACGCCGTCGACCCGCCGCCATTCGTCGCCGGCGACGCCGTCGATCCCGTAGTGCCGGGCCAGATCACCGTTGAGGAAGGTATGGTCGGCGTCGAGCAGTGAGAGAATCGAGCGGTCGTTCTGGAAGAAGTCGGCGAGGAACAGCACCGTCTCCTCCTCCATCGCCCCACGGAGCGCTGCGAACGTGGGAAAGGCCTCGGCGCTTTTCTCGTCATGCGCGGCGAAGCCGTGCACGTGGAGCCACTGGGTGCCGAACTCCTCGGCCAGCCGCCGGGCCTTTGGATCGCGCAGCATCCGCCGCATCTGCTCCGCGATGCCGGCCGCGTCGTCGAGCCGTCCCGCGGCCGCCGCCTCCATGAGCTCGCGGTCGGGCAGCGACGACCAGAGGAAATAGCTCAGCCTGCCGGCCAGCTCGGCGCCAGGCACGGGCCCCTGCCCGGGGCCCGGCGGCGGCGTCTCCGTCTTGTAGAGGAAGTCGGCCGCGACGAGCACCCGCGTCAGGAGCATCGCCAGCGCCTCCTCGTGCGGCAGCCCCTCGCCGCGCAGCGTCGCATAGAGGTCGCGCAGGTCGCCGACCTCGCGGTCCACGAGCGGCCGCCGCCACGCCCGGCCCGCCAGCGCCACGATCGCGTCGAGCTGGGCCGGCTCGGCCACCCGCAGCCGCGTGCGAAAGGCCGAAGCGCGGGATTCGATCGCCGGCCGCATCGCCGCGAAGGGCCCGGTCATGTCGCCGCGATCCTGCGTCGTGTAGCCGAGCAGTTGCTCGTGCGCGTCGGCCAGCTCCAGCGGCTCCTGGCTGACGAACAGAAGCTCGTCCCAGAGCCGGTCGAGCTCCGCCGCCTGCTCATCGTCGAGCATGAGCCGCCGCAGCTGGTCGTCCTCGCGGTAATAGATGTTGAGCGTGACCACCTCGTCGACCGGCACGATCCGGGCGTAGCACAGTGCCCGCGGGAAGAGGTCGCGGACGTCGGCGAAGGCCTTCTCGAACCGTCGCCACGCGGCCGTATCCTTCCGGGCCACGACCGGCAGCGCCGGCGACAGGCCGGCGGCCGTGGCAGGGTCCAACCGCACCTCCGGCTGGACGCTCGCCTCAGGATTCGCGGCCGGATGAAGCGTGGCGACAGTCACGAACTCGTAGCCTTCGGCCAGCGACCATGGAATCGACACGGCGACCGCGTCCGGCGGCCCGAGGCACAGATCTCGCTCCGCCACCGGCAGGCCGTGCGGATGCCGGCCGAAGATCGCCGGATCGACGCCGACGGCTGGAGAGGCGACGACTGGAGATGCAATGGCGGCGGTAGCCGATGGGCCAACGGCCGCCTCTGGGGCGATGCCGCCGAGCAGCAGGCCGCCCAGCGAGAGGAGCGAACGGCGCAGCGTCGCATCCGGCGAATCCTTTTTCGGCTCGGCGGACGTACTCTCTGCGCTCTCGCCGGCCTTCGGCTCGGCGGCGTCAGGCTCGGTGGCGTCCGCCGCGAGAAGACGCTGCACCGCAGCGGCCAGCTCCGTCCGCTCCTCGGGCGTGGCGGCCCCCTGCCAGCGGGCGAGGAGCGAGCCGGTCGGGATGCCCGCATCCCCCGAGACGGCGCGGGGCTCGCTGGCGAAGTGCCACACGGCGTCGTTGCCTTGCGAATCGGCGTGCGGGTTGCCCGCCAGCAGCTCCGCCGACACGTCCCGCGACAGATCCCAAGTCATCTCTCCGGCGCGGATCGTCAGATCGACGGCCGTCGTGTCGCACGAGTGATTGCCGTCCCGCGAGCCCACGGCGAGGCTGATCGCGTCGCCCCGCCGCACCACGACCGGGCCGATCTTTCCCGTGGGCGCCGGCTTCGCGTTGTCGAGGGTGCCGCCGGCGAGACGCTGCCGCATCCCGCCGCGCCAGGCCTCGAGCGACCAGGTCACGCCGTTGCCGCAGCCGATGTGGGCCCGCTGCACCGTGGCCTCGATCTCCACCGTGCCGGCGACCGGGCTCTTCCAGCCGACGACCACCTGCCGCTGCGGCGCCGGATGCACGGTGATGCCGTGCGGCTTCATGGTGCCAGGCACCCGCACCGTGTCGTCGCTGGCGTTGGCCGCCACGAGCAGGTCCTGTTCCCCGGCCCACGCCTTTACGAAGGCGTAGCCATCGACGGCGTCGCGTTTCGTGTCGAGGAGCTTGTCGAAGGCCGCCTCGCCTGCTCCGATCCCGAGCGCACGCAGCCACCCGGCCAGCAGCCGCCGATCGACGCCGTGCTTCTGCGCGAGCGCCGCCACGATTGTCACCATCGCCTCGGGCGTCGCCGGACGCTCCATCTCCGCGGCCTCGGCCGCTGCGGCCAGGCAGGCCGCGGCGGTCGGGGCCACCTGCACGGCCAGCTCCTGCCGCACGGCGACCAGCCGCCGCAGGTCGCACAGCGGGATGTCGCTGCGGCCCTCCGCCACGAGCCGCGGGTTTTCCCAGACGACGACGTCCCCGACAGTGCCGTCGCCGGCGTCGGTCGCCGCCAGGTGGAGCGTGATCACGTCCCCCGCAGGGGGCGGCGCGAGCTTCATGCGAAACTCGCGCCGCGGGACGAGCGGCGTCACCGCCTCGAGCCACGACGCCGGACCGTCGGGCCTGCCGAGGTGCCGGCCGATCTGGCCGGCGGAGTTGAATTTCCAGAGCGCTGCCTGCCAGGCCGCGACGTCCGCCGCCACCGCGGACGCATCCGCGGGCGTCGCCGCTGTCCACCGCCGCCGCAGCCCGTCGAGCACCAGCGAATCGCCGGCCGAATCGCTGGCTGGAGCTTCGGCCGCCCTCCCGGCCGAGCCGCCTGCCGACCCACCGGCTGAAAGTGCCCGCCAGAGAGTGCCAAGGTATTTCGCATTGAGCCCCCGATCGCCGGCGACCGTGTCGATGATCGTGTCGATGACCGACTGCGCGGCATCGCCGCCGGCGGTGTTGCCGGCCGACTCACGAACGGCACACGTCGCGGCGAGATACTCCTCGACCGGCAGGAAGCCGTCGTGCCCGAGGTCGAGCGTGATCCCTTGCTGCACGGTCGTCTGCTTCTCGGCGAGCGATGCGGTCAGCGGCCGGGTGAATCGCCGGTAGAAGCCGCGGACCCGCTCCATCGCCTCGTCGGCGAAGTCGCGGCGGCTCGTTCCGGCCGAGAAGCGGACGCCGTCGGGCAGCGGCACGACGTGGCGGGCGACGTTCTTCGCCGCATCGAGATACTTCGCAACCAGCGCCGGCGACATGACGAGCGACTGCCCGGTGTTGGTGAACCCCTCGCCCGCGCCGCTGTCGGCCGGGAACTCCCGGGCCGGATCGAGCGACTCGACGCCGGTCAGGTCGCGAATCGTGAACGTGTATTCGGCGTTGTTGAGCCGCCGCAGGACAACGCGGCCCGGATCGCCGGCATGGGCCCGTGCCTCGGCGGCCAGAAACGCCTGCAGCCACTCCTGCATGGCGGCCCGCTCGGCCGCGGTCGGCTGGGCGGCCTCCGGCGGGGGCATCTGTCTGGTCGCCACCATTTCGGCCACCCGCTGCCAGAGCTTTACTTCGGCCCGCATGCGGTCGAGCGGCGCCGACGCGACGAGGTCGACATCCCCCTCGGCGACGCCACCGCCGTGGCACTCGTGGCAATACTTCTGCCACAGCGGAGCCAGCCGTCCATGCCCCGCCGCAGCCGCATCGACGGCCGGATCGGCCGCCGCGGGTCCGCCGGTGGCGATGACTGCTACCATGAGGAGCAGGGGCAGCCCGGCCGCGCCGCGGGCCCACGACCGCGGCCCAAGGCGGCGGCCACGCCGGCCAAACACTGCTGTCGCGGGCGACTGCCGCATCGCGTGTCGACTCCTGTTCCGCGGTTATTGACGTCCAGCAGAAGCTCTGAGCCCGAGACTGTCGACAGTATACAGCGGCCGTGTGCGTGCTCAATATCATCATAATAATGTGGGCGGTGCGTGAGTTCAGCGGTCCTCCGGAAAACGCTGACGCTCCGAGCAGGAGGACGGTATGAGCAGGACGACGTGCTGCACGACGCGGAGAAGTCCGCTCGCGGCCCTCTTCCGCCGGCAGTCGATCCCTGCGCGGTGGCTCGTGCTGATGGCGGGAACGCTGGCCACCCTCGCGACGCTCCCATCCGGCGGTCCGCTGCTCGCCAGCCCGCCGATCGCTCCGTCCGAGCCGCTCGCGCCGGCTGAGGAGCGAGAACGTTTCAAGCTGCCCGCCGGCTTCGCGATCCAGCTCGTCGCCAGCGAGCCCGAGATTCAGAAGCCGATGAACATGGCGTTCGACCATCGCGGCCGGCTCTGGGTGAGCCACTCGGTCGAATACCCGTTCGCGGCGACCGCCGATGTCGCGCCGCGGGACGGCATCACGATCCTCGAAGCCTTCGGGCCGGACGGCCGCGCGACGAAGGCGACACGGTTCGCCGACGGGCTCAACATCCCGATCGGCGTCCTGCCGCTGCCGCGGGGCCCCGGCGACGTCGGCGACACGGCGATCGTCTGGTCGATCCCCAACATCTGGAAGCTCACCGACACCGACGGCGACGGGCGGGCCGACCGGCGCGAGATCCTCTACGGCCCCTTCGACTGCGCCGACACGCACGGCAATCAAAACGCCTTTCGGCTCGGCGCCGACGGCTGGGTCTACGCCTGCCACGGCTTCCGCAACGCCTCCAAGGTGCGGCTCCGCGGCAGAGGAGACGTCGTGGTCGAGATGCAGTCGGGCCACACCTACCGCTTCCGCCCCGACGGCTCCGCGATCGAACTGGTGACCCGCGGCCAGGTCAACCCGTTCGGCATGTGCGTCGACCGGCTCGGCAACCGCTTCACCGTCGACTGCCATTCGAAGCCGATCACGATGCTGCTCCGCGGCGGCTGCTACGAGAGTTTTGGCAAGCCGCACGACGGCCTCGGCTTCGCCCCCGCGACCACCGGCGACGACCATGGCTCCACCGGCCTCTCCGGCGCGGTCGTCTACGACGCCGCTGCGTTTCCCGCCGACTATCACGGCTCCGCCTTCGTGGGCAACGTGATCACCAACGCGGTGCACCGCGACCGGATCGCGTGGCGCGGCTCGTCCCCGTGGGTCGACCGCGCGGAGGCCTTCCTCTCCTGCGACGACTGGTGGTTCCGACCCGTCGACCTGCAGCTGGGGCTGGACGGCTGCCTCTACGTGGCCGACTTCTACAACTGCATCATCGGCCACTACGAGGTCGACCTGCATCATCCGCGCCGCGACCGCACGCGGGGCCGGATCTGGCGGGTCGTCTGGCAGGGCGAGCCCGCGGCCGACGAGCCTCCGACCGCACCGGAGATCGACGACGACACGACCACATCACTGCTCCGCCGGCTCGCCGACCCGAACATCACTGTGCGGCGGCTGGCCTGGGAGCAGCTCGTGCCCCGCTGTTCCGCCGATCCCGCCGCACTCGCCGCGGTCCTCGAGCTGGCCACCGCGCCGGCCGCGTCAGCCGACGACAACGCCGCGGTGCCGCGGTCGCTGGCGGTGCGGGCCCTCGCCGCGTGCGATCGCCTCGATGCCACCGCGGCCCGCCGGATCGCCGCCGACCCGGCCTCGATCGTACGGGTGCACCTCGCGATGGCACTGGCGGGTGCGGCTGGCTGGAATGCCGAACGGGCCGACCTCGTGCGCACGCTGCTTGCCGACACCGATCCCTTCGTCCGACGCGCCGCCGCCGCGACGCTCGCCGCCCATCCGGAGCCCGGATCGCTGCCGCCGCTCCTGCGGGCCTTGGCAGCGTCCCCGGCGGACGACCAACAGCTCATCCACGCCGTGAAGATCGCGATCCGCGACCATGTCCGCGATCTCGACGCCACGAGCGTCGCCACCCTCCCGCTCGCTCCGGCCGAGTGGCTGCTGCTCGCCGAGATCGCCGCCACCATTCCCAGGGCATCGGCCGCCTGGCTCGCCTTCGGCGCGATCCGCGACCACGACAGCCCCTCCGCCCTGATCTCCTCCTGCGTCGCGAGCGTGGCCCAGCACTGCGGCGTCGATCGGCTCGACGAGGCCGTCCGCTTCGCGCGGAAGAGCGTTGCCGCTGAGGATCTCGCCACCGAGGCGTCGGCCTACCGTCCGCTCCTCGAAGGCTGGGTCCGGCGCGGCAGCCCGCCGGCCGACGCGGGCGAGTTCGGCCGCTGGGGCGACGATCTCGCCGCGCGGATTCTCGGTGCGGCGACGGCAGTGGGCACAGCGGTCCCTCCGCAGGCAGTGTCACTCGCGCTCGATGTCGCCGCCCGCCGTCGCCTCCTGCCGCTGGCCGCGAGCGCCGTCGCAATCGTCGGCGACGCGCGTTCGCCCGCCGACGTCCGTGCCGCGGCGGTCGCCGCGGCGCTCGCGCTCGACCGTCCGGCGGCGCTCGCCGCCGCATCCCCCCTCCTGCTCGACGGCCGGCAGCCGTCCGCCGTCCGCGAGGCGATCGCCCGCCGGCTCGGCGCCGACGGCTCGGCCGACG
Source organism: Pirellulales bacterium (assembly GCA_044370415.1). GTDB lineage: Bacteria > Planctomycetota > Planctomycetia > Pirellulales > UBA1268 > CAMCQY01. The sequence goes on from JBILVO010000022.1 coordinate 13,135, forward strand.
CCCGCGATGCGCTCGCCGCCGCGCTGCCCACCGCGCCGGCGGCCGTGCAGCAGCCGATCGCCCTGGCGCTCGCCGGCGGCGCCGACGGCGGTGAAAAACTGCTCGCGCTCGTGGCGGCGGGAAAGGCCTCGGCCCGGCTGCTGCAGGACAAGCCCGTCCGCGCCGCGCTGGCCGCCGCGAAGCTGCCCGATCTCGACTCGCGGATCGCCGACCTCACGAAGGACCTGCCGCCGCCGGACCAGGCACTCGACAGGCAGATCGCGACGCTCGCCGCCGCCCATGCGGGCGGCACGCCGTCGCGGGAGAACGGCGCCGCCGTGTTCCGCAGATCCTGCGCCGCCTGCCACCGGCTCGCCGGCGAGGGGGCGGCGCTCGGCCCGGCGCTCGACGGCGTGGGCCAGCGCGGTCCGCAGCGGCTGCTCGAGGACATCCTCGACCCCAGCCGCAACGTCGACGAGGCCTTCCGCACGACGACGATCACGACGGCCGACGGCCGGAGCGTCTCGGGCCTGCGGCTGCGCGACGAGGGGGCGGACGTCGTCCTCGCCGACGCGACGGGCCGGGAGATCCGCGTGGCCCGGGCCGACATCGAGGAGTCGGCCGTGACGCGGCTCTCGCCGATGCCCTCGAACATGGCGGCGCAGCTCGGCGAGCAGAACCTCGTCGACCTGCTGCACTATCTGCTGCAGCCGCGGCCGTGACGGTCGCGCGTGACACCCGCGTCAGGCCACGCGGTGCTTCGCGAGCACGGCATCGGTGAGCCTGCCCCCCACGCCCGGGGCCTCGGGCAGAGTGTAATGGCCGTCGACCACCCGGATCGGATTTTCCCAGATGTCGAAGAGCGATTCGTAGCAGCACTCGACGAGCGGGGAGTTTTCCGTCGCCGCGGCGAGCTGCGCGTGCACGTTGTGCTGCACGTTGGTGTGCGGGATCACGGAGAGGCCGTAGGCCCGGCCCAGCGCCGCCACGTCGAGCCACTCCTCGATGCCGGAAAGCTTCGTGACGTCGGCCTGGATGATGTCGACGGCCTTCTGGTCGACATACTCCCGGAAATCGTGGAGCGTGTAGATCGTCTCCCCGACCGCGATCGGCACGTCGAGGGCCTTGGCCAGTTCGGCGTGGGCCCGCACGTCGAAGGGGTGCATCGGCTCCTCGAGCCAGGCGATGTCGAACTGCTCGAGCCGGCGGCCCCACACGATCGCCGTCTTCAGGTCCCAGACGGTGTTGACGTCGACCATCAGCTTGATCGAGTCGCCGATCGCCTTCCGCACCGCCTTCACGCGCTCGAAGTCTTCCCGCGGATCGGACCGGCCGAGCTTCATCTTCACCGCGTCGAAGCCGCGGTCGATGATCCGCTTCATGTCGGCGATGAGCTCGTCGGTGCTCCAGGTGAGCCAGCCGCCGTCGGTGTTGTAGGCCTTCACCTTCGACTTGCAGGGGCCGAGGTGCCGCCAGAGCGGCTGCCCCTCGAGCTTCAGCTGGATGTCCCAGAGGGCCAGGTTCATCGCCGCGAGGCCGACGCGGGCCACGCCGACCCGGCCGATGAAGTGGGTGGTGGAGTGCATCGCCTTCATAAGGGCGTGCCGCTCGAGCACCGGCTTGCCGACGACCGCCGGGCCGTAGCAGTCGTCGATCATTACCTTCACGGCCCGCATGCCACGGGAGTAGTTCCAGTTGAAGCCGTAGCCGGTCACGCCGGCGTCGGTCTCGATCTTCACCTGCACGAACTCGACGGAGGCCACGCTCGACTGCGAGTCGGTGATCGTCCGCTGCCCGAGCGGCACGTCGACCAGCACGGCCTCGACCCGCGTGATCGTCGGGGAGCCGCCCACGGCCGCCGTCGGGCGCTTCACTGGGTGGCTGGCGGGTGCGGTCATCGTGGTCGGTCCTTTCGTGCGAGAACTGGAGCGAGTGCGAACACGGTCCCGAATTGGACCGGCCCGACGCCCGTCCGCCAAGCCTGCCGTCGCCGAGCCGGTGCTCCACGCGAGCCCGTGCTCCACGGACGTCTGCTGCACTCTAGACTGCGGGCGGCGCGGGACGTCCGGCCACTGCCCTCTTCCAGCCCCGGATGCAACCATGCCCGACGAGCCGCAGCACGAAGCCGCCGACACTAGCCCGCTGCTGGAGCAACTCGAGCGACAGATCGCCGAACTGGAACGGCGGCACCGGATCGGCCCCGACAAATACTGTGGCCTCACCCCCGCCGAAATGAGCCGCGCGGTAATCGCCTGCCACGGCGGCCCGCGCCGACCGGGGGAGCCGGCGGGCTACTGGCCCGCCACGTCGGACGAGACCGTGATGGAAAAGCTGCGGGAGGAGTATGGACCGACGGCCGACATCGAGCGGCTGCGGGTAATGGTGCAGTTCTTCGATCATCGGATCGGCACGACGCTGGGCATCGATTGGCGGCTGCCACGCGAGGAGTTCGACCACGCCGTCGCGGTCGGGCTGACGCGGCATTACCCGGAGCTGACCGACGATGCCCGCCGGGTGATCGCCGGGAACTACAGCTACAGCCACGCCAAGTGAACCGCGGCCCCCACAGAACCGGCAGATCCGGCACCAGGCCTCCACTTCGGGCCCGAAAACCTTGTGCGGCGGCCCTTTTCAAGCTAGTTTGATGGCGTCTGGCCGACGGGGTTCACCGTCTCGCTCGCCCCGCTCGCGCACCTTCTGAAAGGCTGCCTGATGCGCGCTCCCGCTCGCCTGATCCCGTGGCTCCGCCAGGCAGCCCTGGCCCTTCTCCTGCCGGGGGCGATCGCCCTCGGCGGCGGTCGTCTCCTCGCCGCGGAGCCCGAGCAGCCGGTCAGCTACCACAAGCAGATCCGGCCGATCTTCCAGGCCCACTGCCAGGGCTGCCACCAGCCCGCCAAGGCCGAGGGCGGCTTCGTGATGACCGAGGTGCCGCGGATGCTCGCCGCCGGCGACTCCTCGACGCCGGGCATCGTGCCGGGCAAGCCCGAGGCCAGCCACCTGCTCGCCCAGATCACGCCCGACGCCTCCGGCGCCGCCGAGATGCCGAAGGCCGCCAAGCCGCTCGCGGTGGCCGAGATCGCGCTGGTCCGCCGCTGGATCGCCGAGGGCGGCCGCGACGACACGCCCGCGAGCGCCGGCCAGCGGGTCGATGCCGAGCATCCCCCTGCCTACACCCGCCAGCCCGTGATCACGTCGCTCGACTTCTCGCCCGACGGCAAACTGCTCGCCGTCTCGGGCTTCCACGAGGTGCTCCTGTTCGACGTCTCTTCCGGCCAGGTGCCGGCGGCCCCGGCGCGGCGGCTCATCGGCCTCTCGGAGCGGATCGAGCGGGTTCGCTTCTCTCCCGACGGCACGAAGCTCGCTGTCACGGGAGGGAGCCCGGCCCGGATGGGCGAGGTGCAGATCTGGAACGTCGCCGACGGCACGCTCATCCGCTCGGTGCCGGTGACGTTCGACACGGTCTACGGCGGCTCCTGGTCGCCCGACGGCACGCTCATCGCCTTCGGCTGCGCCGACAACACACTGCGGGCGATCCGCGCCGACACCGGCGCGCAGGTGCTCCACCAGGGCGCCCACGAGGACTGGGTGCTCGACACGGTCTTCGCGCCGAAGGGGGACCACGTCATCTCGGTCGGCCGCGACATGACGGTGAAGCTCACCGAGCTGGCCACGCAGCGGTTCGTCGACAACATCACGTCGATCACGCCCGGCGCGCTCCGCGGAGGGCTCACCGCCGTCGACCGCCACCCGGCGCTCGACCACGTCGTCGTCGCCGGCGCCGACGGGCTGCCCCGCGTCTACCGGATCCACCGCCACTCCGCCCGCGTCATCGGCGACGACGCCAACCTCATCTTCCCGCTCTTCCCCGTGACCGGCCGCGTGTTCAACGTGCGGTTCTCCCCCGACGGCAAACGGATCGCCGCGGTCGGTTCCCTCGACGGCAAGGGGGAGCTCGTCGTCGCCAGTTACGGCCTCGAGCAGGACGTGCCGAAGAACATCCTCGACATCATGGCGAAGGTGCCCGGCGAGACCCGCCGCAAGGGCACGCAGCGGTCCGAGGCCGAGTGGAAGACGTTCGACGAGTTCCGCGAGGCCTCCACGAAGCTGCTCACGAAGGTGGAGCTGCCAACGGCCGCCGCCTACGCCCTCGCCTTCCATCCCACGACCGGCGCGATCGCCGTGGGTGGCGGCGACGGCGTCGTGCGGTTCTTCGACTCAGCCTCGGGCTCCCCCGGCATCAGCTTCCCGGTGGCGAAGCTCGACGCCACCGCGGTCGCGAAGGCAGCGCTGCCGCTCCCCTGGCCCACCGAAGCGTCGCTCGAGCCGGAGCCGGCGGTGCCGGCGGCCGTCGCCGCGATCACCGTCGAGCCGCAGACCGTGTCGCTCGAGGGCCCCTTCGCCACGGCGCAGCTCGTCGTGACCGGCCGGCTCGTCGACGGCCGCACCGTCGACCTCACGCGGAGCGTGCGGGTCGAGCCCGCGCCTGGTCCCGCTTCGGGTGGCAATGCCGCGACGCTCGTGACGGTTGGCCCGGGCGGCCTCCTGCGGCCGCGGGCCGACGGCAGCGGCACGCTGCGGATCGTGCATGGCGAGGCCGCCGCAGCGGTCTCGCGCGACCTGCCGGTGAGCGTGGCCGGCACCGGCGGCATGCCCGACGTCGATTTCGTCCGCGACGTGAATCCCGTGCTCGCCAAGCTCGGCTGCAACCAGGGCACCTGCCACGGCGCCGCCAAGGGCAAGAACGGCTTCAAGCTCTCGCTCCGCGGCTACGATCCCGTCTTCGACGTGCGGGCGCTCACCGACGACCACGGCAGCCGCCGCATCAATCTCGCCAGTCCGGATGACAGCCTCATGCTCTTGAAGGCGTCGGCCACGGCGCCGCACGCCGGCGGCCTGCTGGCCAAGGTCGACGAGCCCGCCTATCAGCTCGTCCGGCGCTGGATCGAGCAGGGCGGCCGGCTCGACGTCTCGACGCCGCGGGTCACCGGCATCAAGGTCTTCCCGGCCACGGCCGAGATCGACGCCGCCGGCCGCCGTCAGCAGTTCCGCGTCGTCGCCGAGTACGCCGACGGCCTTACCCGCGACGTCACCCGCGAGGCGTTCCTCGAGAGCGGCAACAACGAGGTCGCCACCGCCGACAGGAACGGCCTGGTGACGGCCGTCCGCCGGGGCGAGGCGCCGATCCTCGCCCGCTACGAGGGCGCCTACGCAGCGGTCACGCTCACGGTGATGGGCGATCGCACGGGCTTCCAGTGGGTGCAGCCGGAGGCCTGGGGCCCGATCGACGAGCTGGTGGCCGCCAAGTGGAAGTCGCTCAAGACGCTCCCTGCGTTGCTCTGCTCCGACGCCGAGTTCCTCCGCCGGATCACGCTCGATCTCACCGGCCTGCCGCCGACGTCGCAGGATGTGCGGACCTTCATGACCGACCGCCGCGACACGCGGATCAAGCGGGCGGAGCTGGTGTCGCGGCTGCTGGCCAGTGACGCCTTCGTCGAGCACTGGACCAACAAGTGGGCCGACCTGCTGCAGGTGAACCCGAAGTTCCTGGGCAACGAGGGAGCAAAGGGGCTGCGTGACTGGATCCGCGGCCAGGTCGCCGCCAACACGCCCTACGACCGGTTCGCCCACGAGATCCTCACGGCCACCGGCTCCAACCGCGAGCACCCGGCCGCGGCCTACTTCAAGACGCTCCGCGACCCGCTGGCGACGATGGAAAACACCACGCACCTCTTCCTGGGCGTGCGGTTCAACTGCAACAAGTGCCACGACCATCCGTTCGAGCGGTGGACGCAGGATCAATACTTCCAGACCGCCGCCTACTTCGCGCAGGTCGACTTCGCGAAGGATCCGGAGAGCGGCGCCCGCACGATCGGCGGCACGGCCGTCGAGGGAGCCAAGCCGCTCTACGAGATCGTCAGCGACAAGGCGGAGGGGGACGTCGTGCACGAGCGGACCGGCAAGCCGGTGCCGCCGAAGTTTCCGTTCGACTGCCAACACGCCGCGCCCGACAAGGCCACCCGTCGGCAGGAGCTGGCCGCCTGGGTCACCTCCCCCGACAACGCCTACTTCGCGAGGAGCTACGTCAACCGTCTCTGGGGCTACCTCTTCGGCACCGGCATCATCGACCCGATCGACGACATCCGCGCCGGCAACCCGCCGAGCAACCCGCAGCTGCTCGACCACCTGACGAGGTCGTTCATCGCGGGCGGATTCGACGTCCGCCGGCTCCTCGCCGAGATCTGCACGTCGCGGACCTACGGGCTGGCGATCGAGACGAGCAAGTGGAACGAGGACGACCGCATCAACTATTCCCACGCCCTGCCCCGGCGGCTCCCGGCCGAGACGCTCTTCGACAGCCTGCACGCCGTGGTCGGCTCGCCGACGAAGTTTCCGGGCTATCCGGCGGGCACGCGGGCGGCGGAGCTGCCCGACGTCGCGAGCACGCTCGGCGGCGGCTTCCTCCAGACCTTCGGCAAGCCGGCGCGGGAGAGTGCCTGCGAGTGCGAGCGGGCCGGCGGCCTCGCGCTGGGGCCGGTGATGGCGCTCGTCAGCGGCCCGGCGGTGGGCGACGTGCTCGCCGACCCGGAGAGCGCGCTGACGAAGCTCGTGGCCGCGCAGCCTGACGACTCCCTGCTCATCGACGAGGTCTTCCTGCGGATTCTGAACCGGCCGAGCAAGCCCGCCGAGGTGGAGGCCGTCAAGATGCTCACGGGCGAGGTGGCCGCCGACCACGAGTCGCTTTCCACCGAACTGGCCAAGGTCGAGGCCGACTGGAAGGTGCGGCTGGCGACGCTCGAGGAGGAGCGGGCGGCCCGCATCGCCGCGGCCCGGCAGACGCTCGGCGAAGCGACGGCGGCCTACGAGCCGACCCGCGTGGATCTCGAGCAGAAGCGGGCGGAGCGGATCGCGAAGGCGGTCGAGTCGCTCGAGAAGTATCACGCCGACCCCCAGGCGGTGCTCTCCAGGCTCGAGGCCGAGGCCGCGAAGCTGCCGGTCTGGCGGGTCCTCCCACCGACGCAGACCGCGTCGCGGGCCAAGGCGACACTCAAGCCGCTCGCCGACGGCTCGTTCGTCGCCGCAGGACCGCAGGCCGACGAGACGACGACGCTCACGATCCCGCTGCCGCTCGAGCGGCTGACCGGGATCCGCCTGGAGGCGATCGCCGATGCGAGCCTGCCCAACGGCGGCGCCGGCCGCGCTCCCGACGGCAACTTCGTCGTCACCGAGTTCGTGCTCGAGGTGGCGCCCACGGCGCGGCCCAAGGAGGTCAAGCAGGTCGCGCTGCACAAGGCCCAGGCCGACTTCTCGCAGGACAATCTCGCGGTGGCGCAGGCCATCGACGGTGACCTGAACGGCGGCCGCGGCTGGGCGGTGAGCCCGCGGACGAAGGAATCGCACTGGGCGGTGTTCGAGGTGAAGGACAGGCTCGAGTTCAAGGAGCCGATGGTCGCCACGGTGAAGATCGAGCAGCGGTTCAACGGCGGCAAGCACGCGCTGGGCCGGTTCCGGGTGTCGTTCACCGATTCCGACGCGCCCCTGCCGCTCGGACTGCCGGTCCGTCTCGGCGAGATCGCGTCGATCCCGCGGGAGCTGCGGACCCCGCAGGAGGTCGCCGAACTCGAGTCGCTGATCACGACCCGCGATCCGGCCAAGGTGAGGCTGTCCGTCGAACTGGCCACGGCGTCGCAGCCGGTGCCCCCCGATCTCACGCTGGTGGCGCTCGCCGCGGCGCTCGCCGAGGCCGAGAAGCCGGTGCCCGATGATCCGGCCGTCGTCCGCCTCCGCTCCGACCACGCCGCGAGCACGCAGCAGGTCGCCAACCGGCGGCTGACCGTGATCCAGGACCTCGCCTGGGCCCTGATCAACAGCCCGGCATTCTTCTTCAACCACTGACGCACGGGCGTCCGATCCAAACCTGATAGTCTGACACCAGTCCGTCGCCAGACCGACCCGCAAAGGAGCCCGCCATGCTCGTCATCCCCGGCCGCCCCGGCAAGGATCTCTGCGACCCGAACCTCGGCACCAGCCGCCGCGCGATCCTGCGGGCCGGCGGCATCGGCCTCTTCGGCATCTCGCTGCCCACCGTGCTGCGGCTGCAGGCCGCCAGTGCCAACGAGTCGACCGGCGCGCGGGCGGCGGCCCCCGGCTGGGGCCGCGCGAAGAGCGTTGTGCTCGTCTACCTGCAGGGCGGCCCCAGCCACATCGACCTCTGGGATCCCAAGGAAAACGTCCCCGACAACGTCCGCAGCACGTTCAAGAGCATCCCCACGAAGCTGCCGGGCGTGCAGTTCACGGAGAACCTGCCCAAGCTCGCCGGCATCAACGACCGCTTCACGCTCATCCGATCGATGAACTACACGCCCAACGGCCTCTTCAACCACACGGCCGCCATCTACCAGATGATGACCGGCTACACGACCGACAAGGTGAGCCCGTCGGGCCAGCTCGAGCCGCCCAACGCCAAGGACTTCCCCAACTTCGGGTCCAACATCGTGCGGCTCAAGCCGCTCGACCAGCCGATGCTGCCCTTCGTGATGCTGCCGCGTCCGCTCCAGGAGAGCAACGTCGTCGGCAAGGGGGGCACGGCCGGGTTCCTCGGCCGCGACTTCGACCCCTACACGCTCTACCCCGACGGCGACGACCTCGACATGCGGAAGATGGAGCGGATCCGCATCGACGACCTGCAGCTGCGGACCGACGTCTTCGCCAAGCGGCTCGAGCGGCGGGCCCGGCTCCGCGACCTGATCGACAGCACGATGCCGGAGATCGACAAGGCGGTGGCCGACTACCGGCTCGACGAATACTACGAGCAGGCCCTGGGGCTCGTGATCTCCGGCCGCGCCCGCGAGGCCTTCGGGCTCGATCGGGAGGCCCCCGCCCTCCGCGACGCCTACGGCCGTAACACGTTCGGCCAGAGCCTGCTGCTCGCCCGCAGACTCGTCGAGGCGGGCACCCGGGTGGTGGAGGTGGTCTGGCCGAAGGTCGCCAACTCCGACAACCACTCGTGGGACCATCACGTCGGCCTCGACAAGCGGATGAAGGACCAGTCGGGCCCGATGCTCGACCAGGGCCTGTCGGCCTTCATCACCGACATGGACGACCGCGGCCTCTTGAAGGACACGCTGGTCGTCGCGGTCGGCGAGTTCGGCCGCTCGCCGCAGAAGGGCGTGAGCACCTCGGGAAACGGCAATTCCGCCGACGGCCGCGACCACTGGCCCTACTGCTTCACGGCGCTCGTCGCCGGCGCCGGCACCCGCCGCGGCTACGTGCACGGCAAGAGTGACGCCACGGCCTCGGCACCGCTGGAGGATCCGGTGCATCCCACCGAACTCCTGGCGACGATCTACCACGCCTTCGGCATCGAGCCGGAGACGATCGTCTACAACCACCTGAACCAGCCCCGCGAGCTGGTGAAGGCGAAGGCCGTCACGAAGCTCTTCGCCTGATTCAGCCGCAGTGTCGCGCTCGAGGTGCACGGCCCAGAGGCGCTGCTCCATGTTCTGGCTCGCCATGCCGATCAAACGCCCCACCGACCGCGGATGGCTTGTCGCTCTTCTCACTCTGGGCGTCGCGATCGCTGCCGCCTGCGCGGCGGCCCAGACGGCCGACGACCCCGTCAGCCGCGACCGACGGCTCTACGCCGGCACCTGGCAGGTGACCGCCATCGAGAACGACGGCGAGAAGTCGGGTGAGGACGATGTCAAGCGGCTGACCGTCGTCAACGACGACTCCGGCGGCTGGACGCTGCTGCGGGACGGCGTCGAGATGGTCCACGGCACGAGCACGATCGACGCCGAGGCACTCCCAAAGACGATCGACTTCGAGATCACCTCCGACGACGGCAAGGGGCAGCTGCTCCTGGGGATCTACGAGATCGGCCCGCGAACTCGCCGGCTCTGCCTGCGGCCGCCGGGCGAATGGCGGCCCCGTGAGTTCGCCGCCGGCACCGGCACCCGCTCCATCCTCATGACGTTCGAGCGGCTGCCATGATCGACCGCATCGCTTCCTGCGCCCTGGCGGCAGTCGCCGCCGCCCTGCTCTGCGCGTCTCCGACGACCGCGGCCGAACCGGCCGGCGTTGAATCCCCGGCCACCCTCTTCGCCTCCGGCGTGCGGCTCTTCTTCACCGGCCAGCCGGTCGAGTCGTCCGCCACCTTCGACCGGCTCGTGAAGCTCGAGCCTGACGCGGAGCCCGAACTTTGGCAGCGGGGCCTCGCGCTCTATTACGCCGGCCGGTTCGCCGACGGCCGCAGACAGTTCGAACTGCACCGCACCGTCAATCCGGCCGACGTGGAAAACGTCGCCTGGCACTTCGCCTGCGTGGCCCGCGACCAGGATCCCGATCAGGCCCGCAAGGCGATCATCCCGGTGGGCAACGACCGGCGGGTGCCGATGCGCGAGATTCTCGACCTCTTCGCCGGCCGGGCCGATCCCGCCGCCGTGCTCGCCGCCGCGGAGGCCGGCCCCGAGGAGCGTCGTCGCGACCAGCTCTGCTACGCCCACCTCTACCTGGGGCTCTACTTCGAGGCCGTCGGCGACGCCGAGAAGGCGAAGCGGCACATGCTCCTGGCGGCACACACGCATTCGATGGATCATTACATGGGCAAGGTCGCGCAGGTGCACTGCCGACTCCGCGGCTGGACGCCAGCCGCCGCCACACCGACTCAATCCGCTCCAGCGAAGCAGTGAGCCCCATGCAGCCGATCGTCCAGATTTCGCTCGATCTCACCGACATCGACGAGGCGCTCGAGACGGCGGCCCTCGCCCTGCGTGCGGGCGTCGACTGGCTGGAGGCGGGCACGCCGCTGATCCTGGCCGAGGGGCTCCACGGCGTCCGCGCCCTGCGGAAGGCGTTTCCCCGGGTGCCGGTCGTGGCCGACCTCAAGACGATGGACGGCGGCTACCTCGAGGCGGAGATGATGGCGAAGGCTGGGGCGACGCACGTGGTCGTGATGGCGCGGGCCCACGAGGAGACGGTGAAGTGCGTGGTGAAGGCCGGCGCCGACTTCGGCTGCAAGGTCATGGGCGACACCATGGTCTGCCCCGACATGGTCGCCGGCGCGAAGTGGCTCGAAGACCTCGGATGCGACTACGTGATCCACCACATCGGCTACGACGAGCGCCGCGGCATCGCCGCCGCCGGCGGGCGGATGCCCAGCCCGCTCGACCAACTCAAGGACGTCGTGCGGGCGGTGCAGGTGCCGGTGCAGGCCGTCGGCGGCCTCACGCTCGAGCAGGCGGTGGCCTGCCCGGCCTACGGCGCGCCGCTGGTCGTACTCGGCGCGCCGCTCACGATCGACGCCGACTCCTTCAAGACGGCCGACGGCGACCTCGAAGGGTCGCTGCGGATGATCTGCCGGGCCGTCCACGAACAGAAAGTGATCGCACCCGCATGACCTCCGCCGCCGTCGTCAACTTCGCCCCCGAAAAAGGCTCGGTCGAACTCCGCGACGTGGAGCGTCCCGCGATCGGCGCCGACGACGTGCTGCTCGAGGTCGCCAACGTCGGCGTCTGCGGCAGCGACCTGCACCAGTGGACCGCCGACCACTCCTGGCAGGTCAATTATCCCGTCGTGCTCGGCCATGAGTTCGGCGGGCGGATCGTCGAGGTCGGCGGCGACGTGCAGGGCTGGAAGGAGGGGGACCGCGTCGTCAGCGAGACCGCCGCCATCATCAGCCCCGACAACCCGCTGACCCGCCGCGGCCTCTACAACCTCGACCCCACGCGGAAGGGCTTTGGCTACGGAGTGAACGGCGCCATGACCCGGTTCGTGAAGGTGCCGTCGCGGATCCTCCATCGCGTGCCTGACCACCTCCCCTTCGAGCAGGCCTGCCTCACCGAGCCCTGCTGCGTGGCCTACTCCGCCGTGGTGAAGAACGCGCGGATCGAGCCGGGCGACCGGGTCGTGGTGCTCGGGCCCGGCACGATCGGCATCCTCTGCGCGGCGATGGCGAGGCTCTGCGGCGCGGAGGTCGCCATCGTCGGTCTGCCGGCCGACGCCCAACGGCTCGAGATCGCCAAGCGCTACGGCTGCGAGGTGATCGTCGGCGACGCGAAGCCGTGGGCGATCGCGCGGGACGGCCTCGGCTGCGACGGCGTGGTCGATGCCGCAGGGGCCAGCGCCACGCTGAAGATCGCCCTCGACCTTGTCCGTCCGGCCGGCTGGATCAGCAAGGTGGGCTGGGGGCCGCAGCCGCTCAACTTCTCGCTCGACCCGCTCGTGCAGAAGAACGTCACGCTCCAGGGAAGCTTCAGCCACAATTGGCCGATCTGGGAGCGGGTGATCGCGTTGCTCGCGAGCGGCCGGCTCGACGTTCGCCACATCATCGGCGGTGTCTGGCCGATCGACCACTGGCACGAGGCCTTCGAAAAGATGCACTCGGGCGCCGTCGTGAAGAGCGTGCTCGCGCCCGTCTGATCTCGCGTGAACGATACGCCGGAGTCGGCCTCCTCTTGATCATCAGATGTCGCGCCGCCGGGGTCGCCCACGCCCCGTCACCGGACGCTCGCTCCGGCCCTCCAGGCCTCCGCTCTCTCGGAGCTGACTGCGCTTCGGCATCCATGCCTTCGCTTGTCAGCTACGCCGGCTCTCGGGGCATGGGCACCCCCTGCCGTCACCTGCTTCGGCAGGGTCGTTCATCGGCAAAGATCGATGACCACCCGAATGAGTCGCTGGCTACCCCACGATCTTGGAAATGTCCGCAAGGTAGACCTGCCGGCCGCCGCGGTGGGCCGAGTCGAACACGACCTTCGTGCCGCCGCGGCTCGCGCAGGGATGCGTGTCGCACCGCCACTCGCCCCGGTAGGCAGGCGGCGACGGGAAGTGGCCGATCGGCACCCTGCGATTCGTCGGCACGTGGTAGAGGTAGGGATGCTGCAGCGTGTCGGCGTCGGGGTAGGTGTCGTTGAGCACCCAGTGGCTGTCGGTGCCCGGCACGTAGGTGTTGTGGCCGTTCTGCATCATGACGTCGGGGCCCAGCACCGTCACGTTGTCCGTGCGGTCCTCGTAGACGTAGAAGCGGGCCTGGTGCGAGGGGTGCCAGGCCCAGGCGAAGATGTGCCGCGGGTCCCGCCAGACGAAGTGGGAGGTGTCGCCCCAGGGATCGAGCACGAAGACGTCGCTGCCGTCGAAGTTCATCGTCAGGGCCCGCGTGCGAAACGCCTTGTCCGCCGGCGCCTGCCAGCGGTGCAGGAAGAAGAGTCGCGTGCCGTCGGTGTTGCACAGCAGGTGGTTGAACCAGTGCTTCGACTCCGGGCCGAAGGCCGCCTCGGGCCGGCCCGCGAAGGGGATCCGCGCCGCGTCGGCGAACGAGAAGACGAGCCGCTGCTCGCCCGTCCGCATGTCGAGCCGCCAGACGCCCGCATCGTCGGGGGCGAGTTCGTGGCGGTTGGGATCGACGATGCCGGCGTAGCCGTAGCCCGGCCGGGTGTCGTTGAGCCGGCGGAAGTCGGGCGCGAACGCCGTGCCGCCGTCGGGCGAGAGGCAGTAGAAGGGATGCGGCAGCGTCCGGGCCGCGCCGCTCTTCACGTCGAGCAGGCGGGTCACGAACCGGCCGTCCTCGCGGTCGTTCCAGGCCACATGGCTCTCCGTGCCCGGCACCCATTGGAGCATGCAGCCCTGCTGCCAGTTCCAGGCGCGGGTGGTCCCCAACTCGATCCAGCGGTCGCCGTCGGCCGTGTCGACCATCCCCACGCGGATCGCGTCGTCCGCGGTCGGGGAGCGGCCCTCGAAATCGACCTCGTTGGCCAGCACGAGCCGGTCGGTCGGATCGAAGAGCAGCTTGTCGTAGTATCCGCGCCAGTGGAACCGCGGCCCGCGGGTGATCGCCCGCACCGGTGGCAGGCCGTCCGCCGCCGGCTCGGCCGCACGCAGCCGTGACGCCGCCGCGGCGCCGCAGGCCAGCACCCCGGCGAGAAACTCTCGTCGGCCACATCCCACCGGTGCGTGCATCGCCATCACGGTCTCCGCCTGGTCGGATGCGGCATCGCGGGCCCGTCCGCCGCCGGGACGACCTGCCGCTCGTGCCGCACGCATGACACCATATATGATGCTCACGTCTTCGTCGACACGTCGCGGCCGCCTGACATTCGATATCCGTACCCGTCACCGACACCGGGAGAGAGCTTTCCCATGCGTCTCGACGGCAAGGTCGTCCTGGTCACCGGCAGCGCCACCGGCATCGGGCGGGCGATCGCGACGCGGTGCGCGGCCGAAGGAGCGCGGGTCGTCGTGCACGGCCTCGAGACCGATCTCGTCGCCGAGGTCGTGGCGGCGTTGGGGGCGGACCGGGCCGTCGGCCACGTCGAGGAGCTCGCCGCGGCCGGCTGTCCGGCCCGGCTCGTCGCCCTGGCGATCTCGAGATTCGGCCGGCTCGACGCGGTCGTGAACAACGCGGCGATCGTGTCGACGGGCGACATCCACTCGACCGACGAGGCCGGCTTCCTGCGGATCGTCACCGTCAACACGCTCGTGCCCCTGCTGCTCATCCAGGCGGCGCTGCCCCACCTGCGGGCGGCGCGGGGCTGCGTGCTCAACATCGGCAGCGTCAACGCCCACGGCGGCGAACCGAACCTGCTCGCCTACAGCATCTCGAAGGGGGGGCTCATGACGCTCACCCGGAACCTCGGCGACACGCTCATGCGGGAGGAAGGCGTCCGCGTGAACCAGATCAACCCCGGCTGGGTGCTCACCGAAAATGAAATCTGCCGCAAGCGGGAGCAGGGCCTGCCCGAGGGATGGACGGCCCGCCTGCCCCGCGAGACCTCGCCGACGGGCCGGCTGCTGGCGCCCGAGGAGATGGCCGCGGCCGCGGTCTATTGGCTGTCGGACGAGTCGGGGCCGGTGAGCGGCCAGGTCGTCGACCTCGAACAGTATCCCGTCGTGGGCCGCAACCTGCCGAAGACGATCGTGGACCAGCCACCGGCGAGGCCATGACCCGGCCGCGGCGGTTCCAGCGTCCCAGTGTCACTGACGACGCTGCTGCTTCGTCCGGCGCCGTGGCGCCGCCATCGCCGCGATTTCCATGCAAGCCACGTCCCACGAGTCGCGCACGTCGCAAGGGCGGCCGCCGCCGCGCCCCGTCGCAGCGCAGAGACGCGTATACTGCGACTCACGGAGCTGCCATGTGAGGATTCGTAGATCCGTGAGGGGTTGCCCATGCCCCGAGAGCCGGCGTCGCTGACACGTGAAGCCATGGATGGCGGAGCGCAGGCAGCATCGAGTGAGCGAAGGCCAGGATGGCCGCAGCGAACGTCCGGCGACGGGGTGTGGGTAACCCCGAACCGCAGCTCAACCGTTCATTACCGCGCACATATCGCTCCGCCGAGGACCGCGAGGGCACTCGTGTCACAACGGACATGCTTCTGGTTGCTTGCGACATGTGTTGCCATCGTCGCGCTCACGGCATCCGCAGTTCCGGCGGAGGCGCAGCGGGCCGACCGGTTCCGCGACCTGCCGACGCTCGTTTCCTCCGCTGACGTCGTGCGGCACGAGGATCGCGTCTATCGCACGGCGCCCGAGGGCGGGCTGTCGCTCCACTTCTCGCTGCCCGCAGACTGGAAGCCGGCCGACCGCCGGCCCACGATCGTCTTCTTCTTCGGCGGCGGCTGGAGGCAGGGAAGCTACAGGCAGTTCGTGCCGCAGGCCGACTACTTCGCCTCTCGCGGGATGGTAGCCGCATGCGCCGACTACCGCATCGCCTCGATCCACCACACGACGCCCGACAAGTGCGTCGAAGACGCGAAGGCTGCCGTCCGCTGGCTCCGGGAAAACGCCGCCGCATGGGGCATCGACCCCGACCGGATCGTCGCGGCCGGCGGCTCGGCCGGCGGGCACCTTGCCGCCTGCACGGCCCTGGTACCGGGATTCGAGCCCGACGACGCCCCGATCTCATCCCGTCCGAACGCGCTGGTGCTCTTCAACCCGGCGCTCAACATCGACGAGCTCGCCCGCGACAGGAAGACCCCGGCCGTGCTCGACGCCGGCGTGATCGCGGCGATCACGCCCAACAGGTTCGTCGCGGCCGGCGGCCCACCCGCCGTGATCTTCTTCGGGAGCGACGATCCGCTGCTCGCGGGCGCGGAACAATACCTCGCCAAGGCCGGGCCGCTCGGCGTGCGGGCCGATCTCTGGGTGGCCACGGGCCAGCCCCACAGCTTCTTCAACCGCGCGCCGTGGATCCAGGTGACGGCGCGCCAGGCCGACGAGTTCCTCCGGTCGCTCGGGTATCTCGCAGGCGAGCCGACAATCCGGCTTCCCGAGGCGGCACCGACACTCGTCCGAAGGACGGCCACGACGGCTGGAGCCACGCCATGAACGACGTACCGTCTCGCCCGGCCGCGGCACGCGGCCCGCGGCTGGCCGCATTTCCCAAGGCGTTCATGCAGGCGCTCTGCAAGGACGGCAGCATGACCGTCTCGGAGTGGATCCGGCTCGCCGCGCCGCTCGGCCTCGACGGCCTCGAATGGTATGCCGGGTTTCTGGAGATGGCCGACGAGGCCAACTGGCCCCGGTTCCGCCGCGAGGTCGAGGCCCACGGGATGACGATTCCGATGATGTGCTGCTCCCCCGACTTCACGCATCCCGACGCCGCCTTCCGCGACCGCGAGATCGCCAAGCAGAAGCAGTGGATCGACATGACGGCGGCGCTGGGGGGCTCGTTCTGCCGTGTGCTCTCGGGCCAGCGGCGGCCCGAGCTCTCGGTCGACGAGGGCGTGCGGCTGGCCGCCGAGTCGATCGAAGCCTGTCTGCTCCACGCCGACGCCCGCGGCATCACGCTCGTCATCGAGAACCACTACAAGGACGACTTCTGGGAATACCCGGAGTTCGCCCAGAAGATGGACGTCTTCTGCCGACTGGTCGACCGCATCCACCATCCACGGTTCGGCGTCAACTACGACCCGAGCAACACGTTCCTGGCTGGCGAGGATCCGCTGGAGCTGCTCCGCCGGGTGTCGGACCGCGTGGTCACGATGCACGCCAGCGACCGTTCGCTCATCGAGGGCACGCTCGACGACCTGCGCCGCGAGGAAGGCGGCGCGATCGGCTACGCCAAGCGGCTCAAGCACGGCGAGATCGGCAAGGGCCTCAACGACTACGATGCGATCTTCGGTGAGCTCGCCCGCCAGGGCAGGTGCACGTGGGTCAGCATCGAGGACGGCGTCAACGGCATGGATGAGCTCGTCCGCAGCGTCGCCTTCCTCAAGCGGAAGATCGCCGAGCACTGGCCGCGGCCGTCGGGCGGGTGAGCACGCCACGCAACCGGGGCCGGCCTTCGCCGTTCAAAGGATTCTCTTCCCACACGCGAGATCACCATGCCCCGGCTTCTGCCCGCCGCCCTGATCCTGCTCGCCCTCGTCTGCTGCCCGGCCGCGACTGCCGCCGACCGCCGGCCGAACGTGATCCTCTTCCTCGTCGACGACATGGGCTGGATGGACAGCACCCCCTACGGCTCGACCTACTACGACACGCCCAACATGCAGCGGCTGGCGAACCAGGGCATGCGGTTCACGCGGGCCTACTCGCAGCCCATCTGCTCGCCCACGCGGGCCTGCCTGCTCACCGGCCAAAGCGCCGCGCGGCATGGCATCATCGTCCCCGCTGGCCACCAGCCGCCCGTGGCCCGCAGCCTGCCGATATCGGGCCCGGCGAACGTGCCGGTGCTCTATCCCGCGAGCCAGACGTACCTCGACCCGGCCGCCTACACGCTCGCCGAGGCGCTCCGCGACGCGGGCTACCGCACCGGCCACTTCGGCAAATGGCATCTCGGCCTCACCGAGCCGCATTGGCCCGAGCAGCAGGGCTTCGACGTCGCGTTTCATTGCCATCCCGACGCGGGTCCGCCAGGGAGCTATTTCTCGCCGTACGGCGTCCTGGCCCCCGGCACCGATCCGCCGCCGGGCGGTAAGAAGGTGTTCGGCACCATAACCGATGGCCCGCCGGGCGAATACATCACCGACCGGCTCAGCGACGAGGCGATCCGCTTCGTCGAGGAGAGCGTCGCGGCCGATAAGCAACGGCCCTTCTTCCTGAACCTCTGGCACTACGGCGTCCACGGCCCGTGGGGCCACAAGGAATCCCTCACCGCCGAGATGGCGAATCGCACCGACCCCAGCGGCCGGCAGGACAACCCCGTCATGGCATCGATGCTCAAGAGCGTCGACGAGTCGCTCGGCCGGCTGCTCGACACGCTCGACCGGCTCGGCATCGCCGACGACACGCTCGTGATCTTCACGAGCGACAACGGCGGCAACACCCACAGCAACACGCAGAGCGACGCCAAGACCGACACGCAGAGTGACACCCAGAGCGAACCCACGAGGAAGCGGGCACAATCGAGCCCCACGCAGGCCAGCTATCGGAAGTGGGCCGGATACAGGCCGCCCACGAATAACACCCCGCTGCGTGACGGCAAGGGCACGCTCTACGAGGGGGGAGTCCGCGTGCCGCACATGGTGCGATTCCCCGGCCGCGTGAAGCCCGGATCGACGAGCGATGCGCTCGTCGGCTGCACCGACGTCTATCCCACGGTGCTCGAACTGGCCGGGCTGGCCCGCCGGCCCGACCACCCGATCGACGGCGTCTCGTATGCCGCTGCGCTGCGTGGCGAGGCCCGGCCCACCCGCGATTCCTACGTCATCTGGTTTCCCGTGCAGCGCGGCGGCGTGAACGCGTACCAGGGCGACTGGAAGCTGATCCGCCGCTACCAGCCGCGGCCGGGCGAGTACGAGGGCACGCGGGAGCTCTTCAACCTCGCCGACGATGTCGCCGAGACGACGAACCTCGCCGCGCGGATGCCGGACAAGGTGCAGGAACTCGACGCGATCATCGACCGGCTGATACTCGACACAGGGGCACTCGCTCCCCAGCCCAACCCCGCCTACCGTTCCGCACCGCAGCCGTCGGAAGCGGCTCGCAGCTTCACCGGCCTCGTCGCCCAGCAGTGCACGGCGAAGCCGATCGCCGGCGGCTACCGGATCGAGGGCACGGCAGCCCGGCCCTACCTCGGCACGGCCCAAGTGAAGCTCGCGGGCCCGATCCATCTCCAATTTCGAATCAGAGCACCTGCGGGGGGCCGGGGAATGGTGACGTGGCGGACTGCCTCCGAGAAGGACCTCCCGAAGGATCGCGCGGGCGTGCCGTTCACGCTTGCGGCCGGGGACCAGTGGCAGGATGTCTTGCTCGACCTGCCGATCGAAGGAACGTCCGCCATCATCCAGCTGCACCTGCCCGCCGCATCGGCGCCGGTCGACATCGCATCGATCCGTTACACGTCGGGCGATCGCGCGCACGCCTGGGATTTTTCCGGGGTGACGCCTTGAGCCGCCCCACGCGATCGCGGCGTGCGCGCCGGCGCCGCGATCGCTCTTCCCGCGCGTCATGCCGCTGCCTTGCGGCTGCGGCCACGGCCTGAACAGCCGGACCGTGGCCGGTCGTGCAGGTCATGCCGATCCCGCGGCCCGCCGCCGCCGCCCGCGTGCATGCCGCAGCGGGAGTTTGCCCCCGGGCGTTCCGCGCCGGAGCCGCACGGGATATGCTTTTTCTGGAGAATCGAGGCCTTGCGCGGAGGAACCTGCCATGACACGAGCTACGCCCCAGGCCCGGCGGACGGAATCGGTGCCCGCCCCTGCATTGCGGCTGTCTGCGTTTCCCCTGCCTGCAGTGCGGCTGGCGCGACTCGCGAGCCGTGCGTCTCTCGCCCTGGCACTGGCCCTCGTCTCATTCACCGCCGCTGCGGCTGAAGCGCCGGCCGGCTTCACATCGCTCTTCAATGGCCGGGATCTCGCCGGCTGGCGCGGACGGCCTCACTTCGATCCCCGCAAGGAGGCCGAGGGCACGCCCGAGGAACGGGCCAAGCGGCAGGCCGAGTGGAACGCCGACCTCGCGCAGCATTGGAAGGTCGAGGACGGCGTGATCGTCAGCGACGGCCAGGGCGTCTACCTGACGACCGGCGGCGACTACGGCGATTTCGAGCTCCTCATCGAGTGGAAACTGCCCGCCGCCTGCGTCGACAGCGGGATCTACCTGCGGGCCAACCCGCAGGTGCAGATCTGGGATCCCGACTGCGAGCGGGACAACAAGCTCGGCAACCAGAAGGGCTCCGGCGGCCTGTGGAATAACCCGCCCGACTCCCCCGGCCGTGCGCCGCTCGTGAAGGCGGATGCCCCGATCGGCTCCTGGAACGCGGCTCGCATCCTCATGAAGAGCGACCGGGTGACGGTGGTCCTCAACGACAAGACCGTGGTCGACAACCAGCCGCTGGCCAACTACTTCGAGAAGGGCCAGCCGCTGCCCGCCCGCGGCCCGATCCAGATCCAGACGCACGGCGCACCGTTGCACGTCCGCAACGTCTTCATCCGCGAGCTCACGGCCGCCGAAACGACTGGCGCCGGCTGGCGCGACCTCAGCGCCGACGACTTCGCGAACGTCAACTGCGACCTCCCCACGACCGACAAGCCCGGCACCTGGACCTGGAAGGACGGCGGCGTGCACTGCACCGGCCAGCCCGTCGGCGTGATCCGCACGAAGTTCCCCGTGACGAATCTCGAGCTCTCCCTCGACTGGCGGCACCTCGCCTCGGGGGGCAATTCAGGCGTCTTCCTCTGGGCGCCTGCGGCGGCGCTCGAGGACGTGCCGCCCGGCAAGCTGCCCCGCGGTGGCATCGAGGTGCAGATCCTCGACCACGGCTACACGGAGCAGTATGAAAAATCGTCCGGCAAGAAGGGCGACTGGTTCACGACCCACGGCGACGTCTTCCCCGTCGGCACGTCGACCATGAAGCCGTTCCCGCCGCTCTCGCCCAACGGCAGCCGCAGCTTCCCGACGGCGCAGCATTCCCGCGGCACTCCGGAGTGGAACCACTACTTCGTCCGCGCGGTCGACGGCGAGGTCCGCCTCTGGGTGAACGGCCACCAGGTTTCCGGCGGCGCGGAGTGCACGCCGGCCACCGGCTTCCTCTGCCTCGAGTCGGAGGGTGCACCGGTCGAGTTCCGCAACCTCCGCATTCGCCAGCTGTCCCCGTCCGCCAACTGATCCCGCACGCGCGTCCCCCGAACACGCCTCATCCAACCACACCCTGAACACGCCGACGCCCGAGGAGCCTTGCATGGCCGCAGCCAATTCCGCAGCGACGTCCGTCACCGCGTCCACGCCGATCTATCGCGGCCCACTGCCGCACGTGCACACGGTCGAGCGGCTGCCGGTCACGGTCTACGACCAGCCGGGCGAGGCCAGCCGGGCGGTAGCCCGCGAGATCGCCGACCTCGTCCAGTCGCGGGCCGCGGCTGGCCAGAAGACGGTGCTCGGCCTCGCGACCGGCAGCACGCCGGTGGCCGTCTACGACGAGCTCATCCGCCTGCACCGCGAGGAGGGCGTGTCGTTCAAGACCGTCGTCACGTTCAACCTCGACGAATACTGGCCGATGCAGCCCGACGCGCTGCAGAGCTACCACCGGTTCATGCGGGAGCACCTCTTCGACCACCTCGACATCCCGGCAGCGGCGATCCACATCCCCGACGGCACGTTGCCGCGGGAGAAGGTCGCCGAAGCCTGCTCCCGCTACGAGGAGATGATCGCGGAGGCGGGCGGCATCGACCTGCAGCTGCTCGGCATCGGCCGCACCGGCCACATCGGCTTCAACGAGCCGGGCAGCGCCCTCGAGAGCCGCACCCGGCTCATCACGCTCGACGGCGTGACGCGGGCCGACGCCGCCAGCGACTTCTTCGGCGAATGGAACGTCCCGCGACAGGCGATCACGATGGGCGTGGGCTCGATCCTCGACGCCCGCCGCGTCGTGCTGCTGGCCTTCGGCGAGCACAAGGCGCCGATCGTCCGCAAGGCGGTCGAGGAGCCGCCGTGCAGCCACGTCTCGGCAAGCGCGCTGCAGCAGCACGCAGACGCCAGGTTCGTCCTCGATCGGTCGGCCGCCGCCCGGCTCACGCGGTTCGAGTCGCCCTGGATCGTCGGCCCGCTCGACACGATGGGCCTCGTCTGGACCGACGCCCTCACGCGCAAGGCGGTCATCTGGCTGTCGCTGCAGCTCAAGAAGCCGATCCTCAAGCTGACCGACGAGGACTACAGCGAGCACGGCCTGCAGGATCTCGTGAGCAACCGCGGCCGGGTCTACGACCTCAACATCGAGGTTTTCCGCGCGATGCAGGACACGATCACGGGCTGGCCCGCCGGCGGCCCTGGGCACCCGCGCAAGGTCCGTGCGGTCGGCACAGCCGCAGCGAGCAAGGCCGCGACCGAGGAGTGTCCCAAGCGGGTCGTGATCTTCAGCCCGCACCCCGACGACGACGTCATCAGCATGGGCGGCACGTTCATCCGCCTCTGCGAGCAGGGGCACGAGGTGCACGTCGCCTACCAGACCAGCGGCAACATCGCGGTCTGGGACGAGTCGGCCGACCGCCACGTCGACTTCGTCGAGGAGTTCTGCCGCGCGTTCGAGGCGGGCACGAAGCCGAGCGAGATCGCCGAGAAGATCCGCACGTTCCTCCGCACGAAGCACGCGGGCGCCGTCGACATTCCCGAGCTCCAGGCCGTGAAGGGCCTGATCCGGCGGACGGAGGCCCGCGCCGGCGCCCGCTACTCCGGAGTGAAGCCCGAGCACGTCCACTTCCTCGACCTGCCCTTCTACGAGACCGGCCGTGTCCGCAAGAAGCCGATCGGCCCGGACGACATCGCGATCACCGCGAAGCTGCTCGACGAGGTGAAGCCGCATCAGGTCTACGCGGCCGGCGACCTCTCCGATCCGCACGGCACCCACCGCGTCTGCCTGACCGCCGTCTTCAAGGCGATGGAGTCGCTCGCGGCCCGCGACTGGGCCCGCAGCTGCGAGCTCTGGCTCTACCGGGGCGCCTGGCAGGAGTGGGAGCCGCACGAGATCGACATGGCCGTGCCGCTCTCGCCCGACGAGGTGAAGCGGAAGCGGATGGCGATCTTCAAGCACGAGAGCCAAAAGGACCGGGCGCTCTTCCCCGGCCCCACCGACCCGCGGGAGTTCTGGCAGCGGGCCGAGGACCGCAACCGCGACACCGCGCGTCTCTACGACCGGCTCGGCCTGCCGGAATACGAGGCGATCGAGGGTTTCGTGCTCCACCGGGGCTGACGCGGCTGGAGTGCTTCGATGGACCCGGCAGGTGATCCGTTCGAGCGGCTGGAGTGGCTGGTCCACAGGCCGGTCGCGTCGCGGCCCGACTGGCTGAAGGCGTGGCGGAACGAGGCCATGTACCTGCTCTTCCTCGCCCGCCGCGCCAGCGACGACGACGATCTCGAGCTCCTGCAGGAGCTCGAGGACCAGGCACGGGAGATGGCCGACGTCGTGGAGGCCCGCCTACAGGCCGAGGGCCTGTGAGGCATGGGCGAGGGCAGCATCGAACCATGGTCACACCGCGGCGGTCTCCCGGGCCTTTCGATGTGCCACTGCAGACCCGACCGGCGACGGCCCGGCCCCTCGGTAACCGGCGGGCATGGGCTGATACCCGTCACGAACGCATCGCCCTCGACCTCCAACTCCGAGATGGCGATCGGGAGAACAGCACCGGCGACGATCCCACTCTGTTCGACCCAACCACGGGGCCTGAGGAACTCCGCCTTTACCGGGGTCCCGTCGAGTTTCACGAGGTCGAGTGAGAGCGTCACCCACGTGGCCTGATCGGGCTCTGGAAACGCCGCGTCGATCTCCTCGGGCCGGGGATTCCCTGCGAGGACGCGGGCACCGAGCGGGACGGCGGTGATGGGGAGGGCACGCAGGCCGGGGTGGGTGGCTACCGTGAGGCTCGCTTCGAGGAGCGTTGCCGTCCCGCCATCCCCTGCTCCCGCCGCCGCGAAGACCGCCCCGCGCGTACTGCTATCAAGTGGCTCACCTGCAATCGTCGTCACCTGAACGAGCGTGTCGCTCGTGAAGCACAGGCCGAGGTTAAGCCGCAGGAGAAGTTCGCGCGCTGGCCCGCGTCACTACCGGCCCTGCACGGCTAACGCCTCGGGTGGACTCAAGTTTGGTGGCGGCGTCATACCCAGAGATTCTCTCTCTGAAAGTGACGACGTTTAAGGTGGGGGCATAGACATTCTCGCAGAATCACACGATCTTCCATCGTCGCTCGTCGCCATTCCACGCGTCGCCGCCATAGGTGCTGAATTCCAGTTCCGTCAGCCGCCGATTGTGCACCAAAGCCACGGCCATGATTCCATTAGCCACGCCTTCCATCTCGATGAAGCTACCGCCCAGATCTAGGTAACCATTTTCAACCTCTATTTCCGCATCAGACTCGATATCGACGTACCGCCCGCATCCAGTACTTTCACGTCGCAACACACGCACCATATTAGCCGGCGGAAAGCCGAGACCACCGTGCATTACATGAAGTCGTCCCAAAACAGCCGCTTCTAACGCAGACTGTTCAATCTCACGCATTGTTATAGCCCCACACACGACCCTAACTCCACAACCCCGTTTACTATTCTTCCTCCGATGAGCTGCACCTGTATGCCGTTTACAATGAGAACAGCACCCCGCGAATGGCCAGGAAGAATGCCATTCGGACCTGCTGCTAGTCGCCCTTCCGCCAAAGCTTGATTAGCGGCCGCCTGCACGCTCCGCAACGCATTCAGCTCCGAGCCGCTGGCTTGCACAAGAGCCTCCAGGTTTTTTGCCGCACGGGAGAACACATGAGAAATCTGGTTGATCTCTTTAGCGGTCGCAGCCGCACTTTTTTTGGCAAGCAATTCCCCGCCTTGTTGAAGCAGCTCTCTGCCCACTTTTTTAACTATTCCTGAACCACTGGCAAGCTCCACGCCAAACGCGGTCCAGCCCCCGGCCGTGTAGCTGCCGCTGTGGTAGTCAGCCTGATCGCCAAATACCCCTTGCCTTATTAACGCTGTGATGTCCCACGTGACCTGCCCCCCTTAAACGAGGCCACTCCGGGAGTGAGAATCCCGGGCGGCCGCAACCAAGGGAGGGCAAGAAATGCCACGAGGAAAAGCGGAGCAG
>JBILVO010000111.1:0-13622 GCA_044370415.1 Pirellulales bacterium
GACCCGGGGCGCGAGGTCGAAAACTTCCGCATCGTCAAGTGGCTGACCACGTCCGACGAACGATCAGGGGGGCGTGGCGACTCGTTCGAGCAGGAGGAACCCCTCTACCGGCCGGTGCTGCGGCCGCCGGTTCCGGTGCTGACCGCGCTCGACGACGGCTCGATGGACGTCGGCGAGGAGGTTCGCATCCGGAAGAGCCCGTTCGTGATCGGTCGCTCCGGCGGCGACCTGATGCTGCCGAACGACCCGACCGTTTCCAAGGAGCACGCGGAGCTGCGGCTCGTCGCCGCCCGCGGCGTCGCGCACTGGACGTTGCAGAACCTCGGCAGCGTCAACGGCACCTTCGTGCGCGTGAACCACGCCAGCTTCTTCAGCGACACGATCGTCATCATCGGGTCGCGGCGGTATCGGCTGGAGGGGCCGGTTCGCCAGTTGGGCGTCCCGTCGCCCGGCGCCGGCGAGGGAACGCTGCTGGTCGAACGGGAATCCTCCGACCTCGCGTGGCCCACGATCGTCGAATCATCGGGCCGCGCCGACGGCGTGCGGCACGTCGTCAGGAAGCCGACGGTGACGATCGGAGGCGTCTACGGCGGGTGTGACATCGAGCTGGATGATCCGCTCGTCTCACGGCATCACGCCACCCTGCACCGGGATCCCGCCGGTGTCTGGCAGCTGTCGGCCGGCAAGACGCGCAACGGCATCTGGGCCAACATTCAGTCGGTCGCGTTGACCTCGTACTGCTACTTTCAGTGCGGGGAGCAGAGATTCCGCTTCATGATCCCCTGAAACGCCACCTCCGGCAGGGCCTCGGTCGTGGCGTGGCCGCGGCCGGAGCGGATGCCGAGCCGGGTCAACAGCCAGCGTCGTGTCGAGCGGAAGGGCACCGCGACGCCACGGTGGGCACGGATCCACCACGGCCGGGCGGCGTCGATGTCGGCGTTGGCGGCCCCGAGCTGGTCGGGGCGGTGGCGGGCACGGTGCTTGAACAGGTGATAGTCGTCGCTCTGCTGCAGGACGCGGAGCACGCCGCCGAATGCGGCCGCCAGCCAGCGGGGCCGCGATGGCAGGGCGAACGATATCTGGAAGTCGATGAGATGCGGGCCCCCGTCGTCGCCCACGAGGATGTTCTCCCGCTTGTGCAGGTCGACGTGGGCGACGCCGCGGCGATGCACCTCCGCCAGCAGCGCCGCCAGGCGTGGGAAGAAGTCGTCCGCCACCCGCTCGTGCTCGGCCAGCGGATGGCCGGTGATGTACTCGTGGCACACGGCGTTCGCCAGGGGGCGGCCCGCGACGCAGACCGGCCCGAGCGAGACGGGGATGCCTTCGATGCCGGCGAGCCGTTCCATGAAGCGGTGCTCGCGGGACGCCAGCAGCCTGCCAAGCCAGCGCATCGGCAGCACGATGACAGGCTGGAGGCGGTTGAACTTGCAGACGGCGCGTCGACCGGCCGCCGCGTAGACGGCAGTCGCCGCCCACGAGTCGTGCTTGAGGATGGCGATCCTGTTGAACGTCACGCCGTGGAGCTGGACCGATGCGGGCGGGTCGTCATGGCCCAGTGCGCGAAACACGGCGGGCCGCGGCCGCACCCCGCCGCAGGCGACTGGGACTCTGTCGGGCTCAGCCCCATCACGGAACGCGATCACGCCGGTCCTCCCCCGTAGGCATCCGGTTATTCGTCTTCACCGGGCCGATTTCGTGAACTTTTCCGCTTGTGATGGGCCGCGTGACGACGCGGACGTGGAAAACACAACGCCGTGCGGGTTTTCCCCCGCGTCGCCGCCGGGTGTGGCGGCAGGCATGCTCCCGGGGCTGCTATGCTTCGCTCCGATCATCCACATCCGGGAGGGGAGCATGGCGGACGTGCGAAATTACGGTGCCGTCGGGGACGGCGTCGCGGACGACACCGACGCAATCCAGCATGCCGTGGCCGACGGTGACGGGCTGGTCGTCCTGCCGCGGGGTGACTATCGGATTTCCCGCACGATCGTGATCGATCTGGAGGCATGCCGGCGGACGGGCATCGATGGCTCGGCGGGAGGGGCCCGGCTGACGATGACCGGGCCGGGGCCGGCCATCGTCCTGCGGGGAACGCACCAGGGAAATGCCGACCCGCGGCAGTTCTCTCCCGAGTCGTGGGAACGTGAGCGGATGCCCGTCGTCCGCGACGTCGAGATCGCCGGGACGCACCCGGAGGCCGACGGCATCCGGATCGAGGGGGTGATGCAGCCCACCATCAGCGGCGTGCTGCTGCGGGGGCTGCGGCACGGCATCCACGTGACGAGGCGGGCCCGCAACCTGCTCGTCTCGCACTGCCACATCTACCGCAACACCGGCGTCGGCCTGTTCCTCGACGGGGCGAACCTGCACCAGGTGATCGTCACGGGGAGCCACATCAGCTACTGCAGGCTCGGGGGCATCCGAATCGCCGGGGGCGAGATCCGCAACGTGCAGATCACGGGCAACGACATCGAATACAACAACAACAAGTCGATCGGAGTGCCCGACGCCGACGGCGAGCCGACGGCGGAGATCTACGTCGACTGTCGCGAGGGGACGATCCGCGAGGGCACCATCGCCTCCAACACGATCCAGGCCACGCCCTCGCCGGGCGGGGCCAACATCCGGTTCCTCGGCGGTGCGCGGGGGCTGGCGGGGGGGATGTGGACGATCGCCGGCAACCTCATCGGCAACCAGGAGGTGAACGTCCACCTGCAGGGCTGCCTCGGATTCGCGATCTCGGGAAACTACGCCTACAGCGCCACGCACCGCAGCATCCTGGTCGAGCGGTCGCGATCGATCACGCTCGGCGCCAACATCATCGGCCACAACCCCGATTACGGCGACAAAGAGCTGTCGACGGGCGTCCGCTTCGTCGACTGCCAGGACTGCGTCGTCGAAGGGCTGTCGATCCAGGACGCGCTCGCCGGCCGGCACACGCTCGACGGCGTCGATCCGACGGCGAAGGAAGCCCTCGTCGAGCTGGTGCGCTGCCGCAGGATGACGCTGGCCGCCTGCCATCTTCTCGAGGGCACGCCGGTGGGGCTGCTCGTCGACGACTGCCACGACACGCTCGTGACCGGCTGCACCATCCTGGATGACCGCGATCCGCCGCTGATGAAGACGGCGATCGCATGGCGGGCGCCCGCGGGCCGGCCGCCGGCCGGCTGCGGCGTGCACGGCTGCAGGCTGCAGGATCTGGCCGTGCCGGACGCCGTCTCGCGGGCCGACAACATCGTGGGGCCGCCGTCGCGTTGACTGGCCGTGGACAAGGTCATCGATGGCCTTTGTCCGCGTGGTCGACCGGTGAAAACGCCGAGGGGGTCCACGGTCTGGTCAGCCGCCGCTGCGGACCGCAGCCGTCCGGCGGGGGTCAGCTCCGCTCCTCACCCCACAGCGCCGCCAGGTGCAGGAGCACGTCGACGGCCGCCTGCATCTCCTCGAGGCTCGTCCATTCGAGCGGCGAATGCGGAGTGTGCTCTCCGGTCGAGAGGTTGGGGGTCGGCAGCCCGAGGGCGGTGAGCAACGAGCCGTCGGTGCCTCCCCGGATCACCTCCAGCCGCGGCTCGAGGCCGGCCAGCCGCGTGGCCGCGATCGCCTTCGCCAGTGCCCGCGGCTCGCGGGCGAGCCCGTCCCGCATGTTGCGGTACTGCGGCCGGATCGAGAGGTCGATGCGGGCGCGGGGGTGCGCCTCCCGCAGCCGCCGGGCGATCTCCTCGAGGAGCGCGGCGTGCGCGGCGAGCCCCGCATCCTCGAAGTCGCGCAGGATGAGCCGCGCCTCGGCGCGGCCGACGCCCCCCTCGATGCCGTAGGGATGGATGAAGCCCTCGCGGCCGGCCGTCGTCTCCGGGCTGAGGCGGTCGGTCGGCAGCGCCGCCAGGAAGTCGGCCAGGATGCGGACGGCGTTGACCATCGTGCCCTTGCCGATCGAGGGATGAATGTTGACGCCGGTCACGGTGACCACCGCCGCGTCTGCGGAGAAAGTCTCGGCGTTGATGCCGCCGCGGCCGTCGCCGTCGAGCGTGTAGCCGCAGACGGCCCCGATCCGCGAGACGTCGAGGCCGGTGGTGCCGCGGCCGATCTCCTCGTCGCAGGTGAACACGAGGCGAATCGGGCCATGCGGGCCGCCGGCTCCCTGCACGAGCCGCTCCGCCGCGGTCATGATCACGGCCACGCCCGCCTTGTCGTCGGCGCCGAGCAGCGTCGCGCCGTCCGAGGTGATCACGGTGCCGCCGACGAGCCGCTCGAGGTCGGGGTTCTCGGCGACGCGGATGACCTGCGTCGGGTCGCCGGGCAGGGGGATGTCGCGGCCGTCGTACGGGGCGTGCACGACGGGCACGACGCCCGTGCCCGACGTCTCTGGTGAGGTGTCGACGTGGGCCACCCAGGCGATCGTCGGGCTGCGGTGACCGGGAGTCGCCGGAACCGTCGCCATCACGATGCCGTGCTCCGAGAGCGACACGTCGGCGAGGCCGAGCGCCCAGCACTCCTCGGCGAGCAGGCGGCAGAGGTCGAGCTGCTTCGGCGTGCTCGGGCTGCCCGCGCCATGCTCGTCCGACTGCGTGTCGATCCGCACGTAACGGAGGAAGCGGTCGAGGAGTGACACGGGGGAGAGGGCTCCGGGGGCGTGGGACTGTCGGCCGCCCGCGTCAGCCCATCAGTTCCTGGATCGGCCTGCCGTTCTCGACGAGGAGGGTCGGCCGGCCGGTGAAGTCATGGATCGTGACCTGCGAGGAGTCGATGCCGAGGTGGTGGTAGATCGTCGCCAGGAAGTCGTGGGCTGTGCAGCGGCGATCGATGACAGCCTCGGCGCGGCGGTCGGTGGCGCCGACCACCTGTCCGGGACGGATCCCGCCGCCGAACCAGATGTTGGAGAAGGCGGCCGGCCAGTGGTCGCGGCCGGGCTGCTGCGTGCCGGCAGGGCCGCTGGCGGCGCCGGCGCCCGTGCTCGCCCCGTAGCTGATCTTCGGCGTGTGGCCGAATTCGCCGGTCACGACGACGAGCACCCGCTTGTCGAGCCCGCGGTCGTGGATGTCCTCGACGAGCGCCGCGACGGCCTGATCGTAGGCGTCGGCCCGGAACCGCAGGGCCTCGAAGACGTGGTGGTTGACGGCGTGATCGTCCCAGTTGCCCACGCGGCCGCAGAGCGGGCCGCTGAGCTGGGTGGTCACGATGTCGACCCCGGCCTCCACGAGCCGCCTGGCCATCAGCAGCTGCTGGCCCCAGGCGTTTCGTCCGTAGCGATCCCGGGTCTTGTCGTCCTCCCGCGAGAGGTCGAAGGCGTCCTTCGCCCGCGGGTCGGTGAGCAGCATCATGGCCTGCGCCTCGAACTGGTCGAGCGCTTCCATCTCGAGCTGGCGGTCGACGGCCTGCTGCAGTCCGTCGAGCCGGCGCCGCAGGCTCGCGCGACGGTCGAGCCGGCCGAGCTCCGCCGCCCCGGACACACCGAGGTTGGGCACCGAGAATGTCGGCAGGCTCGGGTCGCCCGACACGGTGAAGGGTTGGTAGGCGTCGCCCACGTAGGCGGGCCCGTTGTACTCCAGCGGCGGATTGATCCCGACGTACCGCGGCAGGGGATTGGACCGGGGGACGTGCCGCGAGCGCAGGTAGTTGGTGGCGCACATCCAGTCGGGGTACTTCGGCTTCGGCTTGTCCTGCGTGGCCATGTCTCCCGAGAGCATCTGCATCGATCCCGCCGGGTGGCCGGGGGCCGTCTGCATCATCGACCGCACCGTCGTGAACTTGTCGGCGAGGGCCGCCTGGCGCGGCAGGAGCTCGGTGAAGTGCACCCCGGGAATCTTCGTGGGAATCGTGCGGAACGGGCCGCGATACTCGCTCGATGCGTCGGGCTTCGGATCGTAGGTGTCGAGCTGCGAACACCCGCCGGGCAGCCAGACCATGATCATGGCCGTCGAGGACGGCGTCACCGCGGTCGGGTGCTCGGCCCGCAGCCGCAGCATGCCCGGCAGGGAGAGGCTCGCGAATCCGGCCAGCCCCGCTTGGAGAAAGTGCCGCCGGGCGCCCGGGCCCGCGCAGTGCTTCATGGCGGACGACATGTCGTGGTTGCTCATGACTTCTTCTCTCCCTGTGGGGCGGTCTGCTGCGAGCCGGCCGCTGCCGCCGGCTTCACGTTCAGTTGGATCGGTTCGGACACGATGATCTCCGCAATGTCGACGGCCGCGGCGGGCTTGTCGCCGTCCGGCGGCGGCTGGTAGGCCACCGTCGCGGCGCCGTAGAGCACGATGGTGTGCCGGCCCGGTTCGATCGCCAGCTTGCCCAGGTCGATCGGCACGTCGTGGGAGTCGGCGGACAGCGGGACATCGACGGCGGCCGCCTTGTCGAATCCCTGCCCGAACATCCGCAGCTGCGTCACGGTGCCCAGCAGCTTGCCGCGGCGCACGAGCGTGATCGGAATGGTGACGGTCGACCCGGCGGTGGCCTCGATCGGGCCCGCCGCAGGGCCGCGGAGCGCGAGGGGAAAGGGCTCCGCGGTCGATGCCGTCAGCATGGCCGCCGACACCAGCCGCGGCTGAGGCAGCTCCGCCGAGTGGTCGCGGATCGGCCAGGCCACCGACGCGATCCGGCAGGGACGCGCGACCTCTGCCTCGGCCACCTGCGCGCGGCCGACGATCTTCAGCGGCACAGGCGCAGTGGTCGCGTTGTCCGCGGCCGTGACCGCGACGATGCCCCGTGACACGCCCTTGGGAATCCGCAGTCCGGCGGCGGTCACCCCCGCGGGAAGCCCCTCCACTGTCAGGTCGATGGGGCCGTCGAAGCCGTCGCGGCGCAGGGCCACCACCTCGACTGCGATCGTGCCGCCGGCGCGGACCGCGAACGGCTTCGAGAGGTCGGCCCGGTCGCCGTTGCGGAGCTCCATGTGCAGCGGCCAGGCCACGAGCACGAAGTCGGGCGCGGCACGCCGGATCACGAGCCGGTACTCGCTGCGCGGCTCGACGCGGGTGCCGCCGAACAGATCGCGGAGCTGCAGGCGGTGGCGGCCCGACTCCTTGATCTCGAGCCTGCCGAGGATGTCCGCCGAACCGGTCACGTAGGGCGGGCCGTCGTAGGAATAGAACTGGCTCGAGGGCTTGAGAGGGCTGGCGATGTCGTTGAGCTCGACGACGTCCTCGAGCCGCTCCGCCTCGCCGTCCACCACGACCCGCTGCACGACTGCGGCCGGATCGGTGGGCGCTCCGAGCCGCTCCGACGCCACCTCGATCCACCACACGTCCCCCTTCGCGGCCTCGAACTCGAACGTGTCGACGTCGCCCGCGGCGAGGAAGACGCCGGCGATGTCGCAGGGCAGCGCGATCTTCTGGGCCTCGGCCGGCCGGTCGTTCGGCTCCGCTTCCGTGGCGGCGGCTCGTTCCGGGAGGCCGTTCGGCGGCCAGGAAAAGGTGTTCACCTGGCTGGTGGAGGGGTGCCGTGGCGTGTCGGCTGCCGGCTCGCGCACGACGAGCCTGTAGAAGCACTGCTCGCCGCCCTGGAAGGAAAGGTCGTGCACCTTCACGATGCACACTCCGTCCGCCTCGGCGGTGAAGTCGAGGGGACGATCACGACGCTCGACAGCCAGGTCGTTGCCTGCACCGTCGGCGATTGCGATCACGGGCTGCAGGCGCGAGTCGATGCCGACGGCGGCGCACTCGACGCGGATCCGCTGGCCGCGATGCAGTTCGAGCCGGTAGTGGTCGATCGCCTGGGCCGTGGTGGCCGCATTGCAGACGGAATTCATGGCCATGGGGGTCGCCGTCGCGACCGTGGTGTTCGCGGCTGCACGAGACGTCTCGGGCAGGCTGCCGACGCTGAAGCAGCGGGCCGACGAGATGCCCAGCGCCGTGACGATCGCGGCGTCGTGCACGCCGACGGGCGTGTCGGCGGCGATCGTGACGATGAACGTGTTGGCCACGGTCGTGCCGTCGTCGCCGCGCTTCGGCCGCGCCGTCAGCGCCGGGTGCGAGAAGAGCAGCGCCTCTGCCGGCGCGATTCGCTCGCCCCCGACGACCACCTCGACGTCCGTGCCGACACAGCCGCCGGGTGGAACCACCGTCAGGAGCCGCGGCAGCGGCAGGCAGACCTGCTGCGCGGCGGCGGGCTGCACGATGCCAGCGATGGCGATCAGGCAAGCGACGGCCGCCAGCCGCAGGCCGACGCGTCGGATGCATGCCACGACGGCCGCCGCCTCGCCCGCGGCCCGATGGCTCCGGGGTGTCATGGCCGTGCTCCGGTCCCGGGGCGCGTGTCCGGTGTTCGTTCGCGTGTCGGTTCGTGGAGCCTTCATAGTGTGCATCGCGCGGCGGGCATGTTCATGGGACGACAGCCCGCGGCACGATCCCGTGGCTAGTGGTTGAAGACGAATTCCTTCGTGTTCATGACCGCCCAGATGAGATCCTCGAACCGTTCCTTCCGCGCCGCCTCGGCGGCCTTGCCGACGCCGGCCGCGGCGACGTAGGCCTCCGACACGAGCAGTTCCTGTATGGTCGGCTCCCGGGAGAGCGCGGCCAGCGTGAGCTCGTGGATCTTCTCGGAGTCGGGCCGGGGATCGCGGGCGTAGCGTGCCGCCCGGCCTCCCGCCGCGGAGAGCTTCGCCTTGATGTCGGCGGCGTTGATCATGAACAGGCTCTGCGCGAGGCTCGGCGACTGCGATCGTTCGCATTCGCACACGCTCGCGCTGTCGGGCCGGCCGAACGCCTTGAGGAACGCGGACGAGCGGTTGTAGCTGTTGTCGGGCAGGGAGATGGCCCGGGTGCCGGCTGGCAGGTTCGCGAACGACGAGGTCGACTCGGCGACCCGGTCGATGGAGTCGAGCAGCACCTCCGCCGTCAGCCGCCGGGAATAAGCGTGGGAGAAGTTCTGGGCATCGCTCTCGTTGCCGGCGATGCCGTCGGCCGACTGGTAGGCCCGCGACCGCGTGATCGTCCGCACGAGATCCTTGAGGTCGAACTTCGACGCGACGAAGTGCTCGGCCAGCGCGGTCAGGAGCCGCGGATTGCTCGGCGGGTTGGTGTCGCGCATGTCGTCCTCGGGTTCGACGAGCCCCCGCGCGAAGAAGTGCTTCCAGTAGCGGTTCACGAGCACCCGCGAGAAAAAGGGATTCGACGGCTCGGCCATCCAGTCGGCGAGCGTGAGTCGGGGGTCCTCGTCGGGCGGGATCGTCTCGGCCGCGGCGCCGAGGGCGACGGGCCGCACCGGAGACGACGTGCGCGGGTTGGTGAAGCCGGCGACGCCCCGCTTGTGGAAGATGAGGTCTTCGTTGCGGACGGACGAGGGCTTGCGGCCGACCTGGCTGAAGAAGGCGGCCATGCCGTAGTAGTCGTCCTGGCTCCACCGCTCGAACGGATGGTGGTGACACTGAGCGCACTGCATGCGCACGCCGAGAAACAGCTGGGCGACGTCCTCGATCTGCTCCTTCGGATCCTTCACCCGCTTGTACCAG
The DNA here is from genome assembly GCA_044370415.1 of Pirellulales bacterium. Taxonomy (GTDB): domain Bacteria; phylum Planctomycetota; class Planctomycetia; order Pirellulales; family UBA1268; genus CAMCQY01. The sequence continues at coordinate 9,431 of JBILVO010000111.1, forward strand.
GCCACCGGCGGGCTGGAGACGACGGTGCCGGTGGCACCGAGCAGTTCGCGGACGAACACGTCGTAGGGCTTGTTGGCCAGCAGGCTGTCGCGGATCCACGAGTGGAAGGCGAAGTTGGAGAGCAGGTCGCTGGTGTCGTCGCGGCGGTTCTTGAGCACCGCCGTCCACTTGTTGGCGAAGAAGTCGGCATACTCCGGGCTCTGCAGGAGCTCCTCGACGAGCCGCTCCCGCTTGTCGGGCTCGCGGCTGGCGAGGAATGCGGCCGCTTTCTCCGCCGTGGGCAGCGTGCCGGTGACGTCGAGCGACACCCGGCGGAGGAAGACACCGTCGTCGCACTCGGGCGAGGCGGGGATGCCGAGCGTGGCCAGGTTCTCAAAGACCAGCTCGTCGATGAAGTTCCGGGGGGCGGGCATCGGCGACGGCGGGCCCGACGGCACGTCGAACGACGCCACCCCCACCACGCCCTGGTAGCGGACCATGACGGTGGCCCGGCCCGCCACATCCTGCACGTGCGCCGTGCCGTCGGGATCGACCTCGACGCGGGCCGGATCGTTCGACTCGTACACGGCCAGCGGAGTCACGTTGCGGCTGCTGCCATCGCTGAATGTGGCGGTTACCTTGAGCCGCGGCGTGGCCCCCTTGGCAACGGTCGCCGATGCAGGCTCCACGACGAGCGACGTGACGTCGGGGTCGGCCGCCGACGGCGCGGTTGCGCCCTCTTCGATCCAGCGGCGGATCGCCTGGTACTCCGCCGAGCTCGGGTCGAGACGGCGGCCGCCGCCGTGGGGCACCCGTGCGGTGGCCTTCTGGAGCAGCAGGCTCTCGTCCGGCGCCGCGACGGAGATCCTCCGACCGCGGGCCTCGTTGACGATGTGGTCGTAGTCATCCGCCGGCTCGAAGCCCAAGACAGACAGGCGGAATCCGTTTTGACCGAGGCCCGCCTTGGCGTGGCAGGGGCCGGAATTGCAGCTCGCCTTCGTGAGCACGGGCATCACGTCGTTGACGAAGCTGGCCCGGGCGGCGGGGGCCGCCGGAGCCGCCGACGCTGCCGGAGCATCGGCCGCGATGCAGGTCATGGGCGGCAGCACCGCCACGACCGCGATCCACGCCAGCACGGTTCGGGAGCCGTCGAGCCGCATGCCGCCGTACCTCTCGCCTACAGGTGGGATCGGTGGTTGCCCGCCCTGGTGTTCAGCCCAAACGCCGGCGGGGAAGGCAGGGGGAGCGGGCCGTGGACCGCAGGGGCACCGCCGCACCCGGCCGGAAAATAGGCAAAACCGGCAGAATGTCCCTAGAAATCATAGCTCATTCCGCGAAGCCGGTCAATCGAACGGCCGCTGCCGCTCGGCCCAAACGGCCTCCGGACCCGGTGGCCCGCGGGGGGTCACGACGACGGCAGCCGTTTCAGGATCACGGCGGTCAGGTCGTCGTTCTGAGGGGTTCCCGCCGCGAATTCCTCGACAGCTCCCCGGATCGTCTGGATCAGTTCGGCGGGGGGAAGGGCGTGGTGCTGGCGCAGGAGGTCGCAGATCCGCTCCATGCCGAGTTGGTCCCCGTCTGCCCGTTGCCACTCGTAGAAGCCGTCGGTGAGCAGCACGAGCATGTCGCCGACCGCGAGCGGTAGCGTCGTCTCGGCGTCGTATTCCATCTCCGGCATGAGCCCCAGCGGCAGGCCGTGGCTCTCGAACTGTTCCACGGCGCCGGTGGCCGCACGGAAGGCGAGGATCGGCCCCTGGCCCGCGCTCACGAAACGCACCGCGTCGCCGTGCGGAGTCGCGACGCCGAAGAGTGCCGTCACGAACCGTCCCTCCGGCAGGTCGGCGGAGAGCAGGTCGTTGAGCCGCGCCACGAGGGGGACGAGCGGTGCGTCGGGAGTCATGAGCGCGCGGAACAGCGCGCGCGTCTCCGACACGACCAGGGCGGGGCCGATGCCGTGGCCCGTCGCGTCGGCGATCGTGAAGGCGGTTCCCCCGCCTGCCAACGGCAGGAAGTCGAAGTAGTCGCCCCCCGTCTGGTCTGCCGGACGGTTCCAGCCGGCGATGTCGAAGCCCGGCACGCACGGCGGCTCCTTCGGCAGGAGCCGCTGCTGGATGTCGCGGGCGATCGAGAGATCGCGTTCGATCCGCTGCTTCTCGGCGTAGTGCCCCAGGAGGAGCTGCCGCTGCACCGCGACGCCGGCCTGCCCGCCGAGGAAGCCTGCCAGCTGCTCGTCACGCGGGCCGAACGGCCGGTCCCGCTTGTTGAGGAGCTGCAGCACGCCGACGATCGTGCCGTCGTGGTCGGCCAGCGGCACGGTCAGCATGCTGCGCGTGTGGAAGCCGCTGCGCCTGTCGAACTCCGGGTTGAACCGCGGATCGGCGTAGGCGTCGGCGATGTTCACCGCGGTGCCGGTGCGGGCCACCTCGCCGGCGATGCCGACCCCCAGCGGAAAGCGGATCGTCTTGACCGGCGACTCTGCGATGCCCGTGGCGACCCGGCTCGCCAGCTCACCGGCGGCGCGATCGAGCAGGAACACGCTGGCCCGCTCGCAGTCGAGGACAGTGGTAGCGGCCGCCGCGATCGTCTCGAGGAGCGGATCGAGCTCGGCCGTCGCGCCGAGTTGGCGGGCCACGTCGAGAAGACGCTCGAGGTCGGCGATCCGCTGCCCGGGATCGTCGACCGGGTGTCCGTGCGCGGGGGCCGTCATGGCTGGGCTCCGGGGGCGTCGCGGCGTGCATCGGCCGCAGGCCACCGTTGTACCGTGCCGGGGTGCGGGAGTCCTACCGCTTCTTTCGGTCGTCGGCGCGGCCTCGCGGGCCGAACTTCCTGCGCGCGGCGTGCTGCCCGCCGCCACGGCGGGGATCGAATTGCGCGGGCCTCCGCGACCGCGTGCGGTCGTGCTCGTGCTCACGCTCCGGTGGGGCGGGGGAGGTGTCGGCGGCCGCAGGCCGCACCGCTGCGGGCGGCGCAAAGTGGTGGAGGATCGCCGCCGCGACCTCGGTCGGCGTGTATCCCAGTTCGAGCAGCCGCTCCACCAGGGGCGTTTCCCGGGGAAACTCGCCCGCCTCGAGGGCGGCGCGGAGCTTCTCGAAGAGCGCGTCGGACCTCCTGTGCTCGACGGCCTCCGGCGTGGGAATGTGCTCGCGGCGGATCTTCGTCTTCGTGAACCGCTCGATCGATTGCAGCTTATAGATGCCCGCCCCGGAGACGAGCGTCACCGCCCGCCCCTTCCTGCCGGCGCGGCCCGTGCGGCCGATGCGGTGCACGTAGTCTTCGGCGTCGTAGGGCAGGTCGTAGTTGACGACGAGCTCGAGGTCGTTGACGTCGATGCCGCGGGCGGCGACGTCGGTCGCCACCAGGAAGGCGAACGCTCCCTTCTTGAAGCCGTTCATGACGCGGGTGCGCTGCGGCTGCGCCATGCCGCCGTGCAGCCGCTCTGCGGAGCACCCGCGGGCCACGAGCGCGTCGGCGAGTTCGTCGACCATGCGCTGCGTGTTGCAGAAGATCACGCCGCTCTTCACGTCGTGGAAGTCGATGAGCCGCGACAGCGCGTCGAACTTCGCGTGGTGCCGCACCTCGTAATACACCTGGTCGACCAGCGGGGGACCGGCCACGACATGCTGCCTGATCTTCACCGTGCGGGCGTCGCGGGAGTGCTGGCGCACCAGTGACTGGATCGGTGGCGAGATCGTCGCCGAGAAGAAGACGGTCTGCCGCTCGGAGGGCACGGCCGCGAGGATCTTCTCGATGTCGTCCCGGAAGCCCATGTCGAGCATGCGATCGGCCTCATCGAGGACGACGAGCTGCACGGCCGACAGGTCGAGCGTGCCGCGGGCCATGTGATCGACGAGCCGGCCGGGCGTGCCGACGACGACGTGGGCGCCCCGCTTGAGCTCCGCGAACTGCCGCTCGTACGACGCGCCGCCGTAGATGGGCACCGAGCGGACGCCCTTCTTGAACGCGGCGAGCTTGTGCACCTCGTCGGCGACCTGCGTCGCCAGTTCGCGTGTCGGCGCGAGGATCAGCACCTGAGTCGCCTGCCGCGACGGATCGACCCGCTCGATCGCCGGAATGCAGAACGCGGCCGTCTTGCCGGAGCCGGTCTCCGACTGGCCGACGACGTCCTGCCCCTCCATGATCAGCGGGATCGTCGCCGACTGGATCGGCGAGGTCTCCTCGAAGCCGAGCCGCTGCACCGCCTGGAGGATCTCCG